>VGZH01000003.1 GCA_016872645.1 Planctomycetota bacterium | reverse complement strand
GTGACGGATTTCTGGCGTTTCTGGACTTTGCCGAAGTTCGAGCCGTAGAATCCAGCTGTTTTCCCGCCTGAGTCTGCGTCGGCGATGGCCGATGTCCCGCCCTGTTCGGCCCGCCTCAACATCACAAGGTTTCGGCATGAGGTTTCGCGCTTGTCCCTCGTCTGTTCCTCGCACGGTTGGTATCCGACCGTGGTTCGCGCTTGGTGCTGTGCTCAGTCTGTTGCTGTCCGGCTGCCAGAACCGGGATGAGATCAAGCGGTACACGGTGAAGAAGCTGCCGCATTCGGAACGCAAAGTGGCAGAAGTGCCGCCGAGCCGGGAGATGCCGGCCGGGCATGGCCGACCTCGGGCCGAGCGGATGCTGGCGGCGATTGCTTCGCAAGGGCGAACGTTCTGGCTGTTCAAACTGACAGGGCCGAGGGCCGCGGCAGCTGACCAAATGGAGGGATTTCTCCGTTTGGTCCAGTCGCTGAAGTTCCCCGATGAGGAGAACGGGACTCCCACTTGGACGTTGCCCGAAGGGTGGACCGAACAGAAAGAGGAATCATCGTCGTCGAGAGCTTTCGCCACGCTGGTCGCTGATGCGGAGGGAGCCAAGTTGCCGGTGAGTGTGTCGCGGTTTCCATTCCCCTCCGATGGCTCGACCGAACAAGTTCCGCTGATGATTGTGAATGTCTGGTGTGAACAGTTCGGATTGCCAGAGAAGAAGCAGTCCGATCTCTCCGCCGAAGAGCAACCCAAGGATGCCGAAGTGCGGCAGTTTGATGTGGACGGCAAACAGGTCACGCTGGTCAACTTCGTGGCGACTGAGGCTCCGACAAAACAACCTTCCTCTTCGTCCCCTGGACAACCGAAATGGACGGTGCCTGAAGGTTGGAATGAAGCACCGGGTGACGGTGTGTCAATCGCGGCGTTCGAAGTGTCGTCGGACGGCAATCGATCTATCCGAACAACGGTCAGCGTCCTTGGCGGCGGCGACTTGCTGGCGAACATAAATCGTTGGCGCGGTCAGCTCAGCCTGGCACCGTGGTCCCGAGAGGAATTGGCGAAATCCACAAGAGTTGTTTCGGTTGGTGGCATCGATGGGACGCTTGTGGAATTGAGCGGTACATTCAAGAAGCCAGGGCAGCCGGAGAAGCCGGGGAGCACGTTGGGTGTCATCGTTCCGCGTCGCGGACAGTCGTGGTTCTTCAAGCTGACTGGTGATGTCGAATTGGCCAAGCGAGAGAAAGCCAACTTCGAGGCGTTCGTACAGTCGGTGAAGTTTGAGTAGTGAATTCGGTTTATAGTTTGGCGTGAGTTGACGTTTTCTTTACTCCTTCGGAGTAATTGCAACTCCCCAATGGAGCACCATCATGGCCACAGCAGACATGCTCAATGATCGTTCATCAGCGGAATCGGACATCGCGGTCGGGTCGCTGGTCGAAAAGTTGATGCGGCCGTTGGCGTCGCTGAAGTTGACGGTGACGCTCTTGTCGCTGGCGACGTTTCTGGTGCTGGCCGGGACGATGGCTCAAGTGAATGCGGACATTTGGGAAGTGGTCGAGAAGTACTTCCGCTGCAATTTGGCGTGGATCGACCTGCAAATCTTCTTCCCGCCGTCGTTCTTTCCCAGCAAGCCGAACATTCCCGATTGGATGGTGATCCCGTTTCCGGGTGGCCGGCTCATCGGCGTGGTGATGTTTTTGAATCTGCTGGCCGCTCACGGGATTCGCTTCAAAGCACAGGCGAAGGGGAATCGGCTCTGGGCGGGGGTTGGCGTGATCGGGCTTGGTCTGCTGACGACGTGGATGGTGGTGGCGAGTGGTTCCAGTGCCGATGGCTTACAGACCGACAGCTGGATTTCATGGGGTGCGATTTGGCTGTTGTCCAAATTTGTGCTCACGGGGATTTGGGGCTATGCGGTCTACGAGACGGTTCGCAGCGACTCCAACGAGAAGAGTGACACAGAGAACCGGAAGCCGATTCCGTTTTGGGTCAAAGCGACCGGCTGCACCGCGTTCGGTTTGTTTCTGGCGTGGCTGTGGGTGTACGGCAATGTGCTCGACGATTCGTCGATGCGGATCTTGTGGCAGTTGCTCAAGGGGACCTTGTCCGGTGTGGTGCTGCTGATCGGCTGCGTGATGGTCTTCAAAAAGCGAGCCGGCATCGTGCTGCTGCATGCCGGCATTGGGCTGATGATGTTCAGCGAACTGCTGGTGGGAATGTTCGCGGTCGAAGCTCAGATTTCGCTCGAAGAGGGTGAGAAGACCAACTATGCCCGTGACATCCGCTCGGCCGAGTTGGCGATTGTCGACTCGGCTGGGACTGATTCGGAGACACACGTCGTCGTTCCCGATACGCGACTGACTCGAGGCATTGGCAAGGACAAAATCAAGAACGAGCTGCTGCCATTCGACATCGAAGTGCTGGAGTTTCACAAGAGCGCTCGGGCCCAACCGGCCGAGGGAGATGCGAAGATCGTCGCGACCGCGGGGATCGGCAAGACGAGCGTGCTGGTTCCGATCGAAGCATCGACCGGTGTCGAATCCGACAGCAACGTCGACATGCCGGGTGCCTACGTCCGGCTGACGAAGCGCGACGGCGGCGAGGAGATCGGGATATACCTGGTCGCGGTGCATCTCTCCGAACAAGACAAGTCCGAGACGATTGAAGTCGGCGACAAAAAGTATGGCCTGTCGCTCCGGTTCCGCCGCGACTACAAGCCGTACACGGTCGAGTTGAAAGACGTGGACGGTACGAATTATCTCGGCACGAGCACCGCGCGGAATTACTCGTCGGACATCCGTATCGTCGATGAGTCACGCGGCAAGGATTTCGAGCATCACGTTTGGATGAACAACCCGCTGCGGTATGCCGGCGAGACGTTTTATCAGAGCGGCTACACGCAGGCGGGAGGCCGGGAATACACGACGCTGCAATTGGTGACGAACAGCGGTTGGATGATTCCGTATGTCGCTTGCATGATCGTGGCGGTCGGGATGCTGTTTCAGTTTTCGGTGACGTTGCTGCGGTTCCTGGATCGCCGCAGTCGCCAGGCGAAGGCTGTGACGGCGGCGGTTGTTGTCGATGGAGCGGCCCGTTGGGTGCCGATCGTGGTGGTTGCGTTCCTGGCGTTGTGGGTCGGAAGCAAGACGAAAGCTCCGGCGCTGAAGGGGAACACCTTCGACTATGCAGCGGTGGGGCATCTGCCCGTCGTCGTTGATGGCCGAGTCAAACCGCTCGACACTTACGCTCGCAACATGCTGCGAATCGTCTCCGGCAGTGAGACGTTCAAATTCGAAGATCAAGAGAACGGCAAAACGAAAACCCGCACCGAACCGGCGATCCGCTGGTTAATGGATATGATCGCTCAACCGTCGGCGGCGAAGCATCATAAAGTGATCCGCATCGACAATCTGGAAGTGCTCAAGGCCCTGAATCTGCAGGCCCGCAAGGGCTTCCGGTACTCGTTGGCGGAGATTGTCGAACAGCCCGACGAACTGGATTCCAAAGGCAAACGACTCGTACCGCTCGAAGAGACTCGCGTTGGCAAGCTGACGAAAAAGGCCGAAGAGGCCAACGCGAAAGAAACGCGGAACTTGAGCGTCGAAGATCGCAAGATCATCGAGTTTGATCGCAAAATCGGTTTGTATGGCTCGCTGATGCGTTTTGCGGACACACCCGATCTGAAGGCCCAGTCTCCGTTGGACCTGATGGATCGGGCGGTGGATTTCCATGCCGCGCTCAAGCGAAGTCGGCTGCCGTTTGTGCTGCCGCCGTTGCCCGGTTCGGACGATCAAGATCAATGGGATTACCTGCCGTTGTCCGAGATTCTGGAACCGATCGACAGCCGGCCAGAACACCGATACGTCGTCAAAAGCACAACCACTCAAATTGATGGAACCCTTGCCAGAGGGCAAATGCAAGTGGCGGGAGACCGGTATTACACGCAGGCTCGGCAGTGGCTGGCGAAACGCTATCCGGATGTCGAGAAAATCAAGGTGGCCAACTTCGATGCCCCGACCCAGGACGAATTCAAGGCACTGACAACCGGAGATCGTCGCCCAGTCAATCCCGCAGTGGCCGCGTGGCGAGACGTCTTGAAGAGCTACGAAGAGAGCAAGGCCTCGGATTTCAACGCAGCAGTCTCGCGGTATCGTGATTCGCTGAAGGATCGCTCGTTCGGCGGGGTCGGCATGAGTCGCATTGGCTTCGAGTGTTTCTTCAACTCGTTTCAACCGTTCCTGCTGGCATCGATGTTGTACTTCCTGTCTTTCTTGGTCGCCGGAGTGGCGATGCTCGGATTCCCGCGACTGCTCAACCGCACGGCTTTCGCCATGATCGCTTTGACGTTCAGCCTGCACATGTTTGCGCTGATCGCGCGGATGATCATTTCGGGACGTCCGCCAGTGACGAATTTGTATTCCACCGCGGTCTTCATCGGCTGGGGCATCGTGCTACTGAGCTTGATTTTTGAACGGGTTTATCAACTCGGCGTGGGCAACATTCTAGCGTCGGCCTGCGGGTTCATGACGTTGTTGATCGCACACTTCCTCGGCGGCGACGGAGACACCTTCACCGTGCTGGTTGCGGTCCTTGACACACAGTTCTGGTTAGCGACGCACGTGACGACGATCAATCTCGGTTACGCGACGACGTTCTTGTCGGGCATGATCGGTTTGATGTACCTCGCGCTGCGGACTCCGATCCGATTTGGATTTGCGATGGCCGGAATGATTGTGGCCGTGTGTGTGCTGCTCCCCAGTCCGATTGCCGAGACGATTGAATCATTCACGGAAGTCAGCCTCTCCGCGAATGCGGTGAAGTGGGGCGGACTGATGGCGGGATTCTTGGGTTTTGCGGTGACTGCTTGGGCTTCGGCTCAACCACGCTTCCGCAACGCCGAGCCTCTGACGCCGGAGCTGCAGACGAACCTCTCGCGAATGCTGTACGGCACGCTTTGTTTTGGAATCTTCTTCAGCTTTGTCGGCACGGTGCTTGGTGGCTTATGGGCCGATGATAGTTGGGGCCGCTTCTGGGGCTGGGATCCGAAAGAAAACGGCGCGCTGATCATCGTGCTGTGGAACGCGGTCGTTCTGCACGCTCGCTGGGGAGCGATGGTTAAAGACCGAGGCATGGCAGTGCTGTCGATCGGCGGCAACATCGCGACCGCGTGGTCGTGGTTCGGAGTCAACGAACTCGGCGTCGGCCTGCACAGCTACGGATTCACGGAAGGGATCTTGCTGGCCCTGGCGTTGTTCGTCGTTAGTCAACTGGTCGTGATCGTGATCGGCTGCCTGCCGAAGAGTTTCAGTCCAACGGCGAACGCTGCGGCGTGAAGCTTCAATGTGGAGATGCGCCACACACCAGCACGACGCGCTAGCAAGTGGTCGATCCGACGCACTACTCGCTCGCGGATCGTGCTCATTTGATGGAGCTATTCGCCTCTCACGGTTTGTCGCCGACGTTGCACCCAAGTTGCCTCGTCGGTAAATCCAAACGGTTGATAGACCTCCTGCAGCTTGCGATCTCGTTCGACCGGAGCGAAGCCCGCAATCGCGTGCAGCTTTCGCAGGCAGGCCGGACAAAGCTGCATCGGCCGCGAATCACTCTGGGTGAGGTTGTTGCTGCCGTTAACGGGATACCAATAGAAGATGCCGTATTGTGCGCTGAAGACTTGGCAGGTTTCGTGAGCCAATGTGTGGCCGCTTCTCTGCAGAATCAGTGTCCCGACGTCGGCAGGTCGCGGATCGTCTTAGAATGTCAGGTCGAAGCGGGCGATGCTGAAGATCCAGGTGCAGTCCTTGATCGACGCTTGCCCGAAAACATAGGACTCCGTCGTGCTGGAAAAAATCCTGGAGAGTTACACCGAGCAAACAGTAGGCATCTGATCGAAGTTAGCGCTCAAGGATCTCGAGGATGTCACTGGTGAGCCATTAAACACGTTCGGTGCGCTCGCGGATTCGCGTGGCGATGTGGTCGGCGACGATGATCAGCACCAGGTGGAGCAAGCCTGGCACGACGAAGCGTCTTCGCATGAGCAGGGTCTTTTGAGGTTCGAAACCCTGTGACTTTACGAGGAATCACGTGAAGGGGTTGCAGATTTGAGTCACGGCCATTCTAACTTGCCGGTGACACGTGCCCCCGTGCGTTTTAAGAATCCTCTCCCGTCTGTCGAATGGTCTGACATCATGAACGCTTCTTTGCCTCGCACCAGCAGTCGTGAGCTGCACTTCGAGAACGGTTCGGCCATCGGGATCAGCAACCGCTGGGATCAGGGACAATACTGCTCGATTTTGACGAAGGCGGGGATCGTCGGCTGCGGCATCTACGATTTGAAGACGCCAGCGGAATTCGGGCAGGCGATTGCGATCTGCAGAGGGACTCCGGCCCAGCCGTTGACCGAGCCGGAGGACTTGTGCGAGTCGAAGATCGTTGGCTGCACGCCGAAGGCGGAGTCTTTTGGAATTCGCGTCGGTATGACCGGGCGCGAGGCAGTGGAGTTGATGCTGAAAGTGGGTGAGTAGTGCCGTCCCGCAACCGTCAGAGAGCGGCTGGGTTGGTGTCGGTGGCCGCTCGCTGACGGTTGCGGTACTGCGGTGTGAGCAGATCATGATCCAATTCCAATTTCCTGAGCTGTTCCTGCTGGCGATTCCGCTGGCATTGGCGTATCGGCGTTGGGGATCGGCGAAGGGATTCACGGGCATCTTGCGAGTCACGTTGCTCGTGCTGCTGCTGCTGGCGTTGACCGGGCCGCGATGGAATTTGGGTGGCGAGGGGATCGACGTGGTCATTGTGGCGGATCGGTCGCGATCGCTGCCGGAGAAAACGGATCAATCGATTCGAGAGTTGATTCACGATCTCGAGCGGAATCGTAAAAGCGGTGATCGGATTGGGCTGGTGACGTTTGGCAGTCGCGCGGAGGTCGAACACACGCTGTCTCGCAGCAGCGAGCTTGGGGCGTATACGCGTGCGGTTCTGCCGGACGGGTCCGATCTGAACGATGCGATCTCGTCGGCACTGAATTTGGTCGAGCCGACTCGGCCGGCGCGGATTTTGGTGATGTCAGATGGCGAAGCGAACGGAGCGTCGCCTCTGTCGGCCGCGCGGCGTGCTCGCGAGGTGGGAGTACCAGTTGACTTTCGGTTGTTTGAGCGGAATCGGATCGGCGATCTGGCGATCGAATCGCTGACGTTGCCGGATACGGTCTCGCCGCGCGAACCGTTTCAGTTCGCGGTCTGGGTGCAGGCCAGCCGTGAGGCTCACGGAACTGTGCGGGTGTTGCGCGACGGGCAGGAGATCGCAAAGCTTGAACGGGATTTCGTGACTGGGCTGAACCGCGTGCTGTTCCGCGATCTGC
Source organism: Planctomycetota bacterium (assembly GCA_016872645.1). Lineage (GTDB taxonomy): Bacteria > Planctomycetota > Planctomycetia > Planctomycetales > Planctomycetaceae > SXKJ01. Next base: position 102,707 of record VGZH01000003.1, on the reverse strand, counting down.
TGGAAGAGGGAGGAATCTCAAATTACTCGGCCGAGTTGGTGCTCGAAGGTGATCCGCTGGAAGAGAACAACCGCGGCGCGGGAGTTGTGCGAGTCGAGACAGCGCCGCGCGTGCTGGTGCTCAATCACGATGGGCAGGAAGACAATCTCGTTCGAGCGCTGCAGGCGGCGCGACTGCCGTTGGATGTCGTGTCGAGCAAGACGCATCCGCTGACTCAGGATTCGCTCGACAAGTACCGGGCGGTGATTATCGAAAACGTTCCCGCCGCGGACTTCGGGCGGTTGAAGATGGAGCGGCTGGCTCAGTGGGTCGAAGACCTTGGCGGCGGACTGTTAGTGACAGGAGGCGAACGCAGCTTCGGGGTCGGCGGCTATTTCAAGAGTCCGCTTGACGATGTCCTGCCGGTCTCGATGGAACTGCGAGAAGAGCATCGCAGGAACCGCGTCGCGATCGCAGTCGCGCTCGACCGGTCCGGCAGCATGTCGATGCCGGTGCGCGGCGGCAAACAAAAGATGGACTTGGCCAATCTCGGCACGGCGGAGTGCATCAAGATGCTGTCGGCGTCGGACAAGGTGGCGGTGTTTGCGGTCGACAGTGCTCCACATGTCATTCAAGCGTTGCGCAACGTCGATGATCCGGAAGCGATCATCTCAAATGTGCTCCGCATTCAAAGCATGGGGGGCGGCATTTACGTTTACGAGGCATTGGTCGCGGCCGGCAAAGAACTGATGAAGGCGGGCGAGTATTCGACGCGGCACATCATTTTGTTTTCGGACGCTCAGGACAGCGAAGAGCCGGGGGACTACAAAACGCTGGTCAAAAAGTATTCCGATGCCGGAATCACCGTCAGTGTGATTGGGCTCGGCACCGATCGCGACGTGCATGCGGATCTGCTGAAGGACATCGCGAAGCTTGGCGGCGGCAACATCATGTTCTCGGAAGACCCCGAAGAACTGCCGCGACTGTTCACGCAGGACACGATGAGCATCGCTCGGAACACATTCATCAAGCACGATCCGGAGCTTCATCCGGCCGACGGTATCCCCGGCAAGCTGCTGCCTGATGCGCGGCTGATGGGGGAACTCGGTCGCGGTCTGTTTCCGCCGACGATGGGCTACAACCTCAGCTACTTGAAGCCGGAGGCGACCGGGGCCGTGGTCTCGACCGACGAATATAACGCCCCGTGGCTGGCGTTCTGGTATCGCGGACTCGGACGAGTTGCCGCGCTGTCGCTGGAAGTCGATGGGCCGCACTCCGGGCCCTTCGCCTCGTGGGACAGCTACGCGGACTTTCTCGTGACGCAGACTCGCTGGTTACTCAACAGCGCGTCGCCGGACGACGTCTTCATGGCGATGCAGCAAGAGGGACAAGAGGCGGTCGTCAACATTGAGCTTGATCCCGATCGGGGTGACAGGCATCGCTCGGACACGCCGACGTTGTTTGTCATCCCTCCGGGCGACGAACGGACGCAACCGACGACACCGGATTTCGTGTGGACTGGTCCGAACTCGTTGCAGGCTCGGTTCCGTTTGGAACAAACCGGGACATATCGCACGCTGGTCCGCGCGGCGGGGAAGAACTCGCGCGAGTTCATGCGTGGGCCGACAGTGACGCTGCCGTACTCGCCGGAATTCACGCCGCGACAGGGCTTGCCTTCCGGCCGAGAGTTGTTGTCGGACATCGCGAAGCTTTCGAATGGTCGCGAGCGAACCGACATCCTTTCCGTGCTCGACGATCCGCCGCGTAGTGTGCAGACTCGCTCGCTTCTGCCGCTGCTGTTTTTGCTCAGCCTGATTGTGCTGATGCTGGAGATCGCCGGGCGTCGGCTGTCGTGGTGGGAAACATTCCCGTGGTGGCGTCCTGCGGCAGTTGCCGCTGAATGGACCTCCGACATTCCGCGCGCGGTCGAAACGAAGCCGTCATGGTGGCAGAGTCTACGTCCCAAGCCAGTCCGTCGCCGAGTCGTGGTCACACCGGCGACTACGGCGGCCTCAGCGGTCCCGAAGAGCACGGTGCCGCCGAAAGTGACGACGACCCCGAAGACAACCGTCTCTGCGGCCGACCTGTTCGAGCAGGCGAAGCGACGGGCATCGAATCGATTGAAGTGAAACCAGAATTCACATCGCCTCAGATTTCGATTTATGGCATAGTCCGTGTCCCGTTTTCCGTAGCCAGGCGTCCACGATTAATTGCCATGCTCGGTTTGCATAACAAATCTCGACGTCACGCTTCGCCATTGGCGGCTTGCTTGATGCTCGTGTTGTTCGCTGTCATGCCTCAGTCGCTGACGGCACAGCCGTCCAAGGTGACAAAGGCGGAGCGTGCGCTCGCGAACTTGCAGGCTCAACATCGGGAGGCTCACAAGCTCTTCGCCGACGATTTAGAGCGAGTGGCTCAAACTTGTGAAACGCATGAACTGAAGGAGATCGCGGCGAGAGTCCGACGGCTGGCCGCTCCGGTCGATCCCGATGTGTTGCGGTTTGAACCGCTCCCCCGACAAATGCAGCCGCAGATTCCGGCTCCAGCGGCGGGAGAGTTCTCGTGGCAGGTAGAACTGCGGACGTTTCGGAAAGCCTACTCGATCGAATTAGACAAGCTCGCCTCCCAGGCGGTGAAAGCGGGACTCCCCAGCTACGCCTTCCAACTGATTCGCGAAGTCGCGTTCCACGATTCGGATCACGTCCGCGCTCGGCGTCTGTTGGGATACGAGCGGTACAAGGACGAATGGGTCTCGCCGTTCGAGGCGAAGAAGCTCAGGAATAAAGAGGTCTGGACGGCACAGTGGGGCTGGCTGCCGGAGTCACATGTCGCTCGCTACGAAAACGGGGAGCGGCGTAACGGTGTGCGGTGGGTCACGGCCGAACGTGACGCGCAGCTTCGCAGTGGCTTCAGCAATCCTTGGGAGATCCGCACCGAGCATTATCTGCTCAAGACGAACTTCAGCTTGGAGCACGGCGTTGCACTGGCGTCCTCGTTGGAGGAGTTTCATCGCTTCTTTGAGCAGATTTTTGCTGGCTTCTTCAACGATTCGAAGCGGCTGCAACTGTTGTTCGAAAAACCGGCCACCGCCGCTCGAGACCTGAAGCCTTTTCATATTCACTTCTTTCGCTCACGCGACGAGTACATCGCCAAGCTGCACAAGAAATACGGGCAGCAGATCACGATCACAAACGGCTTGTACGACACGGACGATCTCGTGGTTTACAGCTTCCACAACCCGATGGAACCGGCCGAGCCGACGCTGTACCACGAGGCGACGCACCAATTGCTGGCGGCACATCTCAAGCCCAGCCCTGTGATCGCTCGCGACGAGAACTTCTGGCTGATCGAAGGGATCGCCTGCTACATCGAGTCATTCCGCGTTGCGGATGGGGAAGTCAGTCTCGGCGACCCTCGAAGCTTGCGGTTCGAAGCGGCCCGTTTCCGCAAACTGAAGGATGGCTATTACCTGCCGCTTGCCGAATTTACCGCAATGGGCAAGGAGGCCTTTCAACGGCATCCGCAGATCACGAACAACTACAGCCAAGCGTCTGGGCTTGTGCACTTCTTCATGCACTACGAAGGGGGCCGCTATCGCGATGATCTGATCGAGCATCTGCGGCAGATTTACAAGCAAGCCGAGACGGGCAAGCGTCCGATGGCGCTGGAGGTCCTCACCAGCTCGAACTTCGCTGAATTGGATCAGCAGTATGGCGAGTATGTGCTGAAGTTGTCGCAGTCGTTGAAGGAAGAATTTTCGATCCAAGACGAGTAAAGCAGGCTTTCCAGCCTGACCCGAATTGGCAAATTGTGTCGATGGTTGATCGGGTCAGCCTGGAAAGGCTGACCTACTCGCCGTGACTGACTTTCTTCAAATAGGCCAGCGCTTGTACGGCGTCGCGAGTCGCGTCTTTGCTGTTGTTGCGATCGACTGTGAGCCAGCCGTGATACTCGGCTTCGGTGAGCAGTACGATCAGTTCTGGCCAATCGACATCGCCACGGCCGAGGACGACCTCCTGGCCGGAGCCGTCGATGTCTCGCACACCGTCGCGCGCGGTGACGTGCAGGACGTGTTGGTGCAACTCGCGGTACGCGGAGATGGCGTCTTGACCGCACATCGCAAACACCGCAGGGTCGAAGTTGATGCCGACCAGTCCTTCCGTGATGTTGGAAATCAACTCCTTCAGATCGGTGGCCGAATCGCGTGTCGGAGTGATTGCCAGCGTTGTGCCGACTCGATTGCTGTGCCGAGCGACGTCGCTGAGCACGTTGACCAACAGCTTGTACTCTTCCGAATCCTTGTCGGTCGGGATCGCTCCGACGCGAGCGACAACAATCGGAACCTGCAGTTGGTAGGCGAACTCCAGCGTTTGCTTCAGGCCCGAAATGCGAGCCTCGATTTGTTGGGGGTCGTACAGACTGCGGCGAGTCGGAAAGGCCAGCGAAGAGATCGTCAGCCCCTCGATTTCCAGGTCGTGTCGGAGTTGTCGGCGGCCGCTGTCCGAAAGGTCGGTTGGCCGGAGTTCCTGTCGGGCGTCGAACTGAATCCCGGTTGCCCCCAGTTCGACGGCGGCATGGATGGCCCGGCGGACTGGCTGCGGAAGGCAATGGCAGGCGACGGCTCGGCGCAACGGTTTCATGCGGAATCTCCGGGGTTTTCGGGGCGGATGCGGGTTGCACCCGACCGACACGAGGCGCGTCGGCCACGCGGACAGCCTTTTTCCCGGTCGGGTGGACTTTGTCAACCGCCGGGTCTGATTTCCGGCACTTCCGGCTCAGAATCTCGATGAAGGGGATTGCAAATTTCCACGCAGGGTTGATTTAATCATTCCCCGTCCGATGACGTCGGGAGCAAGGTGGCTCGCCGCCGTACTATCCGCCAAACCTTGTGGCAGAGACGCCGTGAGGTTGGCTTTGAAAGGTCTCGTCCCGCCAGAGCAATTCGCTCGCTCGTCATGACCTGCCTGTGCGAGTCCGACCGGAACTCGCAGCTTCCCCTCAAAACTTCCCGATGGCTGGAAACTTGCGAACTCGGTTGGGCTGATTGGCCACAGCGAAGTTTCGTCATTTGGGCCGGCGCTGTTCGGGCGAATCCTCCACGACGATTGTTACTCGTTTGAAAGGAGTCAGTCCCTCGAATGGATTCCGCCGCGAGTTGTGCTCGTGGCATATTGACTTTGCAGGGCGTCGCGCAACGTCCGGTAAAACCCGAGAAAGCCTACGGTATTCAGGAAGAACTCCGCCGGCTGATTCCCAGCGCAGACTCAACGCGATCCCAGCAAGCTTTGCCGTCTGCCTGCCGATAGAGTGATCTGCAAACCGGCCCACGATCAGATTTAACGCTTCCTGCCTCACGGCCGGAGACACACAGTCTTGTTTCGAATCTGATCGCGGGACAAAAAGCCTGCCTTCCCGCCTCCCGCCGTCCGTTTTCTCAACAACATGGCCTCATTGACGAGGCCGAGCGTAGGAATCATGGAATTCAGAAAAGTTCAGGCACTTCGTGGTCCGAACGTTTGGGCGAATTTTCCGGTCTTGGAAGTCTGGGTGGACCTGGGCGAGTTCAAAGACAAATCCTCCGAAGAGATCCCCGGCTTTAATGACCGGTTGATAACTTGGCTGCCCACGATGATCGAGCATCGTTGCAGTGTCGGAGAGCGCGGCGGCTTTTTTCAACGTCTGCGTCGCGGCACTTATCTGGCTCATATTCTTGAGCATCTTTCGATCGAATTGCAGACACTGGCCGGACACGTCGTCGGCTTCGGCCGCGCACGCGAGAGCAATGAGGACGGCGTCTACAAGGTTGCGATCGAGTACATCGAAGAAGACGTCTGCCGCGAGACGATCAAGATCGCTCGCGATTTGATCCTCGCCGCCATTCATGGCCAGCCTTTCGACGTGGCGGCTGCCGTCGAAAAGCTCAAGGAACTGGCTCAGGACATCGGTCTCGGTCCCAGCACGAAGGCGATCGTCAACGCCGCGACCGCGCGAGGCATTCCGTATCGACGGCTCAACAAAGGAAGCCTGATTCAATTCGGGTTCGGTGCGAAGCAACGTCGCATCCTCGCGTCCGAGACCGATCGCACAACCGCAATCGCCGAAACGATCGCGCAAGACAAGAATTTGACGCGGGACCTGCTGTCTGGAATCGGTGTCCCAGTTCCCGAGGGCCGACCGGTCGAATCAGCGAACGATGCCTGGGAAGCGGCAGAAGAAATCGGCGTTCCTGTTGTCGTCAAACCCCAAGATGGCAATCAAGGCCGAGGCGTGACAACGAATCTCACGACCAAAGAGCAAGTCGTGCGAGCCTACGAGATTGCCTATGACGAAAGCTCGTCTGTGATTGTCGAGAAGTACATTCCCGGCTGCGATTATCGACTGCTGGTAATCGGTGGCGAGTTGATCGCAGCGGCTCGGCGAGAGCCTGCCAATGTCATTGGCGACGGGCTACACACGATTCAACAATTGATCGACATCGTCAATCAAGACCCGCGGCGCGGCGAGCATCATGGCACAGTGCTCAGCAAGATTCACGTGAATGATGCCGCAGAGGTGGTGCTCAAGGAGCAAGGCTTCGATTCGAACTCTGTTCCGCCGGCTGGACAGCGAGTGTTCATTCGCCGCAACGCGAATCTCAGCACCGGTGGCACGGCGGTCGATGTCACCGACAAAGTTCATCCCGAATGGCGAGCTCGCGCGATCGAGGCGGCTCGCATGGTTGGCTTGGACGTCGCAGGGATCGACGTCGTTGCCATCGACATCGCTCAGCCGTGTGAACCGGGGACCGGCGCGGTGGTGGAAGTCAACGCCGCTCCCGGATTGCGAATGCACCTCGCGCCGAGTTCCGGACAGCCTCGTCCCGTTGGCGAGGCGATCATCGGCACACTCTTCCCCGAAGGGGAAAACGGCCGTATTCCGATCGTCGCGGTCTCGGGCGTGAACGGCAAAACAACGACCACGCGCTTCACGGCTCACATTTTGAAGGGAACCGGCAAGACGGTCGCTCACACCTGTACCGACGGCATCTACATCGACGACCGGCGGATTGACAACGAGGATTGTGCCGGTCCGCAGAGCGCTCGCAACGTGCTGCTCAATCCCGAAGTCGAAATGGCAGTGCTGGAGACCGCTCGCGGTGGAATCCTGCGGGCCGGGTTGGGCTTCGATAAATGCGATGTCGCCGTTGTGACCAACATCGGCGAAGGAGACCATCTGGGTTTGGGAGACATCGAAACGCTCGACAAGTTGGCGCAGGTCAAACGAGTGATCGTTGATGTCGTCCCGCCAACCGGCTACGCGGTGCTCAACGCGACCGATCCCTACACAGTCGAAATGGGTCAGAAGTGCAAAGGCAAGGTGATTTTCTTCGCGATCGACGGTCAGAATTCGGTGGTTCTGGAACATCGAGCGAAAGGCGGGCGAGCGATCTTCATCAAAGAGCATCACGTCGTGTTGGCTGAAGGTCTGCGTGAAGAACCGTTGGTCTCACTCGACCGCATCCCGCTGACACACTCCGGGAAGATTGGTTTTCAAGTCGAGAATTCGCTGTGCGCGATTGCGGCCGCGTGGGGCTTGGGAATCAGTTTAGATGTCATCCGCGACCGCGTTGATTCGTTTGCCGCAAACCTCGAAGCCAGTCCTGGCCGCTTCAATGTTTTGAAGATTCGGGGCGGCACGGTCATTGTTGATTACGGTCACAATAGTTCCGCGCTGTTGGCGTTAATCGACGCTTTGAAGAATTATCCCCACACGCGGCGAACGTGTGTGTACTCAACCGCTGGTGACCGCCGCGATTGTGACATGCACCGTCAAGGTCAGCTCTTAGGTGAAGCGTTTGATCGAGTGATTGTCTACGAGGACCACTATCTCCGAGGGCGTGCTCCGGGTGAAATCATTCGACTTATCCGGCAAGGCATCGAGTCCGTCGAGTCTCGCCGTGCGCAGCAGATTGAGGAAATCTCTGGCGCGGTGAAAGCCGTTGAGCGTGCCCTCTCTACTCAACACCCCGGAGAGTTGATGCTTATTCAGGCCGACACCGTGGACGAGACGGTGGAGTATCTTCGCAGCTACCTGGACAAGCTTGCCGCCGAAGGCAGCGTCGGGGCGGATGGCTCGTCGGTTGAGGAAGTCAACGGTGCCGATTTGCGTGCGGTCCGTTCCGTGGCACGCTAACCAATCGTTTGCCAGGTCGTTGTCTGGACGTCGGCGGTTGGGTGGCTGTAACAATGATTCCGTGAATTGTTGTCGGCCTTTGTGGTTGGATTGTCAGACTCCGTATAGACTGGCTGGTCGATGTGTTTGGTCGATGCCAATACTTGCCGAGCGTTTTGAGAACTCCATGCATATCCGCAGCCGATTTGAGCCGCGCCAGTGTTCACTTGGTTGGATGAGTCTGCTCACCGCGATCCTGGTTTTCTTGCCGGCACATGTCGCGAGAGGCGATGAGAACAAGGATCAAGTTGGCAGGTTGAGTGCACACGTTTCCCTGGGAGGAACTAACGCCTACGTTCCCGGCCGATGGGGATTGTTGCGGATTAACCTGTCGAATCCGACTTCGGAGCCAATGGAAGTTTTGGCAGCGTCGTACTTCGAGGACGAGCCAACTTTGCAATACGGTCGGCGGGTTTGCATTCCGGCCATGTCACGTTTGCAGACGTGGCATCCGATTTTGGTGCCCGCCAAATCTTCCGCAGGGCCGCAGCGATTTGATTTCCGGACCCTGTTCATGGACATGGCACAGCAGCGCGAGGTTCTCATCCGCAGTGAAACCGGTGCTCTGCAGCTCGACGGCATGTTGCGGGCGGATGAAGGCAAACTTGTGGTCGGATTGATCGACCATTTGGGTGAGCCTGAGGCAGTGGATTCATCGGCTCCGATGGATTTAATCCTGAGCTCGCAGTCTTCAGTGATTCGCCACGGAAAGGTGGCGTACTTGGCGGATCGGTTGCTGCCGGCTGGAGAAGAGTGTTTGCAGTCGCTGGATCAACTGGTCATCGCCGACAGTCGTTTCATCGACGATGGGGCGGGGTTGGTAGCGATTCGTCGGTGGCTGTTTGGCGGAGGTCGTTTGTGGGTGATGCTGGATCGGGTCGATCCGTTGGTCTTGGAGCGACTGCTCGGAGACGAGTCGTTGTGTCAAGTCATTGATCGAGTCGGCCTGACAACAGTGCGACTGGAAGTCAAGGCTCCGAATGGCAGCGTTGCGCGAGAGATTCACGAACACGAACAACCGGTCGAGTTCGTGCGAGTGTTGGCATCAGAGGTCGAAGTCGCCTGCAGGATTGATGGCTGGCCGGCGGCATTTTGGAAGTCGTGCGGCGAGGGACGATTGCTGGTCACCACTCTGGCTCCCAAAGGCTGGATGCGGGAACGCACGTCCGATGACTATGTTGCGGGGACGAGAGTAGGTTCGAAAAATCTACAGCCAGCGGGACGCAACGGATCGCTTCCAGAGGTGGCCACTGCAACAGAATCTGAGGAGCCGGTGTGGCAGTCTCCGTTTGTTTCGTTGGGACCGATGCAGGAGATCGCGTCGGAGTTCTTTCGAGCACGATCGGAACCGCGATTAGCCCAGGCAACTCTTGAATCACTGGTTCAAGAGTACGTTGGGTATTCGATTCCTGCACGCTGGCAGGTGATTGGCTTGTTGTTGGGTTTCAGTGCTGTGCTCGGCGCATTGGGGTTCTGGCTTTGGCGGCGAAGTCGATTAGAAGTTTTGGGATTCCTTAGTCCGGCAATGGCTCTTTTGGTGAGCATCATTCTGGTTTGGTTGGGGTGGGTTCAACGTCAGTCGATTCCGGCCGCGGTGGCACGCGTGCAATTTGTGCGTGCTGTCCCGGAAACGGACGACGTCCGAGTCGAAGGTGTCGCGGGTTTGTTTTCTCCCGATGCGGGAATTATGACGGCCGGTTCAAAGGGTGGTGGTTGGCTGATGCCGGACATGACAGGGTTGTCAGGCAAGACGCGACGGATGGTGTGGACTGATTTCGATGAGTGGCAATGGGAGCATTTGCCAAAGACCGCCGGTCTGATGAACGCGACGCTGCTGCAATCAGCGACGCTGCCCGAACGGATAGAGGCTCAAGCGACGTTCGGCCCGGAGGGGCTTTCGGGACGACTGCATGCAGCAGCCGCGCATGAACCAACGGACGCGATTCTGGCGACTCGTACGGGCCGTATCGGAGTGGACCTTCGCGACGACGGAACTTTTGTGGCCCGCACCAATGCCGTGTTCACGGCTGAGCAGTTTCTAGCAGCAGACCTGTTGAGCGATGAACAACATCGGCGACAGCGAACCCTGATGCAACTCTTGGACGATCCGCAGCGGCGCGATTATCCGGAAGAGCCGCAGTTGCTGTTCTGGTCCAAGCCGTGGGATCTTGGATTACAGTTTGAGCGGAACCGTCAGAGTCTGGGGTCAGCGTTGGTCGCAGTGCCGCTGAAACTCGAGCGACCACCGACGGGAACCGACGTATCGCTCGCGGCGCCGTTGCTGCCTTACCGCGAAGTCATCGGACCTGACGACATCGGATTGACCGGCTTGTGGGACTACCGGCGTCGTGAGTGGCAACAAAGGTCGTCTTCGGCGAACACTTGGTTGAGATTTCAGATTCCCCGCCAGTTGCTGCCAGTCGCAGTGCGGCGCGGGCGGCTGGTGATCCAAGTGACCGGACCAGTTGGTCGATTAGAACTTGCCGGCCAGAGACCAAACGGCAACGAAATTGTTTCGATTCAGACTTGGAAAGATCCCGTGGGAACATTGACCTGGGAACTGACCGATCCCGATTTGTTATCCGTGACCACAGATGGCGGTTTGCTACTGCGAATCTCTGGCGGTGAATCGAAGCCACTCGAACAAGCGACATCGCTACCTGACTCGGACTCCAAGGTCAGTTACTGGCAGATCGAATCACTCGCTCTGGAACTGCACGTCAGGACGACCGAGACAAATTGACGACCGGAAAGGAAGAATGCATGAGTTCTGATAAGCCCGTAGTCGTGATTGAGCATCTGACGAAGCGGTACGGCAACTTCACGGCGCTCGAGGATTTGTCACTGACATTGAAGGCCGGGCAGATTCTTGGCCTGATCGGCCCCAACGGAGCGGGCAAGACAACCGCCATCAAGATTCTGGTGGGGCTGGCTCGTCCCACGAGCGGTACAGCCCGGATCGGCGATGCGGATTGCGTCGCCGATGCGCGGCGCATCAAACATCTGGTGGGCTACATGCCCGATCGCTTCGGTTCATACGACAACATGCGGGTCCGCGAGTATCTCGATTTCTTCGGAGCTGCATTCGGAATCTCGCGTCAAAAAAGGATCGCTCGGATCGACGAGGTCATGGAAACGACCGGTACGACGTACATGCGCGACCGATTTGTCGAAAGCCTGAGTCACGGGATGCAGCAGCGAGTTGGAGTCGCTCGAACGTTGCTGCACGATCCACAGGTTTTGATTCTCGATGAGCCGGCAAATGGGCTTGATCCGCAGGCTCGCATCGAGATGCGTGATTTGTTGATTCGATTGGCAAAGCTTGGCAAAACATTGATAGTCACGAGTCACATTTTGTCAGAGCTTTCTCGCATCTGTGATCACATCGCGATTCTCACGCATGGCAAGCTGCGGGCGTTCGGCACGATCGAGGAGATCGGTCGCATGGTCACGCAACGGCGGATGATCGAGGCTCAATTGAACTCGGCGGAGAAGATCGCCGCCGCCTCGGAAATCATTCGCCGAGCGATTGAAACTGATGCTGAAGTGATTCCGTCGCCCGAGGAATCGTCGATCCGATTTCGGACCGCGTTGTCCGAAGGTCAATTGGGTGATCTCTTAACCGATTTGGTGCGAGGTGGGATCCGAGTCACTCAATTCCGTGAATTGCAGACAGATCTGGAAGAAGCGTTCCTGTCGTTTGCTCGTCCGGTTGAGCCGAGCAATCCCGTTCAATCGGCCTCCACAGTCGCTGCTGCTGGAGGAGTCGCTCATGGTTAATCCACTGGTGCAGCGAGAACTCATTGGGGCTTTGCGGCAGAAACGAATGTTGTTTTTGCAGTGTGGATTGGCGGCGGGATTTGCGCTGCTGGTCATCATTCGTTGGCCGACGGATCCGCGCATGGCGTTGTCGGGAACTCGATCTCAGGAAGTCTTTCGACTGTTCGGTTACGGGCTGCTGTCAGTGTTGTTGTTGCTGTTACCGGTATTCCCGGCGACGAGCATCGTGCGCGAAAGAAATTCGGGGACACTGGCATTGCTGTTGAACACGCCGCTTGGATCGTTGCGGATTGTTCTGGGCAAGCTGTTGGGAGTGCTCGGTCTGGCGGGCCTGATGCTGGTGTTGAGTTTGCCAGCCGCATCGGCGTGTTACGCGCTGGGGGGCATCTCTTTGCGAGAGAATCTGTTGGGGCTGTATTCCTTGTTGGTGCTGGTCGTGTTGCAACTCTCGGCGCTGGGGTTGCTGGTGAGCACTTACACGACGACAACCGACGCGGCCGTCCGTTGGACTTATGGGTTCGTGTTGTTGTCGAGTGTGTTGACTCTCGGTCCGTATCAATTCTTGCAGGGGACGGAATCGTATTTGGCAGAGGTGGGAGATTGGCTGCGGTGTGCGTCTCCATTCGCCTCGTTGATGTCGTTGACCGGAACGGGTGACGTCGGAGCTGTGGGTCTGGTTTCGACCACGGACGTATCGGGACGGTTCGCGTGCATCTCGCTGGTACTGACTGCGATCTATTTTTTGTGGACTGTCAGCCGGCTGAACCACACAATTTTCGATCAGGCCCGAGATGCGGGAGTGATCAGCAATGATCAAGACTTTGGAACTCAATTGATTCGGCGACTTGTGTTTTTGGTCGATCCACAGCGGCGATCGTGGGCGATTGGCCCATTTGTCAATCCGGTGATGGTCAAGGAATTTCGATGTCGACGGTTCGGACGATTGCATTGGCTGCTGAGGTTGATCGCGATTTGTGCCGTGCTGTCGTTAGGACTGACGTATGCCACGGTGACTGGCACCGTCGATTGGGGTGTCGACACGATTGGTGGGATCATGGTGCTGATGCAAGTCGCGCTGTTGGTGCTGATCACTCCGAGCTTGGCCTCGGGTTTGATTAGCACCGAACGAGAAAGCGGAGGATGGCCTCTGTTGCAGATGACGTCGATGTCCGTATCTCGAATTCTGTGGGGCAAGCTGTTGAGCGTGCTGCTGCCGTTGTTGCTGGTGCTGTGCGCGACGTTGCCGGGATACCTTGTGATGGTTTACATCGAACCGGGCTTGAAGTTGCAGGTGCAGCGTGTGGTGATTTGCCTGCTGGCGACGGCGGGCTTTGCCATGTTGCTGAGCGCGGCGATCGGCAGCCTGTTTCGACGAACGGCTCCAGCGACGGCCGCTTCGTATGCGGCGTTGTTGGCGATTTGCGGCGCGCCGCTGCTGGTCTGGTTGGGACGCGATGCGCCCTTCGGTCACGACACGGTCGAAAAGGCGTTGTTGATCAATCCGGTCGCGGCGGCGCTGTCGGTGATCCGATTATCGGGATTTCGAGACTATCAACTGATTCCCGGCAACTGGTGGTTTCTGGGAATCGGATCAGCGACATGTCTGTTGGTTTTGGTCGTTCAGACTCGGCGGATTTCGCGTCCACAGTAGCGTGAGCATTGGGGAGTCTGCGATGCGTGCAATGATTTGTTGGCTAATGGTGTGTTGCCTCTCCGTCGGCAAAGCGCACGGCGAGATTCGCGTTGAATTCGCGATGGATCGTGATCCCGATGTGAGAGCACCGGATCCGATCATGATCTTTCCGGAGAATGTACTGCCGTTGTGGTTGAATGCGCTGGCTCGGCCGGAAGCTGAGATGCAGCGGATGGCGGCGGAAACGATCGCCGAGGTCCACGCTTTGGATCTTCCTGACATCGAAAATGCGAAGCCGGCTCTGACGAAGATTGTGTCTGCCGAAGGGTCGCATTCCGCGGCTCGTTTCGCAGCGGCGCGAGCGCTCATTGTTTTGGACGCAAAGGATGCCGCCTCTGTCTTGTTCGAGGCGTCGCAACGGCAGGGAAGCGACTTGCGGCAGCTAATTGAGCCAGCATTGGCGAAATGGAAATTCGAGCCGGCCCGCAAAGTCTGGCGGAAGCGATTGACGACCCCGGGCACTCGACGGCTTGATCTCATTCTGGCGATTCGCTCACTCCGTGAATCCGATGATAGGGCCTGCGTCGAGTCGCTCTTGGTGATCGCACATGATCCACAGCGTCCGGCGGCGGCTCGATTGGAGGCGGTTCGAGCCGTTGGTGCCTTGAAGGATTCAGGCCTGGAAGAGGAGGCTCGGCGCTTCGGGAACAAGGGGTCGGCCTCGATCTTTGATCGTCTGTGTCAAGTGGCCCTTCTTGACCGGCATCGCAGCGATGCGGCGCAAGCTGCGTTGTTGCAACTCGCGCAAGACTCCGAGCCAAGCGTCGCGGCTGCGGCATTGGTCAGTCTGAATGCGAATGATCCGAGTCTGGTGCTGCCGATCGCCGAACAGGCGATGCGGAATGATGACTCGAACGTCCGCCGACAAGGAGCATTGGCATTTGTGGCTCGACCCACTCCGGAACGAGTCGTCACGCTGGCTCGAATGCTCAATGATCCGCACTCAGGCTTGCGTGCGATGGTGCGCGAGTCTTTGTTTCGTCTGTCGCGGACAGAGGAACTCGACGGAACGATCCGAGAAGCAACCAGTGCCGTGTTGGCCAACGACGATTGGCGCGGTCAGGAGCAAGCAGCCCTGCTGCTGGCGGCACTCGATCACAAGCCGGCTGCGGGTCGATTGGTGGAGTTGCTGGAGGCTCCGCGGGATGAAGTGCTGATTTCTGCGGCTTGGGGATTGCGTAAACTCGCGGTGCCGGAGTCGCTCCCGGCAATTCTCGACAAGGCGCTTCGACAGACTGAATTCCGGAAGAAAGATACGCCGCGCCCGTCGCTCGATATACAGGTTGGGCTGTTGTTCGAAGCACTGGGATTGATGAAGTACGCTCCGGCCGAAGAGTTGCTCAGGCGTTACATCCCGAAAGATATGACAATGGGTCTAATGTCGCGCACGACGGCGATCTGGGCGCTCGGGCATTTGCACGCGGGGCAACCGGATGAAGAATTGGCCAAGTTGCTGTTCGGGCGACTGACGGACCCCTCGCTCTTTCCTCCCGAATTAGAATCCGTGAAAACCATGAGTGTGGTGTCGATGGCTCGGATGAAGACGCGGACTCAGGCGGAACCAACTCAGAAATTTCTCTTCGGCAAGGGGCCGCCAGAGACGATGAATCTGCAGATTCGTTGGGCGCTTCAGGAAATGATGGGCGAGAAATTCCCCGAGTTGAAGCCCGCGATCGTGATGCGATCCGGCTGGTTCTTGGAGCCAATCGAAGTGAAGTCGAGTGAGCAAGAGTGACTGGGAGTCATCGTCGGGTCAAAAAAAGAAGGGTTGAAGCGGCGGGAGCAAGCTCCCAGCAACGCCTCAACCCTCCCAGCCCCAAGGACACTTGGAAAAGACTCGATGAATCAACTCCGGAGCGATTGTGGTCCTCGAAACTTCGTGATGGTGATCAATGTTTTTGAAATCACTACCGAGCCAGTGTGCGTTTCATGGTGTCAATTATTTTCTTGGCAGCCCCTGCCGGGCGAAACAGGCTTGGTGGTGAAGTACTTTGATGCTCAGGGTCTGTTGCGATCGTTGGCTCATCCGTTGTGGATTCAGTGTTGTAGGTGACTCGCGCCGGAGGCAAATTGAATTCCTCCAACGAGGTTTCGCTCTGACTGGCGTATTGTGGCCCTTGTGTGGACGGTCGGTGTGGTGGCGATGGTTTCCAACGACGAGCTTGTGGTTCTTCGAGCTCCGCTGCTGGAGGAACGGGAATCGGGCGGATGTCGGCGGCCGGATCAGGTGAAGTCGTTGGTTCGGGTGGCAGCCGCAATTGTGACTGATCCGGAAGCGCCTGTTTGGGATTATTGTTTGGAACGATCTCGGTTTTTGGGACGTAGGTTTCGAATTCCCCTTGATCCTGTTCGCGACGCGGACGCGGATCAGGCACCCGCTGCCATGGCAAGGATCGCGATTCGAACGATCTCAAGGTTCGTGGCACCTGACAGCCAATAAGTCCCGCCGCGGCGATCAGGCCGGTGGTAGCAACGGCAAGGGTCGTCGGTCGGAACGACATGGTGTTGGCTTTCAGACGCTCACGAATCCATTCGTCGCGTTCGTTTCATCCTTTGTCTGTCGGAAGCCCCAAAAGGATCGGCAACACACTTCTCTGAGAAGCAAGTGATTCGTCTCGAATTTTTTACTGTGACTCGCTTCTTGGCCGGACAGTCTCGACGCGCCGAAGCCGCATGAGATCGGCATTGCGAGCATCCTCCGCCCTGTGCCGCGCCTGCTCGACTCGCGGATGAGTGCCATCCTGCCGTCCTTGCCGCTCAACGCTAGCACGCCTGTCGCACGGATCGGTGGGATTGTGTTGCGAACGACCGGCGGACGTGCCGGCCCAGCGCCGTACCAACGACACGATCCACAGAACCCACCCTGGAGACCCGTCGCCCACGTCCGGTCGCTCAGACTTGGGAAGCCAATCGACGTTGGCCTTGGGGCAACTGTCGTTGGTGTCCCATGCACAAACGAAAAAGACGGATAACATGCCCGTCCCGGTGAGACTACGGTACGTTCGCCAGTCACGAGTGGAAGCAAAGATGATCAAGCAAGCGCAGCAAGTTTGTCGTAACCCGTCGGCGTTGAACGGAGTCCAGAGAGATTCACTCGAACATCGTTCAATATTTTCGATGGCTCTGTTGTGGCTGTCGGCAGCGACGATATGCCTGCACGGATTTGTCGCCGAGGCCTCCGAAGTGACGGTGCTCAAGCTGACCTCTCCGATGCCGCATCAAGTCGTACAACGCACGGGGACCGAACCTGCTGCGGGAAATGCTGAAATCCGCGTACGCGGTGAAGTCCCCAATGGTGCGGAACGGGCTATGTGGGAGTTTCGCGTCGTGACTCTGGAAGGAGCGGCTGGTCGCGGCACCGATTGGGCGAAGCTTGATGTCAAAGTGCAGGACTCGGCCTTTGAGTCGACCGTGCGCGTCGCGGCGGGAGGTTGGTATCGCCTTGAGGTGCGCGGCCGAGTCAGCACTGACTCGGTCATGTTCAGCACAGTCGAACCGATCGGAGTCGGCGAACTGTTCGTTGTGGCCGGTCAGTCCTACGCGACCAACTGCAACGACGAGCGATTCAAAGTTGCAGAGCCTCACGGCCGAGTCGTCGCGTTTGATTCGGTGAAGGGGACTTGGGGAATCGCGCACGATCCGCAGCCGACGTCGGATGGCAGTGACGGTGGTTCGATCTGGCCGCCGTTGGGAGATGCGTTGGCGAAGGAGTTGCGCGTGCCGATTGGGTTCGCGAACGTCGCAGTCGGAGGAACCTCGTCACACCAATGGATGCCAGACGGCCAACTACATGCGCGACTCGTGAAGACCGGGAAAACGCTCGGCCGCTTCCGCGCGGTCCTTTGGCAGCAAGGGGAGTCCGACGTCATCGCGAAGACGACGGTGGCGAAGTACGTTGAGAATCTCAAGTCGATCCGCGAGACCGCCGCGAAAGCGTGGGGCTTCGAGCCGCCGTGGCTGTTGGCGAAATCGACGCTGCATCCGACCGTCTACAACGATCCGACCGGCGAAGCCCGTATCCGCGGCGCGATCGACGAACTCGTCAAACTCCCTGGCTTCCGACCCGGTCCCGACACCGACACGCTGGCTGGCGAGAACCGTGGCGATGCGAAATCACGTCGTCATTTCAGCGGCATCGGCCAGCGTCGCGCGGCGGAGATGTGGCTTGCCGTGATCCGGGGCGAACTTGCCGCTGCGCCGCGCGACATGTCGTCGTCAGCGGCGCGCTCGACACAAGCGTTATTTGTTTCCAACGACGGCCAGTTCAAACGGTATCGCATCCCTTCGCTGCTGGTGACGAAGAAGGGTACGTTGTTGGCGATCTGCGAAGGGCGAGTCGATGGGGGTGGACTGACGGGAAACATCGACCTTGTGTTGCGGCGCAGCGTCGATGCGGGACGGACTTGGCAGCCGTTGCAGACAATCGCCGATCTCGGCAACGACACGCTGGGGAATCCGTGTCCGGTCGTGGATCGCGAGACGGGCACGATCTGGTTGCCGTTCACGCGCAGCCCCGGGCAGTTCACTGAATCGCAAATTGTCGCCGGTCAGAGCAGCGGGCCAACGACCGTGTGGGTCATTCGCAGTGACGACGACGGAGCGACGTGGTCCGAGCCTCGCGACATCTCGGCAACCGCTCGGCAAGAGAAATGGGGTTGGTACGGCACTGGTCCGGGGATTGGCATCCAACTTGCAAATGGCCGGCTGCTGATTCCGAGCTATCACACGGAGTCTGGTTCGGGGATGTACCGCAGCCATGCGATCTTCAGTGACGATCACGGCACGACCTGGAAGCTCGGCGAGACCGTCGGTGAGAACACCGCCGAGTGTCAGGCGATCGAGCGGCGTGACGGAACAGTCGTGTTCAACATGCGCGGCACGAAAAAGCAGGGCTTCCGTTCGGTTGCGATCAGCCGTGATGGAGGGCAGACGTGGAGCGAACCGCAGCTCGATCGAAACTTGCCGGAGCCGGGATGCCAAGCATCTCTGTTTGCGCTGCCATCGCAGGACGATCAAAGCCGTTGGCTCTTCTGCAACCCGCCCGGATCGACACGCCGCAATCTGACTCTGCGATTGAGCCGCGATGAAGGTCAGTCATGGCCGATTGCGAAGCCGATTGATGCCGGACCGACGGAGTACTCATGCCTGGCATGGTTGCCGGACGGCCAGATCGGTTTGTTGTACGAGCTGTCCCGCGCGGGGCAGACGTATCGACCGGAATTGCACTTCGTTCGAATTCCGACAAGCTGGCTGGACGATTTCACCTCGTCCGAACCATTTGTGTCGAATTCGAATTCGTCGGCGAAAGCGACTCGCGGTCAGACGTTGATGTTCGTGGACGATCACGACGTGCTGCACCGCTCCGGCACCGAGCGTGTCCTCCAACCGGCGAAGCGGCTGACGGAGAAGGGGGTGATCTCACAAACGAAGCCATGGGAAGTCGCCATCGGCTGGACCAGTGTCCATCGCGACGTCGCCACCGGAAAATATCAGCTTTGGTATCAGGCCTACGCCGGCAAGCGTGCCGGGGACAAACGGCTGGAATGCGTTGTCTGCTATGCCGAGTCCGATGACGGCGCGAACTTCGTCAAACCTGAGTTCGATCTGTTTCCGTTCAAAGAGCACGCAAAAACGAACATCGTGCTGATCGGCAATGGCGGCTACGGCGACCGGTATTGCAACTCGGTGTTGGTCGATCCGCGCGAGCCGAATCCGGCTCACAAGTACAAGATGGCGTACTACGACTGGTCGATGAAGGACGGCCGAGAGGAAGCGGGTTTGCACGTCGCGTTCTCGGCTGACGGCATCCGTTGGACCAAAAATTCCGACGCGCCGCTGTATTGCACGTCATACGGTGGACGCGGGCAACAGCCGAGATTCGCAGACGAGAGTCCGTACTTCGAGACTCCGCAAACCGGCAAGCCGTATCGCAAAACCTGGATGTACCCGCTGTCGATGTCTTTTTGGACGAGCCGCGCGGAATGTTCGTCATCTATGCCAAGATGTGAATGGACTCGCCGGACGGCGGAGCCGCTTGGAAGCACGGGCTTGGCCGGATCGAGAGCCGCGACTTTGTGACGTGGTCGATGCCGCAATGGGTACTTGGTCCGGATGAGCACGACAACCCGGAGTACGAGTTTCACACGTCGCCAGTCTTCCTGCACAATAACTGCTACATCAATCTCAATCAGATTCTGAATCGCCGCGCGGAGGGAGCGATCGAAATCGAGCTGATGAGAAGCCGCGACAGCCTCCGCTGGGAGCGACCGTTTCGTGACCAGCCATTTCTCGCTCGCAGTGAATCGGGGCAGTTCGACAGCCACTCGATCTTCACAAATTCGACGCCGGTCGTACTGGCGGACGAGATCCGGTTCTACTACGGAGCCTATAACCAATCGCCGATCGGCGGCGTGAAGTCTGAGCCGGGCGAACGAAGCGGCGTCGGTGTGGCCAGCATTCCGCGCGATCGCTTCTCCGGCATCCGACCGGTAGCGAAAAGTGCTCAAGTCACGCTGAAGAAACCGCTGGAGCACATCGGCCAAGTGACGCTCAAACCGCTCGACCTGAGCGGCTGCCGAGAGATCACACTCAACGCCGATGCGACTGGCGGTGCGGTGCGAGTCGAATTGCTCACCGAAGAAGGCTACCGATTACGTGGCTACTCGAAGGAGGACGTGATCCCCATTGAAGGAGATTCACTGCGTCACATCGTGACTTGGAAAGAGCGCCGGCTGGATCAGCTCCCTCCCGGTCGGTATCTCCTGCGGCTGCATCTCGATCACGCGACGGTCTTCGCGCTGAGTCTATGATCGATGCCTCATCCCCGATCAGAAAATGCAATCCATTAAATGATCGATCTTGCGAGTTCTCGGCGAAACTTTCTTGTGCGATTGGCGGTGGCTTGGTCGCTGCCGCGCGTGGTCGGTGCTGACGATGCTGCGAAGCCGCCAGTTCCGACGGCGCCACTTGGACACGCGGTGCTCCTGGCGAAAACCTCGCGTTGCCACTGACGGGCAAAGGCTGAAAGAGCAAAATGACCGAATACCCGCACGTCGTTCGCGAGGGGAGTCATCCGCGGCTCTTCTACTGCAGAAATGGCTAAGGAACGACGGGGATCAGCACCGCGGTCGCTGAGCCGCTGGAATGAACCTGGATTGAACGTGCCAAGCGGCGGTAGCGTTCGGGACTTTTGCCAAGTAACGTGATGATCAGCCGTACCATCACTTTTTCCGGAGGGTTTTTCATGAATCGAGCTTTGGCCCTGACGGTTGTGTTTGCTTTGGCAGCGACCGCTTTGGCGGCCGAGAAGAAGCCGGCGATTGGGAATTTTCCTTTTTGGTCGGCACCTAAGCGGGAATTCTCTGACCAGTTCGTACCGGGTCTGAATGCCACGTTGCTCTTGTCGCCGCAACAGATTGAGCAGCTTCATGCGGCTCGGCGCGAGACGATCGACAATGAAACGCTCCGTGCAGCGACTCGCAAGGATCCGAACTTGACCGATGCTCAGCGCGAGGCGGCTCACAAGTTAGTCAGCGAGGCTCAGACAAGTTTGCGGATCAAGGTCTCCAACATCCTCACGTCTGACCAACGAACGCTGATCGATCGGATCAATGCGGTCCATCTGGAAGTCTCGAAAGCAGTCAGCGAAGAGTTTCAGCCGCAGTTGGTGGCGTCGAAGGGTGACGATCAACTTCAGGAACGGCTCCGCAACGAGATGCGTGAGCGAGTCGTGGCCGATTTTCGTGTGAAACTCGAGGGATTGTTGTCCCCGAATCAGAAGGCGGCCTTCGACCAAGCGTCCGCGGACGAACAAGAGGCGGCGAAGAACCGCAAGAACAAGTAGTCGGATCAGGCGATGGTCGGCGGCGGAGTCTGTCGTTCGGGGATGCTCATGTTTTGGTTGAAGCGACTGCTGACTCCGCCGTTGATCGTGCTCGCGGCGCTCCTGATGTGGGTCGAGGAGTGGCTGTGGGAGCACCTCAAAGTTCTGACCGCCTGGGTCGCAAAGTTTCCGCTGATCAAGTGGTTTGAGCGATTCATCGAACGTCTGCCGCCATATCCGACGATGGCGGTGTTCCTGATTCCGGGAGCGGTTCTGTTTCCTGTCAAGCTGGCGGCCGTGTGGCTGATGACTCACGGGCATGTGCTGATCGGTCTGGGTGTGATTGTGGGAGCGAAGATCCTGGGAACGGCGATCGTCGCGCGGTCGTATGTGATCTGCAAACCGAAACTGATGACGATCGGCTGGTTTGCTCGGCTGCACGACTGGCTGATTGCGACTCGCAGCCGCCTGTACGACGCGATCAAAGCGATGCCGCTATATCAGGCGACGCGAGCCAGGCTGTCGGCGATCAAGAAGACTGTCGGCCGAATGCTGCACGTGATGCGCGGACGGCGTGGTCTCGGTGCTCGGTGGCGAGCGATCCGGCGTTGGCTGCGACGACGCAAGCATCTGCGTCGTTCAACGCGGAGTTGAGCAACAACGCTACTTCGGCGCGATCCCTTTGACGATCTCGGATTCCCATTCATCGAGCAGCGGCCAGTCGATTGCGCAGGTGCCGAAGTCGGCCATGTGCTGGTACTGGTCGAGCCGGTCGATCGCCTTTTGCAGCAGCTTCGCGTCTTTGCGAAACGCGGGGCCGTGGCTCGGTAACAGCCATTCAATGTCTCTGGATTGGATGCGTTTCAGTGACGCGATGAAGTCCGGAATGTTGCTGCCGTGATGGGCGTCGATGTGACCAACGCAGCCGTCTCGATAAATGTTGTCGCCGGAGAACAGGAGATTCCCCAGCCGGAACGACAACTGACTGTGCGTGTGGCCGGGAGTGTGCCAGACCTCCAACTTCAGGTCGCCAACGGTCAGTGTGTCCCCCTCATTGATAGCTCGGTCAATGGTGATGGTCGGCAGGTCAATCGAAATGCCTTGGGCGCTGACCTCGGCATAGGTGCGGACTCGGTCACCGTGGGCGAGCAGTTGCTGGCATTCGGGATGTGCGACCGTCTCGGCGTTCGGGAACAACTCGCGAGCACGGGCCAAGCCCTGAATGTGGTCCACGTCGGCGTGCGTGGCGATCAGCGTCTTGCAGTTGGCCAGCGGGAAGTCCATCTGGCGGATCATTTCGACGATTTCGTCGGTGGTGTCGGCGTAGCCGATGTCGATCAGCAGCCACTCGCGCGTGTCACCGACCAGATAGACGCAGCACCCTAGCCGCCGACGAGCTTGGTGATTCATTTCGATGACGTGCGGAAACAACTCGCGCCGAGGCAACATGCCGGCGTTCTCCTGTGAAATGCCGAGGTGATGCAGAAGACGTGGACCGGCCAATCCCGTGTCGACCGGATTCGGCGGTAAGCTAGCGGCTGCGTTGATCGGGCTACAGGGTTCAGCGCCGGAAAGTCAGTGGCGTGCGACAATTGAGAGGCAGTTTCAACGCTTTCCGTCCCTTGCGAGCCACCGCCGCGCCGGTACCATGACCTCCCAACGGAGTGGCCACGAATGTCCGGGACGACAAAAACATTGCTGATCGACGAGCAGGGTCAATTTGACGACCTGTGCGAACACATTCGCTCAGTCGGCGTGGTCGCCTACGACACCGAATTCGTCTCCGAGCACACTTACCTGCCGGAACTCTGCCTGCTGCAACTGGCCACGCCGGAACGGGCCGCCGCCGTCGATCCCTTTCGTGTGCAGGACCTGTCCGCGTGGTGGAAAATCATGGCGGACGATTTGACGACGGTCATCGTCCATGCTGGTCGTGAGGAAATTCGTTTCTGTTTGCATCTTGGACACCTTCGTCCGCAGCGCATCTTCGACACGCAACTTGCCGAGGGGTTGCGATCCACAACGTACCCGGTCGGCTACGAATCGCTCGTGTCACGAATCCTCGGCGAGAAACTCGGGCACCATCAAACCCGCACTGATTGGCGGCGGCGACCCCTTTCGACTGAACAGTTGGAGTACGCTGTCGACGACGTGCGATACCTCATCGAAGTCTGGAAGAAGCAGCAGGCGTCGCTCAAGCGGCTGAAACGTTTCGATTGGGCCGAGTCGGAGTTCGCTCGTCTGATTGACGACCTGGAGCACGAACGGAACGAAGACAGTTGGCGAAAGCTCGGCGGCATCCAAAAGATGAAGCCACGACAACTGGCGGTCGCTCGCGAGTTGTTTCAGTGGCGAGAAAAGATCGCGACCGACCGGAACCAGCCAATCCGTCGCATCCTGCGAGACGACTTGATCGTGGACCTCGCCCTGCGACAGCCGAAGACCGCCGATGCGGTGCTGGCGACACGCGACATGAATCGCCCCGGCTACAAGAAACATGCGGCCGAACTGGCGGAGTGCATCACGCGCGGCATTTCGCTCCCGGAGTCGCAGTGGCCCAAGCCGACGCCGATCCCCGACTCGAATTCCGAAGACCACATCCTCAGCAAACTACTGCAAATCGTCCTGGCCAACCGTTGCGCCGAAATGAAAGTCGCGCTCGGCCTCGTCGGCACGACGGCGGATTTGAAGAATCTCGTCCGCTGGCACAGCAAGAAGAACTCAAAGCAGCCGCCACCGCGATTGGCTCAAGGCTGGCGAGCGGAAGTCTGCGGCGATCTGCTGGCGGACGTGCTCGACGGAAAAGTCAGCTTCCGAGTCGGTGACCGCGACAGCGAACACCCACTGGTGTTCGAGGTCTTAGCCGAAGCCTCGAAGCCCGCAGGATCGTAGGCGAGTCACTCCATGACTCGAATCTTTCCGGTCACAGAGTGACCGGTCGACTTGGGAGTCTGCCATGTCTGCCAAACGCTTCCGAGTAGCCGTCATCGGTTCGACTGGCAAAGGGGACTACGGTCACGGTCTCGATACCGCTTTCCGCGGCCTCGAACGCGCGGAAATTGTCGCGGTCGCCGATGACAACGCCATCGGATTGCAACTGGCGGGCCAGCGGCTGAAAGTCGAAGCTCGATTTGCCGATTATCGCGAGATGCTCGACCAGGTGAAGCCGGAGGTTGTCTGCGTTGGCCCGCGCTGGGTGACGGATCGTGTCGCGATGTTGCAAACAATCGCGAAAGCCGGTTGCCACATTTACTGCGAGAAGCCGTTTGTCGCGGACCTCGTTTCCGCCGATGCGATTCAATCGGCGCTCACGACGCACCGAGTCCGACTGGCGATGGCTCATCAGTGGCGAGCGATGCCGCCCGTCCAACGAGCCTTGGCCGAGATGCGATCAGGCAAGTACGGCCGAGTGCTCCGCATGCGAGCGAGGCCGAAGGACGACGCTCGCGGCGGCGGCGAAGAGTTGCTTGTTCACGGGACGCACTGGTTCGACCTGATGATCGCGATTGCTGGAGTGCCTCGCTGGGTCAGTGGGCATCTGCGAGTCAATGGTCGTGAGGCAATGAAAACAGAACGGCGAGAAGGCTCGGAACCGGTCGGGCCGATCTGCGGCGACTCGGTCATGGCGCTGTTCGGTTTCGAAGACGGCATCATCGGCTCATTCGATTCGACCTCGAATACGTCCCCTGGTTCGCGGCGTTCGACCAACAGCGACCAGCCGAAGCCGAATTGGGACAGCGTTTACGGTCTGACTGTCGAGTGCGAAGACGCAGTTCTGCAACTCCGTCAGCCAGGAGATGTCTTCGTCTATCCTGCCAACGGAGTGCTTCCCGACTTCGAGCAGCTTCAGTGGAAGAAGCTGTGGGTCGAGGACTGGCATTTCACTCCGGAGCATCAGCCCCGAGCGATCCGCCAGGAATGGCTGTCGCTCGGCAACCGCTCGCTGGCTAACGATTTGCTGGACGCCATCGAAAAGAATCGCGAACCACTATCGCCGATCCGGCATGCCGTGCTCATCACTGAGATGGTTCAAGGGGTCTACGCCTCCCACTTCTCCGACGGCCGCCGAGTCTCGATCCCGCTGGCCACACGACAGCATCCGCTCGCCTGAGGCGGCAACCGGTGTTCTCAGAGTTCGGCGGATTGATCTACAACCCATCCAGGACTTTTGGTGAGCCGGAGGGCATCAACCCTCGGAAGTGTTTGTCCGGGGACCAACGCTGACCGGCTTGCTTGTGATTTCGGGGAATGAAATCCATGTGGCGTCGTGTGCCGTGGTCGGTCGTCGTTTGTTCGGTGCTGCTGATGGTCTTGGGCCTGAGCGGCATCGCGCGCGGGGACGCGCTGTTTGGCCGCGGCGTCTTCTTTTGCTTCCCGCGTCAGATGCTGTGGGTTGGTTTGTCGTTGCCGGCGATGGGATTGGCGATGCTGGTGCCTTATCGCTCGCTGCGGTCTCTGAGTTATCCGGCGTTCGCCGGGAGTCTGCTATTGCTGGTGGTTGTGCTTCTGATGCCAAGCGTCAACGGAGCACGCTGCTGGATTCCGCTGGGTTTCATAAACTTCCAGCCGTCCGAATTGGCGAAGCTGGTTTATGTGCTCGCGCTCGCACACTACTTGATGTATCGCGACAACTTTCGCCGGCTGACAGGACTGCTGGTGCCATTCGTGCTGACGCTGATTCCTGTCGCGTTGATTTTGCGCGAGCCTGACTTGGGGACCGCTCTGCTTTTCATCCCGACGCTGTTCGCGATGCTCTTCGCGGCGGGAGCACGACCTCGGCATCTGGCGATGATTGTCGCGCTGGGGATGCTTGCGTCACCGAGTTTGTGGATCGCGATGAATTCTGAACAGAAGTCACGGATCGTGTCACTGTTTCAGCAGCGGGACAGCGGCGAAGCTCCGCGCGGCGATGCCTACCAGCAACATCAAGCCAAGCGAGTGCTGGCACGCGGCGGCATCTGGGGCACGGAACTGACCGGCGAAACGTTCGAGATCGTGACCTGTTTGAATTGTGCGGGACGCTTCGGCATTAAAAGCGATCTCGGCTTCGGACATTCGGCGACTTGCCCGCGCTGCGAGAAGGTTGCACCGCTCAGGGATTTTTCAGAAGTCTCGCTGCCGGAGTCGCGGACCGATTTCATCTTCTGTCTGATTGGCGAACGGTGGGGCTTCGTTGGTTGCGGAGTGACACTGCTGCTGTACGTGCTGCTGGTCGCGCGTGGCCTGATGATCGCTAACGCGACCCGCGAACCGTTTGGCCGATTGCTGGCGGTCGGTATCGTGACGCTGCTGGCGTCGCAGACGATCATCAATACTGGCATGACCTGCGGCCTGATGCCGGTCACCGGAATCACGCTACCGCTGGCGAGCTACGGCGGATCGAGCCTGCTGATGACGGCGGTCAGCATCGGACTGCTGCTGAACGTCGGGATGCGTCCCGGCTATGAAGTCACCGGCGAGCCCTTCCGCTGGCGCACGGCGTAATCCCAAGCGATCACTCTTTTGAGATCGTCTCATCCAAATTCAGCAGCAACGACGCGACGCTGGTGAATGCCGCGAGGTCCACCGGGTTGAGTTTGTCGTTGGCCTTCGACTCGCCGACGGCAATCAGCTTCTTGGCGGCAGCTTCGTCCCGGGCAAAGGATTGTCGCAGAGATTGCAATCGTTTCGAGAGCACCGCAAGTTCATTGGGTCTGGGCAACCGGGATGTGCAGCGGCGGAAGGCTTCGGTCAAACGTGCGTGGTCATCGGTCGCGGGACCGAGCAGTGCTCGTTGAGCCAGTGCGCGAGCGGCTTCGACAAACGTGACATCGTTAAGCGTCACCAGCGCGTGCAGTGGAGTGTTCGTCCGGGCGACTTTGACCTGGCAGGTTTGTCGCGTCGCGACGTCGAAGAAAATCGTTGGGCCGACGATGCGTCGCCAGAACTGGTACAGGCTGCGCCGGTACAACGCCTCGCCAGTGTCCTGTTGATAGCCGATGCGGCCGAAGGTCGCTTCCTCCCAGATGCCGGGAGGCTGGTAGCCCTTTACCGGCGGGCCACCTTGTTTCTCGACGAGCAGGCCGCTGATCGCGAGAGCTTGATCACGGATCATCCAGCTTGGCAGCCGATAACGCGGGCCGCGTGCGAGCAGCCGGTTTTCAGGATCGCGGTCAGTCGAAAGCTGAGAGTCGAGAATCGAGAGTTCCGAATTTCCGTTCGCATCTCGTCTCTGGACTCTCGACTCCTGCCGATACGTCGCGCTGGTCACGATCAGGCGGATCAATCGTTTGACGTTCCAGCGTGGGTTAGCCAGTTGAGCATTCAGGAGAGGATCACGGCTTTCGGCCGTCGGCTCTTGGCTTTCAGCGAATTCCGCGGAGAGCCAGTCGAGCAGTTCGGGATGCGACGGTTTTTCACCCTGCACGCCGAAGTCTTCGGTGGTCTTCACGAGTCCGGTGCCGAAGAACGTTTGCCAGTAGCGATTGACGGTGACTCGTGCGGTCAACGGGTGATCAGGGGACATCAGCCAGCGAGCAAGAGCCAAGCGGTTTGTGGCCGGTTCGGTGGGCTGCGGCAGAATGGAGGGCAAGCCATGCGAGACTTTGTCGGCGAATTTGTCGTACGCGCCGCGCACCAGAACAAAGGTGTCGCGTGGCTGCGACCGTTCGCGCATCACCATCGTGCGAGGTAGAGACTTTTCAAACCCCTCGCGAGCTTTCTTAGCGTCGTCAGCCACTCGCCGAGCGCTCAGCAGCGTCGATTCGTTGTTGAGGAAGTACTCAGAGACGGCGGTTTTCTGCGCGTCGTTGCGTTTGTCAGCAGCGATGGCCAACGCTTCTCGCACTGCCGTCGGAATCAGTCGCAACGAAGCGACAGGTGAATTTGTCAGTGACAATCGGAATCGGCCGAGAACGTGTGCGACGTGAATTGTTTGGAATTCCAAGCGAACACGAATTGTTGTTGGGTCGTCGGTGACCGCGAGCGGCGCGCGCGGTTCGAACAGCGCGATGTGAGGTTTTCCGAACTCGCTGGCGATCGCCCATCCGGTGTCGTTGCGGCCGTCAACGGCGTTGGCGGGCGGAAAGCTCGGCTGAGAGTAGTCAGCTCGGATCGCAGACAACTCGACCGGCTTGTCGTTGAGGAAGAGTTTGAGTTCGGACAAGACGAAATTCCCGTTGTCGGCTCGGCCGGGGCCTTTGTTGACCAACGAGTCATCGGGCAGTGCTTCGAGCTGGATGCCGGTCAGTCCGCTGAGCTTCGTCTTCACGACCAGCTCGTAGGAGTCCTTCGCAGGATTGTCGCCGCCGGCGAGGATGCTGTGATCGTTGAGCTGATTCAGCGTTGCGCCCGCTTCGGATTTCAGTCCATCGAATGTTAACACGGTCCATTGTGGTCCGGCTTCGCGGCCGGAAGCGACCAGCGACTTCTCCCATTGGGCCTGTAAGCCGCGCAACTTGGCGTCGAGTTCATCGCGAGACTTATTCGCGATCGTTTCGGCTGCCCGAAGCTCGTCGAGCTTCTTCTGCTGTTCGGAGCCAGTGAAAGTGATGATCGGGTTCGCGAGTCCTCCGGCATCGTTCGCGCCGGTCTCTTCAATCGAGTTGAAGAACGCCGAAAGCTGATAGTACTCTTTTTGAGCGATCGGATCGAACTTGTGATCGTGACAGCGGCAGCAGTTGAGCGTCAGCCCCATCCAGACGGTGCCGGTGGTCTCGACTCGATCCTGAACATAATCGACGCGTGACTCCTCGGCGATGCGGCCACCTTCGCCGTTGATCATGTGGTTGCGGTGAAAGCCGGTCGCGATGAGCTGCTGTTGGGTTGGGTTCGGGAGTTGGTCACCAGCAAGTTGCTCGACCGTAAATTGGTCAAACGGCAGGTTGTTGTTGAGCGCGTCGATGACCCAGTCGCGCCAAAAATACATCGTGCGAGTCGGGTCTCCCTGGTAGCCGTTCGTATCAGCATAGCGGGCGGCATCGAGCCATTCCCAAACCATCCGTTCGCCAAAGCGCGGCGATTTGAGCAGCCGATCGACGACCTTCTCGTAGGCGTCCGGCGATTGATCGGCGAGGAAGGCATCGAGTTCTTCCAGCGATGGCGGCAGACCAGTCAGGTCGAGCGTGACTCGACGAAGCAGCGTATGTTTCGGTGCTTCCGGGGACGCAGGCAGACCTTCGCGTTCCAGGCGCGCGCGGATGAAGGCGTCGATGGGATTTTTGATTTGTGACTTTTGATTTGCGATTTGCGGGACCGCCGGACGTTGGATCAACTCGAAAGCCCAATGCTTGCCCCATTTGGCTCCCGCGTCGATCCATGCTTTGAGTGCCTCTCGCTGTGCGGTGGTCAGTTTGCGTCCTGACTTTGGCGGCGGCATAACGGAGTCCGCGTCCGTCGCAAGGATGCGTTTCATCAGCTCGCTGTCACTGCTTTTGCCGGGGACGATGATTGGCTTCTCGGTGCGGAGAGCGCTTGCTTGTTGGTCGAGTCGCAGATCGGCTTCACGCGATTTTGAATCTGGACCGTGGCAGGAAAAGCAGTTATCCGACAGGATCGGCAGAATGTCGCGAGAGAAGTTCGGTGGCTCGGCGGCCGTGAGAGCGGGGGCCATCGCGAACAGGGTAGTGGCAGCGAGCAAACCACGGCGGAGAAATGTTTGCGACATAATGGCGTCGGTGGGCA
This sequence comes from Planctomycetota bacterium, assembly GCA_016872645.1. Taxonomy (GTDB): domain Bacteria; phylum Planctomycetota; class Planctomycetia; order Planctomycetales; family Planctomycetaceae; genus SXKJ01. The sequence goes on along the minus strand of VGZH01000003.1, from coordinate 72,561 downwards.
AGCGGGAGTATCAGTAGCCAGGATCACACAACGATTGGCAGTCTATCGGCGACGACGGCCACAAAAAACGCCGAAGGGCCACAGTTGGATCGAGGGGTGAATTGTTCATGCTTCCGCTCTCTTTGGGAGAGGCGTGGGGTGAGGAAGTTGATGGCTGTGGGAGGCCGCATTGCGATTGAGTCCCGCATCCGGCCTTGGGCTACCTTCTCCCGGGGGGAGCAGGGGTGTCATCGGGATCGACAGTAATTTCGACGTGCTATTTCTCGAATGACAGACGATGCAGTTCGCGTTCGATTTGGACATCGATGGTTTTGTCGGCGATGTTGGGTCGGACTTCAGCTAGATTGTTTTGATCGGGACGCAGGTCCGTGGCGAGCGGCAGAAGGTTTCCCTCTCGTTTATCGAGCAGGGTGACTCGGAACTTTGCCGCGTTTGCGATGCGTGGAGGCTGTGTCTCGATTAATTGAAAACGGGACGCTAGCAGTAGCACGGGTGAGTCGGCAGGTTGAGCCGCTTGCAGAGCATGCCAATCCAGTGTCGTGGCCCACAGTTTCTGTCCGGTAGCTCGGTCGAAGCCGAAGGCGGGGCCATGCACTCGCCAGTGGTCTAACTTCAACGGAGTGACTCGCGGGCGAGGCTGGTCGGCGGGGATGGGTTTGTCGACGTTGGTCAGCAGCAGCCAGCGTTCACGGTCGCGGAGGACAACGAAATGCGTGACGTGCTCGATTGGCGGCAGCTTCTGTTCGAGCAATCGTTGTCCGTCACGTAGAGACCAGATGGTGAATCGTCCAGTTGGTTCCAGCATCGCCACCGAGTCTCCCGTTGAGACGCACGGCAGAGTCCCCATGGGAAATCGCTCACGCAGCAAATCGGTGTTCGTGGCGGCGTCGAAGTGTCGCAGTTCGGATTCTGACCAGGTCAGCAGGTTGCGGCCGAGCGTTGCGAGTCGCGTGGTGGAACCGAACTCCGCACGCCGCACCAAGCGGCCGTCGAGCGTGTTGAGCACAAACAGTTCGCGTCCGTCGATGCTCGTCGCGATCACGAATCGCTCGTCACCGGAAAGTTCGCAGCCCAGCGGCAGGCCGTCAAAGGTCCACAATGGCTCGCCGTTCGCCAGTGTGGAGGCGATCAACCGATGTCCGGCTTGATGACAGATGAGGTCATGGCCGATGAATGCCACTCGGCCGAGAGGGCGGTTCGTGGGATCCTGCATCCCGAAGCGATCGGGAGATCCGAAGATCGGATTCGGCACGCGAGCGGGCGATGGAGAGACTGGCCGTTCCAAGCGGTGATCGCACAGCAGGTGTTGCCACATCAAACGCGGTTCGGGAAACGAGTTCGCATCGGGCTTCGCGGCGGACCCCGACTTGTCGTCGGCTTCGGACTTGGATGGTGTCGGCGGAAAGGTGTCGAACACCAGAAATCGTTCACCGAGGTTGAGCACCAACCAGCGAGCATGACAAGTCGCCGACAGGCCGACGAAGCTGGGTAACGAGTAACCTTCAAATGGAATCTTTGATCGCCACTGTTCGCGGCCGAAACTGTCGCGAGCCACCACGGCTCGACCGATGGCATCGCGCCACAACTGCCAGTTCTCGTGGAATCGATCGGGCGGTGCAGACCAGTCGAAGTGATGCCACTGGTTCATCGGCTCGCTGTTGCCGACCACTTGGTCCTTGAGTTTTCCTTCGGCAAGGGTCGGCCAGTTCTTGGCGGTCAGCCCGGCGAATTGCGCTCGCCAGCGAGTGGCCCACTCGCGACCGGTCTTTTCTTCAAGACATGGCTCATCGGCGAATCGGGTCGCCAAGTCGTCGATCAGCGGTCGAGCCAGCTCGACCTGCCCCAGCGACAACCATTGCTGCGCGAGTCGCGCTGTTGCAAAGGCTCCTCCTTGCGCGAGCAGTAGCGATTCAAACTCATGCCGGTGCTTGCGGGAGTCGATCCGTTCGATCAGTTCGCGACGAGCCGCGTTGGCTACGCTGTTCCAACCGAACAACGCGAGGAAATCGCGCAGGCGAGCTGGTCCCGTACCCTCGAGCGCGGTTCGCAAACGGACAGCGACATCGTCGTCGAGGACGCGCCGATCCTCAGCCGACATCGTTGAGTGCAGTTCGAGCAATTCAGCCGCGATCCAGCGATCCTGACGCGCGGCGGTCGTGCCGGTCACAATTTCCAACTCGGTGGAAGGCTCCCACGCATCCGCCAGTTTCAGCAGTTCGCGAGCCGCTGCCAGCAGTTCGCCACGACGTTGCCAATTGGCTGCTCGCAATCGAGCGAACAAGAAGCGTTGTTTCGGATCATCCAGCAGCGTTTCGAGTTCTCGAATTGTCGCGTCGAGATCTTTCGAGTGTCCCAACCGTACTTCGTCGAGCAGCAATCTCGCGAGCAATTGTTTGCCCGTAACTGTTGGTCGCAACGCGACCGCTCGACGTAAATCTTCCAGACCCCGTTCGCGACGTCCCAAGTGCAGGTGCATCCGGCCGCGCTCTTCGAGTGCCAGTACGTTGTCGGCATTCTTTTGGAGTGCGTCGGCGATGGCTTGTTGATGCTCCCTTAATTGCGGGAATGCTGCGATGTGCGACGCCGATTGCGACACCAGGCGTCCGTCAGCCGCAATCAGATTGCCGAGCAGTTCGTTCGCTGCGACCGCTGTTCGAGCCAGCTCTCGACCAGAGCTTGTCTCGATGCTGGCCACTTCACCGGTGATCAACGGCAGATGCAGCACTCCGTCGGAGATAACTCCGCGACCGGCGAGCGGAGCGATCGACACGGATCGCGGCCAAGCCGGTTTGCCGTCCAACAAGCGGATCGCGCGAAGCTCGTTGGTGGTGACAACCAGGGCGCTGGCATCTTCGGTCACCCCAGCCAAGAACAATCCCTCATTGCGGGGTTGTTTCCACAGCAGGCGACCATCGCGTGCATCGAGGCACAGCAGTTCACCGAAATCGGGTGGAGCGACGAGGACGTGGTCGCGTGCGGCGACCAACACATTTTGTCGCCACGAAGACTCGATGCCGCTCATTCGATCCATCTGCTCACGGTAGGCGTATTGCCAACGGAGTTCTCGCCTGACCGGGTCCACCGCGACGACCGATCCCGCGCCGGTCGGACAGACGATGCACTCACCCACGACCGTCGGGCTCAGCCCGTTGTCTCGCGTCAATCCCGACCAGATTGGATCGCAAGGCGCGAGCATCTGAGTCCACAACAGCTTGCCGTCATGTGGGTCGAGCACTACCAGTCGCAGATCAATTCCGTCATCCGTCAACACGAAGAGTTGTCCGCGCCAGGGCAACGGCGGGCCGAGGAAGTACGCACCGGCTCCCGACAATTCGTAATCGCCGCGCGGGCCGCCCAGTTCCCAACGCAGGCGTCCTGTCGTCACCTCGGTCGCGACCAGTTTGTTGAACTCGCGAGCGATGAACATCCCTCGCCAGGCGATCTGCGGATTTCGCAAGTTCCCTTCGCGATCTTGCAGCGAGAAGACCAGCTGGCCATCGCTGCTGAGCGACCCTTGTGTCACATCTTCCCAGGTGCGTCGCTGCAGCCAGCCTTCCAATTCCGGGGACAGACGATTCGGTTGACGACCGCGACGAACGTCTCCCAGCATCTCGGCCAACTGGGGGTCGAGCATCGCCGAATGCCACAACGGCTGGCCGTCAGAAATTCGAAAGGCTCGCAACTGCGACAGCGCGCGAATGACGACGGCATCTCCGACGACGATCGGCTGCGCGGCAATGACCGCCGGCAGTTCGGCCTGTCGGCGCTGTTCGAGAAGTGATTTCACTTCGACCCGCACGCGCCCCCACGTTCCACGCAGGATGGTCGGTGAGCGATCCGATTTCTCGTTGCCAACAGATTCCGGCTCGTTGGTTGAGCCATTAGCCGGGGCTTCCGCATCGTCATCGTCGAGCAATGAATGCGACCATGCGACGTGCTCGGTCGGAACGGCCGGGGCCGCGAAAGCATTTCGCGCGGCATTGCCGGCTTGCAGCGGCCACTCGGCGCGGCGTTCGCCAGTCATTCGCAGCGGGCGCAACGAGATGCCCGCCCAGCGATCCTGCCAAATGAGTGCGTCGGCATCGTCTTTGAACCACGGGAGCTCCCCGCCGCCGTTACGCGCGATCGGTTTGTCTCCGTATGACTTCTTCAACTCGATCAACACTTCGCGACAACGGTCGTCGCGGCCGGCGAGTCGCCAAGCCAGAGCCAATCGCAATGACAACAGCGGCTCACGCGATGCCCGAGTTTGCGGCCAATCGCGCACCTCCTCGAAGCGTCGCGCGGCGGCTAATGGCTCACCGAGGTCGAGTTCGCGCAAACCCAACGCCATCGTGGCGTCGTAACCAGCCGACGTGTGCAACGATTGCCGAGCAACCTCTTCGATCGCTCGCCAGTCACCGGTTGCCAATGCGGCATCGAACTGCACTCGCGCCGCTTTACCGGCCAATAGCTCGTAGGCTTGTCGGCCCTGTGCCGACATCCCGCCAATCAATTGCCGAGCTTCTGTCTTCAAGCTGTGTGTCGCGACGCGGCGATCACCTTCGGGAGCCGGGTCCAACAAGACGTCGTACGTACCGGGGCCATCGTCGGTTTCCGTGCGATCCTCCAGCAGTGTCTGCAACAGCCTCAGAGCCTGCGATTCTGCGGGTTTTTCGTTGGGTTCGCGCGGAGTCAGCAACTGCCGAGCCTGCTCCAACCGCTGCACCAATCGACGCTCACGCACCGGTCCCGCGTTGTCGGGGCCACCGGTTGGGGGGACAGGGACTTGCGCCAGCACCGCGAAAGCCAAACTCAACGCCGCGACGAATCCGATCAAGCTCGGCATCCGGGCTGCTGAGGACGGTCGCATGAGTTCGCTCCTTGCCAGTTCGTTGTGGATCCAATCTTACGAACCGTCAAGCGATTTCGGACAGGCGAAAATGGCGGTTAGTCGGCCAAGTCTTCTTTGGGAGGTTCAGGTAACCAGAACGACGCAATGAACCCGAACAGATAAACTCCGAAACCAACCGCCGCTGCCGTATAGGCCAGCTTAAGCGGTGCGTTCGCCAGATCATCTGTTGCCGCTAACGTGGCTGTGACCCAGGCGAACGAAGTCCCGATCAGCCGGCCACCGATGTTTGCAGCAAAACTTTCGCCGGTCCCTCGCAAGTGCAGCGGATACACGCGCGGCAAGTAGTTCCCCCAGAAGCTGAACTGCGCTACAGTCACGAATCCGGCGAGAAACAAGCCGACGTAGGTCAACGACAAGCTGGTCGTCGCGAAGTACGCGAAGATGATCGGCATCATGATCAGTCCGGGAATCTGGAAGATCCGCAGCAACTTTCGGCGACCGACAATCACGACCGCCAGAGCTGCCAGTGCGAAGCGTCCCAGCAGGCCACCAACTTCCTGAACCTTTGTGACGCTGGCTGCAATCTCTTGAGTCGTCTTGCTGCGCACGGGGCCTTCGATCTTACCTTTCTCAGCGGCGAGGACCTTCTTCTGCTCGGCTTCGGGCTTGTCCTTGAGCTTGTCCTGCACCTCCACCGACGCCAATCGCTTTGCGACCTTCTCGGCGACTGCAGGAGCTTCGAGGGCGGCTTTGACTCGCTCTTTCGTTTCGGGCAGGCCGGGGATGATCCGTTGGATGTGCTGAATCGCTCCGAAGGCTCCACCGAAACTGCACGCAAACATGATCGTGGTGACGATCGTTGTCCGGCGAAGTTCCGGCGCGAACAGCTGCGCAATACTCGGCCGCTTGAGCGTTCCCGATTCTTTCTTCTGAGCCCAAACCGGCGACTCGGGCAGGAAAGGTCGAATGACGATCAACGGAATCGCGGGAATGACCCCCGACATCAGCGTGTACCGCCAAGCCGCATGAGCATTCTCGTCAGCGATGACACCACCAAAAATCGCTTGGATCGCCGGTAGCTTCGACCCGTAGGCGATTGCCAAGCCGTTGGCCACGGCGACCAGCAGGCCACCGACCGACGAAAACGCCTGCGTGTAGCCAAGCACTTTTTCTCGCTGATGTGGATCTGAGAACAGTTCCGCGAGCCACGCGACCGCCGCGACAAACTCCACACACACGCCGATGAAAACGAAGCAGCGGAAAAAAAGAAGCATCCAAGCGCTGGTCGAAAATCCGGCGGCCAGCGCCGAGAAGGCATAAATCAAGATCGACCACGTCAGCACACGTCGCCGACCTAGTCGATCGGTCAAATAGCCGCCGACCAGACCGAAAACTCCACCCGCAATGGCCGGAATATAAAACAGTCGTCCAACCCATGTGTTAAATTCCAGTGAACCCGGCGCGGCTCCGACCAGTTCCTGTAACGCCGGTCCGACGATCAGTGGCAGCATCAGCAATTCGTAGATGTCGAAGGCGAAGCCGATCGACGCGATCACACAGATCAGCCATTGAGTCGAGGTGAGCTTGAACGAGGCGGAGGGGGCCGACATGAGGGTTCCTTGAGGTTGGAGACGTCAAAGCGGGGTCGAATTCGAAGTTGGCCGATTCAAGCTCTACCGGAGTCCTCGCCGACGTTTGTCGGCGTAATGTTCCAGCGTCTCGAGGAAGACCTTGGACGACGCGTCCGCTGGCTGGAATTAATCGACCTCGACCGACTTTCCTTCAGTGTATTGTAGTCCTTGAAAAAGCGGCGAACCATCGACAAGCGCTGCAATGGAAGCTGTTCGGCCTCTCGGGAGGTGGCGTATTCGGGATCTTCCATCGCGACGGTGATAACCATGTGAGCCTTCTTGCCGCTCAGCGTCAGCGGCGCGATCGACTCTTGGCAGAGCATCAGCACGTCGAGCGGGTCGTCATCCTCTGTCAGCGTCTGCGGAATGAAGTCGTAACTCACCGGGTAGTAGACGGCCGAGTACGGAATCCGGTCGGGCTTGAGCAGTTCGGTCGCCTTTTCGAGTTCGTATTTCACGCTCGCCCCCAACGGAATTTCGATCACTGTGACAAACTCTCGCGGCCATTGTTCGCCGGGTGTCACGTCGTGCCAACAGTGCATTTCTCCGATCTGCAATTTCCTAACCCGCGATCGTGCTGGCGGGAGACGACTTGTAGTGCCTACCTTGGAGCGGTGAAAGCGTCGGGTTTGAAAGTCAGGAGCCTCAGTCATGCTCGTTCAATTTGGTCACAGTCGCATCGAACTCGCGCAAGGAGACATCACGTCGCAACAAGTGGATGCGATCGTCAACGCAGCCAATTCACGCTTGGCGGGTGGTGGCGGAGTGGACGGCGCGATTCACCGAGCGGCGGGTCCGACACTGATGGACGAAACACGCACCAAGTATCCCGAAGGCTGTTCGACCGGCTCAGCCGTAGCAACGTCGGCCGGACGACTGCGAGCGAAGTTCGTGTTTCACGCCGTCGGCCCGATCTGGCGTGGCGGTGTTGCAGGCGAAGCCGAGTTGTTGTCGTCGGCCTATCGTCGATGTTTGGAATTAGCGGTCGAGAATGCTTGCCCCAGCATCGCATTCCCCGCGATCAGCACCGGCGTCTATGGCTACCCGATGGACCTCGCCGCTGAGCGATCGCTGTCCGCCGTGCGCGCATTCTTACTGGAGCACCAGCAACCGGAACTCGTCCGTTTCGTGCTGTTCGACGGTGGCAGCTTCGGAGCCTTCGCTCGCGCGCTGGAAGCGATGGCAGAGTAATCACGCCGCGCCGCTTTGATCGAGGATCTCAGCGATGTGCAGCACGCGGATTGGTTTCTTCTGGCGGCGGATCAGGCCGTCGAGGTGCATCAGGCAGGACATGTCGTTGGCGGTGAGGACTTCGGTGCCGGCTTTTTCGTGATCGTGCAGGCGGTCGAGGCCCATCATCGTTGAGACGGCTTCCTCGGCGACCGCGAACGTGCCGCCGAAGCCGCAGCATTCGTCCGGGCGAGTCAGTTCGGAGAACGTGATGCCCTCCAGGCCTTCCAGCAGTTGCTTGGCCTTGTTGAACGGAGTGCCGATTCGCTCGCTGCAACTGCCGAGTCGTAGCTCGCGCAGGCCGTGACAGCTTTGATGCAGGCCGACTTTGTGCGGGAAGATCCCTCGCGGACGGTTGACCTTCAGCACGTCGGTCATGAATTCGGTCAGCTCGAAGGTCTTGTGCTTGAAGGCTTCGAAGCCGGGGCGGTCCGAGAGGTAATCCTCGTAGTGATGCCGCACCATCGCGGTACAGCTTCCCGACGGACAGACGACATATTCATAGGGAGCGAAGATGTCGAAGAACCGCTCGGCCAGCGGACGGGCTTGCTCGCACAGACCGGTATTTGCCATCGGCTGGCCGCAACAGGTTTGAGCCTCCGGGAAATCGACTTCGACGCCGAAGCGTTCCAGCACAGATGCGGTCGCGAGCGCGACCTGAGGGAAGAATTGATCGACGTAGCAAGGGATAAACAGACCGACTCGCATGCTGCCTCCTGGTTGGGGTGGGATTGTAGTCACCGCCGGATTTGGAAGCAGGTTGTGAACCAGGTCAGACGAGATTGTTGCCCGGAATTTCAGGAAGACTGGGAGTTTTGCAGTCTTTGCAAAACCAAAAGGGTTAACGAAATCTCGGAAGACCTGTCGTCTCCCCACCAAATCCTTCCGCCGCATGAAGCTGGTTGACCGATCTTGGAGATTAGACGGAATTTCCGGGACGGAGCCCGCAGATGTCAGCGCGACCGCAGCGACAGAGTTCGGCAATCTCGTGGTTGGCTGCTGGACTGCTCGGCATTGCGGCGGTCGGTTGTCAGTCTGCGGCGTTGGGTCAGGCAGGCCAATTCTCAACATCCCAAAGGAAATTGCCGTGCCACTTGGTTTCCGAAGTGGAGCGGACCCCAGTTACTGCCAAAACGTCTATTGGCTGGCAATTGCAACCGACTCGGTGCGACGTGGGGGTGAGGCCGGCGATTGTAGAACCGAAATCCGATGGTTCGATGAATCTGGCGTCGCTGGAACCCAAATTGTGGCAAAGCGAGGATTTGCCCCCGCTCGTTTCACAGCTAGGCAACTCTGACTCCGAAGATGCTCTCGCCGATGGCGAGTTCGAGTGCAATGGCCGTTGCAAAGAATTGTGTTTTCGCTGCGACCTCGATAACGCTCTGCCGACACTGTGGTCCGATGCCAAAGGGGTACTGAATTGGAATAACGCCCTCATCCTGACGGCAGCCGGAGGAGTTGCGTACGTGTTCCGAGAAGAGGGAGTCGATCAAGAGGTGCGAGAGTGGGTCGCCGATCATCCGAATCGTTGGGGGAACGGCGGCCAATTGCTCAGCAATCTTGGAGCGGTGGAGTATCAGGTTCCCGTCTTGCTGGGTGTTTACGGCTATTCGCTCTGGTCGCAGGACGAGGATCTTCGTGAGGTGATGGGCTCGATGCTCAGCGCAGTCACCATCACGGGCGTCAGTGTGACCGCGTTAAAGCTCGCCACGAATACCGATCGGCCTTCGACAAATTGGGCGAATGGTCACTATGGATTTCCCTCGTACCACACGGCGAGTACTTTCGCGATCGCGGCGGTATTGGAGGAATACTACGGCTGCAAGATCGGCTTGCCAGCCTACTTGTTGGCTGGAGCCGTCGGATTCAGCCGGATCGACGAACAGGACCATGACTTGTCGGACGTCTTCTTTGGCGGAGCATTAGGCTTTGTCGTCGGCAAAGCGGTTGCCGGTCGGCATCTGTGCGGCAACTCGAAGATTCAGCTTGTGCCGTATTGCCATCCAACCGACGGCTCACCCGGTGTCGGTGGCGAAGTCAAGTTTTGAGGCGGCGTTCGTCAGTCACGTCGCAGATAGCCTGCTGAAGATTCGAAGTACTTTCGGCGTCGGCGTTGCTTCTCCGGGGCGGATGCGCTTGCTTGTTGCAGGTCGGCGAAGTTCGCGTTGCAGGCCCGGCAACCGATGATTTGCAGATGAAAGTCGATGTACTCGCGCGGGCCGTCGTCGAGCGCTTGCATCAAGTAGGCTCCGAGTTGGCCACGCGTTGGACAACTCAGCCTTTCGCGTCGCCAGACTTCGCCGACGGAAAAGCCTCCTTGATCGTTGTCGCGTGCAATGGTCGCCAACTGCCGGCGCAGCGGTTCGGAGTCGCGAAGGGATTGCTCGATCATCGCCATGCGCGCGGCCGGCAAATGCTCGGCAAGATATGCCCGGAGGTCTTCGTCGGTGATCGTGGTTCGAGACATCGATTGGTTCACTTCTTCTGCCACCGCTGCCACGCGAGGCCAGGGCGATCGACTCGGAACTTCACCAGCCGCGTGTGTTCGACTTCGGTGACGTAGATCGTGCGACCATCAGGGCCGCCAAAGCAAAGGTTGCTGGGCATCTTGCCGAGCACGTCGATCTCTCGCAGAACCTCTCCCTTCGGCGAGACAACGGCGACCGTTCCCTTGCCGTGCCGAGTGACGTAAAGGTTGCCGTCGACATCGCAGCGCATGCCGTCGAAACCGTGATCGGGGAATTGTTTCAGCAGGCGTTTGTCCTGCAGTCCGTCGGCGGTGATGTTGAAGGCCCAGATGCCGCGCTGAACGCTCTCGTTGACGTACAACGTCTTACCGTCCGGGCTGACTTCGATGCCGTTAGTGGTTCCCATCTCGCCGGCGACTTTTGTGACTTTGCCATGCCGGTCGATCCGCCAAAGCTGGCCGGTGTTGTTCCCCCAATTCGGGTCGCTAGCCCACAGGACGTCATCGGGGCCGATGGCCAAATCATTAGGCTGATTCATGCCGGCGTTGTGAGCGAAGGCCGAAATCTTCTTCGTCGCCATATCCACTTTCAGGACGTTGTGGTTCACGTAGTCGGCGATGTACATAGCTCCCGCCAGGTCGAAGACGATGCCGTTACCGACGCTCTTGTTGGGGAGTTCGACGAACACCTCCCCCTGGCCTTGCGGCGTGACCTTTCCGATGGTCCCATCGGTCTTAAAGTTGACCGCGTAGACGTTGCCGGCTCTGTCGCACTGCGGACCTTCGATTCCGCCGGTGAATTCCTTCGGCTGTGTGAGCGGTTCGGCGACGAACAGTTTCTCGTCAGCGAACGTATGCGCTCCGAGCGAGAAGAGGATTGACACGACTGAGACGACGAATCGAGTTTTTGGCAGAGGTCGACGAAAGTCCGAAATCAGCATGACAGATCCTCGTGTGTAAGCTCTTGGCGGGCCGCGATTGGTGGGGCATTCTGCCAGTCCGCCGGCCGCTGAGCAATCAGGAGAGGATTCGACCGCTTGACGGCGTGCGGGGCGACCTAGATGCTGTCCACACATCGCACCGATTGGACTGACGCGATGCCTGCCCTCTCCCTCCCCGATCGTGAGGATTTGCCGATGCCTTCCGAGCCTGCCGTTCCGACTCCTGTCGAGCTGTCACCGTCTCCTTTGCTCTCTCGTCGGTCACCTCGAGCGACGATCGTTGGCTCGCTGCTGCTGGTTGCGGCGGCGAGCATCATGTTTTTTTTAATGAACAGCACGCGACTTCCGTCATTGCCGCTGGCCTCGACCGCTCTGGCTGCTGATCCGCAGAACGATGAGCCAGCCGCGAAGCCTGCCAAAAAAACGACGGGGAAGAGCACTAAGAAGGCGGCCGATAAAAAGAAAGACAACAAGGCAGACGATAAAGCACCGGCCGGCATCGAAAATCCGTTCCCGGGAAGGGTCAAAATGGAGGGAACGGAACTCGATGGCGGCGTCGAGTGGTTGAACACGTCGGGCGAGATCTCGCTCAAAGACTTGCGAGGCAAAGTGGTGCTGGTCGATTTCTGGACCTACTGCTGCATCAACTGCATGCACATTCTGCCGGACCTGAAGTATCTCGAACATAAGTACCCGAAGGAGTTGGTCGTCATCGGCGTTCATTCGGCGAAATTCGACAACGAGAAGGAAACCGAAAATATTCGGCGGGCTGCGCTGCGGTACGAGATCGAACACCCGATCGTCAACGACGCCGAGATGAAGATCTGGCGTGGCTTCGGCGTTCGTGCCTGGCCGACCCTGGTGCTGCTCGACCCGGAGGGGTACTACTGCGGTTTCATCTCCGGTGAGGGGAACCGCGAACCGCTCGACGCGATCATCGCCAAGGTCATCGCGTACCACAAAGCGAAAGGGACGCTCGATGAAACTCCGGTGCGGTTCGATCTCGAACGGCAGCGTGTAAAGCCGGGAGCGTTGCGATTTCCCGGAAAAGTCTTGGCAGACGAGGGATCCAATCAGCTGTTCATCACCGACAGCAATCATAATCGGCTGGTGGTGACGTCGCTGGACGGCAAGCTGCAGGACGTGATCGGCAGCGGAACGGCCGGCGCGGAGGACGGCGACTATAAGTCCGCAAGCTTCTTCCGCCCGCAAGGGACGGTGCTCGTTGGTGACAAGCTGTACGTGGCCGATACGGAAAATCACCTGCTGCGAGTGGTCGATCTGAACACAAAGAAAGTGACGACGTTGGCGGGGACCGGCGTGCAGGCGTCATTCCGTGCAAATGGCGGAGCGTTGCGAAAGACCGCGCTCAACAGTCCGTGGGCGATCTCGCATGTCGACGGCACGTTGTACATCGCGATGGCCGGGCCGCATCAACTCTGGTCACATGAAATCGGATCGGATTTGATCGGCGTGTTTTCCGGCAGCGGCCGCGAAGACATTTTGAACGGGCCTCACAGCGAGGCCGCGTACGCGCAGCCGTCGGGGATCAGCAGTGACGGCAAGTTTCTGTACGTCGCCGACAGCGAAGGATCGTCGATTCGCAAAGTGCCGATTGCGGCCAAAGGTAAAGTCACGACTGTCGCCGGAACGTCCGATTTGCCGAGCGGCCAATCGCTGTTCGCCTTTGGCGACGTGGACGGGATCGGCAAAGAGGCTCGCTTTCAGCATCCGTTGGATGTGCTGTACCACGAGGGCAGCCTGTTCGTTGCCGACAGCTACAACCACAAGATCAAGCGATTGGACGCCGTGAAGCGTGACGCAAAGACGTTCGTAGGCAGCGGCAAAGCCGGTGCGGAAGTTTCCCCCGCACAGTTGTCTGAGCCGGCTGGCCTCTCGATCGCCAACGGGAAGCTGTTCGTCGCCGACACGAACAATCACCGCATCTGCGTGATCGACCTCAAATCGAAAGAGATGACCGAACTGAAGATCAACGGTCTGCAACCGCCGCCTCCTCCGAAAGACGAAGAGTCTGCGGCCGATGCGAAGGGCGTGGTCGATCTCCCCGTGCAGGACATCGCAGCTGGAGAGGCGTTGAAATTGGAGGTTCGCTTTAAACTGCCGGAGGGTTACAAGCTCAACAAGCTGGCGAAGGTGACGTACAAGTTAGAGGCCGTTGGTGATCAAACGCTGATTGCGGCCGAGCAACTCAAAGGTCGTCACCCGACCGAGGTCAATGACGAGGTAGCGACGGCTTCAGTCCCGTTAGCTACTCAAACGGGTGAGGCAAAAATGGCGTTAACGCTGTCATTCTCGTACTGCCGCGATGGTGTTGGCGGGCTGTGCAAGCTGAAGACATCAAAGTGGAACATCCCGATCAAGGTCTCCGCCGACAGCAAGTCCTCCACGATCAAACTCGAAGCGGTTGCCGAGTGACCTTTGGAGTGCGGTCATTCATCACTGCTTTGGATCGCGGAGAAGCCGCTTTTCAATGTAACATTCGTCCGTCCAATCATAGGAAGCGGCTTGGCCGCGAAGGGAAAGCGGCGAAGGCTCGCCGCACTTGAAAAATGGAACTGACGCACTTCGACGAGGCCGGCGCGAGCCGCATGGTGGATGTCAGCTTGAAAGAGGTGACGCTCCGGCAAGCTCGCGCGGTCGGCTTCGTGCGGATGCAACCGGCGACTTTGGAACTGATCCGCAACAATCAAGTCGCGAAGGGAGACGTCTTCGAGGTCGCGCGACTGGCCGGAATCATGGCCACGAAGCGAACGGCTGAACTGATTCCGCTGTGTCATTCGCTGGGACTCGAAAGCGCTGAGGTCGCCTTCGAGATCGTCGATGTCGATGCCGTCCGCATCGAAGCGACTGTCCGAGTGCATGGCCGCACCGGCGTCGAGATGGAAGCTCTGACGGCCGTCAGCATCGCCGCTCTGACGATCTACGACATGTGCAAAGCGGTCGATCGGGGCATGTCGATCGGCCCGGTCGAACTCCTGGAGAAGACCGGCGGACGCAGCGGACACTGGCAGAAATAACAAGCGATTCCCGAAGGAGACGATTTTGTTCGCCGGTCCCATTTTCAGCCGAGAAGCTCTGACGACACCGCGACGGTTGCGCCATTTTTTGATTCGGTCCGGTTACGTCTCCGGATTGTTCGTGCTGATGTACACGGCCGGTCAAGCAACCTTTGGCTGGCAGCAAGTGCGTAGTTTGGGAGATGTCGCCCACTTTGGAAGTTTGATCTTTCAGATTTTCGCGCTGCTGCAAATGACGTTGGTGTTGTTCTTCGGGATGCTGTTCGCCGCCGGAAACGTTGCCCAGGAGAAGGACCGGCAGACGTTGATTCTGCTGTTGATGACGGACCTGCGGCGGCGCGAGATGGTGCTCGGCAAGTTACTGGCCAGCTTGTTGCTGCCGCTGGTGTTGGTGGCGACCTCGGTGCCGGTGTTTTGTGTGACGCTGTTGTTGGGAGGTGTCGCTCCCGATCAAGTGGCGTGGGTCATTGCGCTCTGCACGGCGGCGACGTTTGCTGCGGGAGCTTGGGGCGGATTGGTGGCATTTTGGCGTGAGAAGACGTTCCAGACGCTGGCGATTTGCGTGCTCGGCCTGGTTTTGTTTCTGGGTGCGGTCGAAGCGGTCGTGGCGATTGCCGGTTCGTCAACCGTGGTTGGCGGCGTGGCGGGATTGCTGAATCCGTACCGAGCGTTGTTGTCGGTGATGAATCCGTTCGAGACGCACGGCGGGCTGACGTACTCGCAGGTGGCAGTTCGATCAGTGTCCGCGTTGAGCTTGCTTGCCGTTGCTCTGATCAGCGTGAGCATCGTGCGGTTGCGAGTCTGGAATCCGAATCAAGCCTCGTTCGCTCCACCGAAGACTGAGAAGACCGAAGTGGTTGGCGAGACTCGTGTGCGACATCGAACGATCTGGGCGAACCCGGTCCTGTGGCGAGAAATCTGCACGCGAGCGTATGGCCGACGGATGGTGCTCATCAAGTTGGTCTACTACGCGATCGCGGCATTCGTTGTCTCGACGTTGTGGTCTTCGAGCGGCAGTGGCGAGATGTTGTTGGGCGTGGTCACTCCGGCAGGAGTCGGATTCGTGGCACTCGGTCTGCTGAGCTTGTTGCTGGTGAATGCTCAGGGAGTGACGTCAATCACGACGGAGAAGGACACGAAAACGTTGGAGTTGTTGTTGGTCACGGATATCTCGGCCAAAGAATTTGTCTTCGGCAAGCTTGGCGGAGTGCTGTTCAACACGAAAGAGTTGATCGCGATTCCGCTGGCGCTGATCGGCTGGCAGTTGGTGATTGGGGGCGTCGGCGTTGAGAATTCGTTTTATGTGCTGCTGAGCTTTCTGGCCTTAGTCGGCTTCGCGGCGATGCTGGGGTTGCATGCGGGTTTCAGTTTTGACAATTCGCGGGCATCGATTGCCAACAGCTTGGGGACGATGTTCTTCCTGTTCATCGGCATCGTGATTTTCATGATCCTGTTGGTGGAAGCTCGGTCGTCGTTCTTCTTGCAGTTCCAAAGTTTCCTGGTGTTCATCCTCGTCGGGAGCATCGGGTTGTACGCCTCGCTGACGCACCGAAATCCGTCGGTCGCGCTGACACTGGCGGCGGGTGGATTGCCGTTCCTGACGTTCTACGCGATCACCGAGTTTTTGCTGCACGGCACTTTGGGCGTTTGCTTCTCGATCCTGATGGCCTACGGTTTCACGACGGTCGCGATGCTGATTCCGGCGATCAGTGAGTTCGACACAGCGCTGGGACGCTCGACGCTCGACAAGGGTTAGGCCGATGCCCGTGACGGTGACATGCGAATGCGGACAGGTCACCGAACTGGCTGATCCCGATCAGCCGGCGAACGCGGCTGTTGTCGCCGATCGTGTCTGTTCGGCGTGCGGTCGCTCATTGCCGACTCAGGTTCCGTCCGGCAAACGGATGTTCCAGCAGTTGTGGCAGTCGCACCTTGGCGACGTGGTTGCTCCGACTGTTCCGAACGAACCTTCGAACGAGCCGACTTCAATTGCAGCGCCCGTCGACGAGTCGCTTGCCGCAGAGCCGAGCAAGCCCCGTCGCAGTTTGTGGGACGTGATGAGCGGTTCGAAGAGCGCTCCACCCGCCGATTCGGTCAAACCAAAGGGCCTTTGGGGCGTGATGCAAAGCACGCCGGCCAATGAGTCACCTGGCTCCCCGCTAGTTCTTCTCCCCTTGGGAGAAGGTGGCCGAACGCCGGATGACGGATCGCGTGACGAACGGCGATCGCTCTCGGAACCCGCTTCGACGGAAGTCGAGCGTCATGCCGTCCCTCACCCAAAGGGAGAGGAAGAGGAGTCAACTCGCGTTCCGCAAAGGGCACCACTAAGGACGGAGCTGACTCTCGAACAGAAATATGTGCAGGCGGCGAGCCTGGCTTCGATGGCACATGTGAGGGCGTCGTGGCAGCCTGAGCCGGCTGAAGCATCGTTCGACGATGACGAACGAGAATGGTCGCGCCGCGCGGTGACGGCGCTGGCGTTCGCAGTCTTGACAGTACTCACGGCTGTGGCCAGTTTCCGACCAGAATGGTGGTGGCGCGGGCCGGCCCTGGTGACGGGGTTGGTGGCGGTGTTGCTTGGTTTCGTCGCGGCTGCGGATATTCGGCGATCACGCGGACGGCTGAAGGGACGTTGGGTCGCGAGATCGAGCGTGTTCGTGGGGGCCTGCGGCATGTTCCTCGCGCCGCTCGTGTTTGCTCGGTTGGGCGAGCGGCAGCGCG
Organism: Planctomycetota bacterium; assembly: GCA_016872645.1. GTDB lineage: Bacteria > Planctomycetota > Planctomycetia > Planctomycetales > Planctomycetaceae > SXKJ01. The sequence continues at coordinate 55,699 of VGZH01000003.1, read as the reverse complement.
AGAACGCCGGACGCGAAGAGATTCACTGGCGGCTGCGACGCATCGGCGAAGGACTGGATCAATTTCACACGCAGCAGGGGCATTTTCCGGAGGCGGCACTCAAGGGCCGCGACGCGCATGGCGACAATGTCCCGATGCATGGCTGGATGACTCCGCTGTTGCCATTCGTCGGTCGAGAGGCGGTTTATCGGCAGATTGATTTGAGGCAACCATTTGATGCCGTCGCCAACATGCCAGCAATGCAGCAGCAGATACCAGAATTTTCACTGCCGCGTCGAAAGCCGTCGCGATCACCGCGCGGATTCGCGCTGGCGCACTTCGCTGGAGTCGGTGGACAGGATGTGCGCGAAGCGGTGGGGTTGGTGCATTTTGGATTGTTCAGCGATGGCGGTCCGGTCAAACGCGAGCAGTTCGTCGATGGACTCAGTCAGACGATCATCGCCGGTGAGATTCGCGATCGTGACCCCACTCCGCCACCGTGGGGTGAGCCTGGAAATGTCCGTTCGATCGGAGAAGGCTTGAATCGCCAGTTTCGAGGTTTTGGAAATGCGAATGGCTCCGGCGCGACATTCTTGCATGCGGATGGTTCGGTGAAGTTCTACTCGACCAAGACAGATCGCCGCGTGTTGGAACGTCTAGAGACTCGCGACGGTGGGGAGCCGGAATGAGTCTGTGAACGTAGTGGCTTCGTGGAAGGAGCGGCTAGGTTCGCGAACATGGTCTCACTTGCTGTCGGCGTCGGCCCCGTCTCCGTTCCAGCGTTGCAGGCGGTCGACGAGGAGTCGATTGCGCCAAAGTTCCACCGAAGGGAAGCAGCGGAATTGACCAGGTCATGCAACTCGGCGATCTGCGATTCGATGCGTATCAGTGTTTGGCCCGCCTGCGTCTCTTCCCGATCGCCGCCGTGATCCGCCGGCCTGCGGTCAGTGCTCGCCGACTTTCGTCCGCGGATCAAAGAACGCCACCTTGCGAGCACGTGCCTATGGCGACGCCATCGCATGATCAGCGAGTTCCTCGACGCAATAGTCGGGGACGTTCGTCACTCGAATCCACCGTTCGGTCGCGACCGAGACCGGGATGTTGTCCAAGCCGATCCCCAGCCGCGCGATGTGCCGACATTTGACCGCGGCACGCACGACCGATTCTGTCACGGGGGTGCAGCAGGTCATGATCGCATCGACATCCGCCGCCAACTGAGTCAGCATGGCCTCCGTTCCTTCCGGAGCTTGGATCAACTCGGCACCGATCACAGCCAGTTCGCGTTGCTCGATTGAACTGTCCGGCCATGCTCGGTCGGTCAGCAGCCCTCGCCAGGACATCGGACTCTGCTACCCCCCTAGCCGCCAGCAGTTTTATCCCACTTCGTCAGTGCCTCAGTGCGCAGCGCATGATTCGCCATGTGCGCGGCGGACGCCGAACTGACGCCCGCTTCGGCGGGAGCGTTCGGCCGTTCGCGACTGCGGATGCACTTGATCCAATTCGAGAGATGCAGCGTCTCGCCATCGGGCAAGTTGTAGAAGTCAGCACCGCGCGGACCTTCACCAAGGATCAATTCACTGGGCTTCAATTTCTTGTTGCGATCCGGCGTAATCACGTAGCCGCCGCGGTCGATGTACAGCGTCCCCTCGGTTCCCATGAACTCGACCATCGAACCATTGCGAGCGTTGCTGAACGTCCCTTCGAAGTACACCTGTAAGACGCGGTTGCGGTTGCGCGAGTACTGCAGCAGCGTCTGCACGGTGTCTGGAGTTTCCCACAAGCCGGGTGCCATGAACCAATCGCCGACGCTGGTCGCTGTCTGCGGATGGTCGAGGTCCAGGATCCAATGCACGACGTCAATCCAATGCACCATCAAGTCAGTAAAGATGCCGCCGCCGAAGTCCCAGAACCAACGCCACTGCCGCATGCGGTACTCGTCGAAAGGCTGCTTCTTCGCGGTGCCGAGAAATCGTTTCCAATCGACGCTTTTAGGGTCGATGGAATCATTGGGTCGAGTTGCTCGCGGCGAATTGCGATTCCAGGTGAGATGCACCTTCACAATGTCGCCGAGCTGCCCGGATCTGATGATCTCGTTGGCCTTCTGAATGTGCGGCATCGACCGCTGCTGCGTCCCTACCTGCACGATGCGGCGATGCTTGTTCTGAGCAGCGACGACAGCATTTCCTTCGGACAATTCGTGCGTCAGTGGCTTTTCGACGTAGACATCCTTGCCCGCGGCGCAAGCGTCAATCGTCAGCGGCACATGCCAGTGATCTGGCGAACCGATCAGCACCGCATCGATGTCTTTGCGGTCGAGCAAGGCGCGATGGTCTTTCGTCTCGAAGGCCTCTGGTTCTGCCAGTTTCTTGCCCGCTTCGAGCGCGGCGTCCCACACGTCGCACACCGCGACGATCTTCACGCCGGGAATCGTTCGCAGCGATTCCATCAGCCGGCGACACCGGCCGCCGGTCCCGATGCAGCCGACGTTGATCGTCTCGTTCGCCGCAAAGCCCCTGGCCGTTGCGGTGTAGCCGGCGGCGAGCACTCCAGCCGCAGTGGCTCCCACAGATTCCAAAAACTCGCGTCGATCAGTCATCGAAAAACTCCTTCGGATTTCAGATTTCGGATTTCGAGTTTTCAACACGATACCATCGCGTCTGCCATTTGCCACCAGCACCGGAGACTCCTATCATCCTCCGCTATTCCAGACTATCAAGGAACTCAACCGCAACACACTATGGCCAAGATCACGTTCGTCAACGAAAAGAAAAGCATCGACGTCGAGCCCGGTAGCAACTTGCGAAAAGTCGCACTTGAAAACGGAGTGCCGCTGTATTGGGGGCCGCACAAGATTTTCAACTGTATGGGCTTTGGCCACTGTGGCAGTTGTAAAGTGCTGATCACCAAGGGCCAAGAAAATGTCAGCCGTCCTGGCCTGTGGGAACGCTTCCGAATTCTCGCTGGTCCGCTGCTGTTTTTCTGGCGACTCGGCAATGAGAAAAAGTTGCGGCTCTCCTGTCAGTGCCGGGTGAATGGTGATATTGAAGTCGAAACGACTCCGAGCGGCAATTGGCACGGCGAGCGCTTCTGGGGCTGAAGCAGTTAAGCGAAAACCTCTGTGACTCGCGAAAAACCAGCACGACGTGCCTGCGAGTAATCCACCGCGGAGTCACTCGCTGGCGCTTCGTGCTGATGTGACCAGCGAATGAGCCATGCTACTTTCGCGTCCCCTTCAGGCAGGTGCGAAACGCGATCACGGCTTCTTTTGTGACGACACCGTTGCGCAAACCATCTTTGCAGGCGGCCGAACGGATCCCGACGATATCGGGTTCCAGGGTGTGTAGGCCATTGAGCTTGTCGCAGCCCAGTCCACCTGCGAGTGCGACCAGTCGGCCCCCTTGATGCAAGGCGTCCGCGTGTCGTTTGAGATCCGCGCGGCTGATCCATTCCCACAAACTGCGGCCTTGTTTCGCCCAGGTGTCGAAGAGCACGCCGACACAGCCACCGGATTTCGTGAGCGATTCTTCCAGGACCGCATCAACGATTGCGGTCGGTGATGGAGCCCCCGCTGCCCGCCAATCGGCGTACGCCACTGCGACCCAGAAAAATTTCAATTTCGCATTTGATTCAAACTGCTTGCGGACTTCTTTCCAGCGATCCGGCCAGTTGGGGTCTTTGCCGATTTTTGCTGTTCCTACCTTCACATAAGTCGGACCCGGCGGCAGCTTGGGGATCTTCTTGAGATTGTCCCAATCCGAAAGTTCACCCACGGCGACACTGATCGGCAGCGTCTTGGACTTCTTGCGTATCGCCGTCACGACTTTGCCGATGTTCGCCACGGAAACCATGCCCAGGGGCCCGTTCTTCGGGTCTTTCAAATCGAGGATGTCGCATCCACCGGCCAGCGCGGCTTCGGCTTCCTTCACATCGCGGACACTCACCAGTAGCCAGGGAGTGTCGCCTGCTGCGACCAACGTATCCTTCGTCATCGTGCCTTCACTTTCGAGAGTTAATCAACCGGCCAAATCCTATGGCTCAGTCACAATCCCCGCAATTCTGCGGACAAATCTTCAGTTGTGACCAACGAACCAGAAGCCAATGAATTGAATCGCTCCGATTCAAGCGAGTGCTCGGTCCCATCGCGGCACCGTGATTTTCGGCATTTCGTCGAGGAAAATCGTTTGTTTTCGCATGATTGGTGACTCCAGAAGTCTTTGCTTAAGGGGTGTCACTCTATTTGCCCGGTCGAGATACTTGAGGTGCAATCTAGGGTTAGCACGCACTTTGTGCAGGAGGGGTAACTTGCTGACGCGATTGAGCGTTTGAAATTATCGTTGTCTCCGTGCGACGCGAAGGGATCGTGTCTGGGTTGAGGGCTGTGGCACGGCGGGGTTGGCTGTTGAGTTTTGAAGAGTCGAGTCTGAAGTCGATCGCGGAGCACCTTGAGGAACTTCCCGATCCGCGGTTGGAGGTGAATCGCGAGCACTTGCCATTGGATCCGCGACATGACGTTCCGCGAAGACGAGAGTCGCGCCCTTGATCGCCACCTCGGCGAGAACCTCGCTTGGCTCCGCCGCTTCGCCATCGAACTGCTCGAACGGCATCCCAACACCAAAACCAGTTCGCAATGAAACGATCACAAGCCGGCTGGTTTCTCTCGTGACTCTCCGAAGTTCTCTTCAATTCAACGACTTAGTGAACGCTGGACCTGCCCTGGGAGCCGTGCCCGGAAAAGAACAAAGTTTATATTTCTAAGCGAGTATCGCCCAAGGGAGTGAAACTGGATCCGTAATCCGGGCTGGATTTGGGGCAGGTCGACGCCGCCGAAGCCATTGGGGCAAATGACCTGACGCCAGGAGGTGCCAAGAGTCAGGGCGCATGTGAACTGGTGCCAGAGGAATTCAGTAATCCTCAGAAGTCGCAATCGTCGTTCGAAGTCCCCGAAGGCGGCCGCGCGTGCGCCGATTGTCGCCTGTGACACAGATGTCGCTCGTGGTTCAGTAGAGGGGGACCGTGGCGATTGTCGGTAGCGTTCCTCGTTCTTGCCCCCGAGCCAGCTCGATTGTTGGTTGGCTGCTGTTTGGAATGGCGATTTGTCGTTCAACGGGTGGAGTTCTCGAGTCGAGTCTGTCTCGTAGGAAGGAGGTGATGATGTTCACGCGGTTGCCAGGTTCATTTGCGATACCCGTTCTGAAATCGCTCTAGACACGATCACGGCAAAACGCCTAACACTCCGGTCGACTACTTCCCAGGGAGAGGGGATATCATGTGCAAGGATTGCCGTTTGGGACTGGTGTCGGCTGTGTGCTTGTTTGCGACAGGCTGTTTTAGTTATGGCCCGTATGGTCATCCGGGAACGTTGGCTCCTCCGAATACGGCAATGGTGCCGCAGCCCTACGGGACCGCTCAAATTCCTCCCGGAGCGGTTTGGATTCCGGCGAGTCCGACCGGTACGAGCACGTTGACTGCTCCCAATCCCATTAGCGACTCCGCTCCAACATCATTTGACGGGGATCACGAACCGGCGACTGGAAAAACGGTGCCGGAGCCAACGGATCCAGGCAAAGCTCAACCATCCGAGTCCACGGAGCCGTTTGGGCTCAACGATGATGAGAAGGTCGATCGCACCGTTATAACGGCCAGCCAACGATCGCGTCCCAAACCGTTGGTCGACGAAGAATTCGCCAACGTACCGAATTCTTCAGAGCTGGAATTGGCAGAGCGAGACGTGCCGGTTATCGCGGATGATGAACCGCGGCTGCCGCGATCGAGTGTGAATTCAGCAGAATTTCGAACACGAGTTCGTGCGAACGCCGTCACACCTGTGAGTGCAACCAGCGACAGATTCGGTTACGACTCCGAGGGTTATTCGTGGCTGAAAGGGATTATCGAATTCGATTCCAAGAACAAGGTTTGGCATCTGACCTACAGTCAGGCTCCCAATGACAACGATCAATTCGGCGGTGAGGTCACGCTCAAGAATCCCCAGCATTTCAAGACGCTCCGCAGCGGCCAAGCCGTGAGCGTTGCAGGACAGTTTGATCCGAATCAACGTGACCGACTGGGTAAGCCGGTCTACGAAGTCTCGGAAATTGTTCCGGCCGAGATGCGTTGAGTTGCGGCGGTTGTGCTGCCTCACTTGAAATGACTTGCTCCACGCGACAGGCTAATGTCGTGGTCTAACGATCGTCGGCAATGTTCTGCGATTAGTGCCTGAGTGCGTCGAGGAGTCATCATGGATTTGCGAGTTGTCAGCGCGGCAGCGCGAGACGTTGATGCGGACTGGCTGATCGTCGGAGTTCCCGAAGGGGGCGAGTGGCCGAATGAACTGATTGCGCTGGACGATGCGTTGCTGGAACAACTCAGCCGGTTGCGCGAGGCAGGTGATCTCACCGGAAAGCTGGCAGAACTGCTGACGATTCCCGATACGCCGACGCTGAAATCTCGCCGTCTGCTGCTGGTTGGGCTGGGCTCTCCGAGCGAATTGTCGGTCGCGCACTGGGAAAGGGCGACGATGACGGCCGTGCGACAGGTGTCGTCCAAGAAAGAGCTCCGAATAGCGGTCTGTGTGCCGGAGGTGCTTGGCTTGCTATTGCGTGACCGGGCTGTCGAGGTGTTGGCTGCTGCACTGATTGTCGGCTCGCAGGGACAGGACTTGTTCAAGGCCGAGCCTTCTCGGTTTCCATTCGCAGCCGCGCAGATCGTGCTGCCACCCAACAGTGATGTCGGCTCCGCCTCTTTGGCCAGTGAGCGAGGTCGCATCTTGGGCGACGCAATCAATCTGGCCCGTGAGTTGGTGAATCGACCGCCCCACGAAATCTATCCGGAGACGTTCGCCGCTCGTGCATCGCAAGAGGCGATGTCGTGTGGACTGATGTGTCACATCTTTGATGAGCATCGACTGGAGGCTGAACGTTTTGGTTCGCTGTTGGCCGTCGCAAAAGGGAGCGATCGCCCCGCAAGAATGGTCGTGCTGGAGCATCACGGTGGCGGGCCGAATGGACCGACGCTGGCATTAGTCGGCAAAGGGGTCACCTTTGACAGTGGCGGTCTGTCAATCAAGCCGACCGACGGGATGCTGACGATGAAGTGCGACATGGCCGGGGCCGCGACGGTGCTCGGCGCGATGACGGCAATCGCTCGTCTGAAGTTGCCAGTCAATGTCATTGGGTACTGCGGGCTCGTCGAGAATATGCTCGGCGGTAAGGCTTACAAGCTGGGCGACATCCTGACTGCTCGTAATGGCGTGACGATCGAAGTGCACAACACCGATGCCGAAGGTCGACTCGTCATCAACGACGTGCTCTGCTACGCCGTCGATCATGGAGCCGACCGGCTGATTGATCTGGCAACGTTGACTGGTGCTTGCGTCGTCGCGCTCGGTGAGGACGTGTCGGGAGCCTTCACGAATAATCAAGAGTGGTGCGACCAAGTGCTAGCCGCCGCGAAGTTGCAAGGCGAAGACGTGTGGCAACTGCCGATGTTTGACTCGTACAACGAACTGCTCAAGAGCGACGTCGCCGACTGCAAGAACGTCGGCGGTCGATGGGGCGGAGCCATTACGGCTGCGAAGTTTCTCGAAAAATTTGTTGGCGGAAAACCGTGGGTTCACCTCGACATCGCCGGTCCCGCCTTCGCCTCGTCAAGCAAGGGGCATCGCGAAGGGGGAGCGACCGGCTGCCTGGTGCGGACACTCGTGGAAGTCGCAGCAAACAGTTGAACCACGAAGACACGAAGGCACAACGTCGTTTCTGCCCGTCTTTGTGCCGTGGTGGTTCATCGACACCTTTGAAGGCCAACAGATGCTCGACTTGGAATCGCATTGCTTTGCGTCTGAACGTCTACACGAGTTCGCTTCACAAGTCTTTAAGCACTTTGGCGTGCCAGCCGAAGCTGCGGATCAGGCGGCGGCCATTCTGGTGCTCAGCGACTTGCGAGGGATCGACTCGCATGGCATCGCGCGGTTGCGGTCGTATGTCAGCATGTTGTCGATCGGGCGAATTAATCCGCAGCCGAACATCACAATCGTCCGCGAGTCACCCAGCACGGCGACGGTCGACGGAGATAACGGACTCGGATTGGTCGTCGGGCCGCAGGCGAACGCGATCGCGATGGAGAAGGCTGATCGTGTCGGCACCGGCTGGGTCGCGGTGCGGCACACGAATCACTACGGCATCGCTGGCTGGTATGTGCTGGAAGCGTTGAAACGCGACATGATTGGTTGGGCGATGACGAACACCACGAAAATTGTCGCGCCGCTGTGGGGCGCTGAGAAAATGCTCGGCACGAATCCGCTGGCGATCGCGTTTCCCGGTCTGGAGGAACCGCCGGTGGTGATCGATATGGCGACGCCGGCCGCCGCGTTCGGCAAAGTCGAGATGGCGATTCGGACTGACAAACCAATCCCCGATGGCTGGGCGATTGACCGCGACGGCAATCCGACAACGAACCCGCACGCGATGGTTGATGGCGGTGCGATGCTCCCGCTGGGCGCCGACCGCGATCACGGCGGCCACAAAGGTTATTGCTTGGGAGCGATGGTCGATCTGTTGTGTGGTCCGCTGAGCGGTGCCAATTGGGGACCCTTCACGCCTCCGTTCACGCTGGATCACGCCGAACCGCCGCGACGAGTAGGACAGGGGATCGGTCACTTTTTCGGAGCAATGCGGATCGACGCCTTCATCGACCCGTTGGAGTTCAAACGACAGGTCGACGATTGGAGTCGGACGTTTCGAGCGACTCGCCCCGCACCCGGGACACGCGGCCCGTTGATCCCCGGTGATCCCGAGCGCTTCGCCGAAATCGAACGCCGCTCGACGGGTATCCCGCTGGTCCCGGCAGTGGTTGAAGACCTGCGGTTTGTTGCCAAGGAAACCGGTGTCGCGTGGGAATAATCCTGCAGGTAGGGCACTCTTGCCGTACCGAAACGGGTAAGAGTACCCATCCTGCGATTGATCAGGACATCGCCGGCATCAGCCCCTCAAGGAAGCCTTTGAGCTGCTTGCTGCGAACCGGGTGTTGCAGTTTGCGGACAGCTTTTGCTTCGATCTGTCGGACACGTTCGCGAGTGACTTTGAAAATGCGGCCGACCTCCTCGAGGGTGTAGGTGTAGCCGTCTCCCAGGCCGTAGCGCAGTTTGATGATCTCACGTTCGCGGTACGTCAACGTTTTCAAAACGTTGTCGATCTTGTCCTTGAGCATCTCGGATGCTGCCGTGTTGACCGGGCTGTCAGTCCCGTGATCTTCGATGAACTCGCCGAAGAAGCTGTCTTCGCTTTCGCCGACCGGGCGGTCGAGGCTGATGGGGTGCCGCGAAATCTTCATCACGCGGCGAGCCTCCTCCAAACTGACACCGGCCGCGTCGGCCGTCTCCTCGATCGTTGGCTCGTAGCCGTTTTCTTGGAGCAACCGCTTGTTGACTCGTCGCAGTTTCGACATTGTCTCGATCATGTGCACCGGAATGCGGATCGTGCGGGCCTGATCGGCGATGGCACGTGTGATCGCCTGGCGAATCCACCAGGTTGCATACGTCGAAAACTTGTAGCCTCGGCGGTACTCGTACTTGTCGACCGCCCGCATGAGGCCGGTGTTTCCTTCTTGGATCAAGTCCAGGAAAGACAAGCCGCGATTGCGGTACTTCTTCGCAATGCTGACCACCAGTCGCAAGTTGCCACCGGACAGGTCACGCATGGCTTGTTCGTATTCGCCGTAGCGTTTGGCGATGAGTTTCAGCTTAGTCCGCAACGTCGCGGGAGATTCCAGAGTCACCTGCATCAGATCGTGGAGTTCCTTCTGCAAGTTGGCGCGGTCGTCTTTCAAGTTCGTCATGCGCGGATCGCGCAGGTACTTTTCGAGTTGGCTCATTCGTGAGGAAATCTGTTCCAGCTTTTTCAACGCTGGCTGCAAACGCTGCGTGCGTACCGACAGTTCCTCGACAAGCGTGACGATCTTGCGGCGCCGGGCTGTCATGATCCGTTCCGCTTCTTTCCGCTTCTCAGACGCACCATCGAGTGCAAGCCACTTCTGGGCATCGGCGAGGTATTGCTGGCGAAGCACTTCGATGGTCCGCAGGTTGAACGGCATGCGGCCGAGGATTTGGTTTTTCTCCAGACCTTCGGTCATTGACACTTTGATCGTGCGATCGAAGGGCATCTCGTTCTTGCTAACCTTCGTAAGAATCTCGATTGCGGTGACGAGTGCGAATTCCGTGTCCAACAAAGTACGGCGAAAGCGGCGACGGGTGATTTCGATCTGCTTCGCCAACGAGATTTCTTGATGCCGAGTCAGCAGCGGAATTTCACCCATCTGCGACAAATACATGCGGACTGGATCGTCGACTTTACGGTCACGCTCTTCGCCCTTGATCTTTGGCTTGAGCTTTTTGGCCTCGGCGGGAGTCATCGGCGGCACGTAGTCGTCCTGCACGATGTCCAAGCCATGTTCTTCCAGCAGCATCAACAGGTCATCCAGTTTTTCAGGATTGACCGCTTCGTCTGGGAGGTAGGCGTTGATTTGTGTGTAGGTCAAGCAGCCGCGCTTGCGTCCTTCGGCGACCAGTTTCGTCAGGGCTTCATCGAGCTTATGCACAGGCAGTTCCTTCGCGTCTGATAGGTTTCGGCAAGGTTGGGGGAACTGTGCTGGAGTCCAATTGTCAGGCGGTTTGTTTCGACTGAAAGCGGGATTCCAACGTCTATTGCCAAGAGGCCTTGGCGGCACGTTTCTGATGAAACGCTGTGGCCTGCTCGAGCAGGGCTTTCGCGTTGGGATTTAAACCGGAACGCGCATCCGGTTGTTGGGCGAGTCGCCCGGTGTTTCGCTGATGTTGTTGCTCGGCACGGCGGAACCGGAACGGCTGCAGTGCGAGCGTTAAGTACGGTGGCACCGACGTGCCGCTGGGGGCCATCAAATTGTCTTTGAGTTTACTCGCGATCTCTTTTTTTCGAGCTTGTTCATCAATCCACACCAACAGTCGCATGAGGACCGCATCTTCGATTGCCGAGCGGATTCGTACAAAAGTCGGTGTCTCGTCGTGGTCCATCAGGTCAAAACAGATTTGCAACAACGCACGAGTTTGGGGATTGTCAAAGTCCTCATCGCCGATCTCCCGCCGGATCACGTCCAGCGTGGAGGGGTCGGTAAAGATGATCTCTAACAATTCGCATTCCATTCGGTCCTCTTTGGAGAGAGGCCGATCAAAGAAACATGGACCGCGATTGGTTGGAGCACCGTCTACTCGCAGGGATTTAGTACCAAGTGACGCGACCGGCGCACTGTTGATTCGAGCCGTTGCCTCTGAGCCACCCTGAGGCATTTCCGCAGCGGTCCTGTTGCCGTTTGGCAACGCACTGTGCTGAGCGGTACGCGGTGAATGCGGTGCCACATTCGTTCGTGCCTCGGTTAAACGGTTCCGCACGACTTGCTCCGACAGCAACGTGCGACTCGCCAGTCGATTGAGAATCACGTCCTCTTTCACTGACCCGCGCAGCTTCGGCACCTTGGCCAGCAACTCCAACATGCCGGTCAGCACGCGATGTCGTGCGTCGATTGAGACCAGTCCGTGTCGATTGATTTCCGTTTGCAGCTTGAAGTCCCAAGCCTCGGCCGCACTGTCGATCTGCCCGCGAAACTCGTCCGCCCCGTGAGCGAACAAAAACTCGTCCGGGTCTTGATCGTTCGGCAGCACGAGAACTCGGAGGTCGATGTTCTCGCCAAGAAAGTTGGCGAGAGCCTTTTCGGCCGCGTTTTGCCCCGCTTCGTCACCGTCGAACATCAGCACGATTCGCTGAGCAAACCGCTTGAGCCGATCAATGTGCGCCTGTGTCAAAGCCGTACCGCAGACACCAACGACATTGGTCACGCCGAACTGATGCGGGATCAACACGTCGGTGTAGCCTTCGACGATGACCGCCGTCTGAGTTTTGCGAATCCCCTCGCGAGCCGCATCGAAGCCGAACAGCAAGTTGCTCTTCGAATACACGTCGCTTTCGAGGCCATTGATGTATTTGCCGACTCCCGGTTGAGCGAACTGCGGCAACACTCGGCCGCCGAATGACACGCAGTGACCCTTGTCGTTCCGAATGGGAAACAGCACGCGATTACGGAAAAACTGGTAGTAGCCGTCCCCTTCATCACTCTTCTTGATGAGCCGCGCCGTCTCCATCCGTTCGAGCGAAACCTTTCCGCGTCCACGAGCGATGATCCACTGTCCATCGGCAGGCGCGAATCCGAGCTTAAACTTGGTGATCGTGTCCGCCGTGAAACCGCGTTCCTTCAAATACTCACGGGCCGGTGCAGCCATCTGCGAATCGAGCAGGCAGCGATGAAACTCATTTTCCGCCCAAGACAGCACGTCGAGAATGTCGGTCTTAGCGACGTTGTTCTCAGAGCGACGGCCAGTGAAGGCGGGCATTTCCAAGCCGGCTCGTTTTGCCAGTGATTCGAGGGCTTCGCGAAACTCGACCTTGTCGAACTCCATGACCCAAGTGAAGCAATCGCCGCCAGTGCTGCACGCCCAGCAACGGAAGGTCTGACGGTCGGGATACACAACAAGCGAAGGGGAGTGATCGTCGTGAAACGGGCAGAGACATTTGAACTCGGCCCCGCCTCGCGAGGGGGTCAGTGCCACCGACTCACCGACCAGCGCGACAAGGTCGGTTCGGGAGCGAACCAATTCCTTGAAGTCGTTGTTGGCGAGTTCTGTTGACACGATTTCTCCTGGAGGGGTGGAATGGCAACGAAGCAACCGAGCAAAGCGACCTTCGGGCCAATAACGGTTGGGGCGATCATTCGGTCTTGAGGCCGCGACCTTTGGAAAGCGGTTTCCTGAACTCGACAAGTCCTCAAGCGTTCAGACTTGGAGGCACTTCCCTGCGTCTCCCTCGAACGGGCGAAGCATACCCGACGCCCTGCCTCGGTCAAGGAGTTGCCAGCTGCGCGGACTTGATCGAGGCTCCGCGCAACTTCAAAACCGACAAATCGTTAAAACCGACAAATCGTTGGCTCTTCGCCGAACCGTTGAAGTCGCCGATTTGCAAACCCATTCCCCGATCTCAACGGCCCGTGCGATCGGTGCCGCTGGAAAAATCGGAGGAGTCGTAGTCGGCGAGGATGGCCACTTGGTTGGCATGACTCAATCCTCGGCCGCACCGCCGAGCGTGACGTTGATCTTGTATTTGGTCTGCAAGTGGGCGTGGGCCTGTGCCGCGTGGCCGTCCTTTGGGAACTTCTTGCAAACGACTTGGTACGCCTTGATCGCCGCTTCGTTGTCGCCAGAGGCTTCACGGACTTGAGCGATTTGGTACATCGCCCAAGGGGCATCGGGGGCACTCGCCGTCACTTGGTTGTAGAGGATGATCGACTCGTTCCATTCCTTGAGGGCTCGATGACACCACGCCATCTGTTTGGTGTTTTCCGGGAAGTTAGTGCACTGCCGAAACGTTCCAATCGCCTCCTTATACATGCCTCCGTCACGCTGCGTGATGGCGATCCACCACAACCACTTCTCCGTGTTCGCAGCGTCGATCTTGAGGTTTTCTGTGAAGGCGTCGATGGCCTCTTTCCAACGGCTGCCGTGACGATATGCGACGGCGATCGCTTCGTTCCACTTCGGTTGATTCTGGCTGTCGAGTCCAGCGGCTTGGCGGTAATGCACGACCGCATCGTCGTATTTCTGCTGTTGGACGAAACTCCAAGCGATCTGGCTCAGCCCTTCCGGGCGGTTGGCGAACTGGGCGTAGAGCTTGCGAGCTTCGTCGTATTTCTGCACCGACTTGTACCAATCGCCGAAACGTTGCAAGGTGAGGTCATTGACACCGTACTGCTTGATACTTGCTTGATAGGCCTCGACGACTTTGTCGTCACGGCGTGAGTACGCTTGGATGTCAGCAATGTAGTACGCCCACTCGCGGGCATTCTTCTTGTCTTCTTCCTTGGTGAGATCGGTTGGGGTCCGTTCGCGAATCGCGGCAACGCAGCCGTCTGCGGACTTGTCGGCTTTGTCCTTGGTCTTCGGGTCGGCAGCAAGTTGGCCGATCGGAGTCCGACAGTAGTACCACAGGTGATAAGGAAATTGGTTGTCTTTGTAGGTGGTCGCGATGGAAGCCACGCCATCCACCGGCTGGCCGACCGAGAAGTAATGGGTTGCAAGCTGAATCGATGCCTGCACGCAGAGGTTGTTGGCGTCTCCCGGAGTCCGCTTGATGTCGTAGACAAGCTTTTTCCAAGTCGTGACCTTGGCCTCGATGTTCATCTCTGCGTCGGCGAGGTCGATCATGTCGGACAGCGCATACACCGCCGCAAGAGACGATTCGTACTTCGAGACCACCTGCAGGTACGATTTATTAGCCTTCTTCAGCTCCCCCATCTCTTTCTGGCAGCGACCAATATAGTATGCTGCGTTCGGTGCGTCCGGCGAATCGGGCCAGTAGTCGATCACGGTCTGAAAGCCGTCGCTGATCGCCGTGTTGAGCTTCTTCAAATGAATCTGGCAGATCGCCCATTTGAATTGAGCGAATGAAGAGCCTTCGCTTTTCTCGTAGAGCGTGACGAACTTTTCGTACTCGCCCAGAGCGATTTTGTACTGGCGTTCGCGGTAGTACTTCTCGGCGACATTCATCTGATGCCGCTCCGCCTCGCGGAGCTGTTTCCAGCGATCGAGCGACATTTCGTCGATCTTGTTTTGCGCAAAGACGGCGTTGGCAAACATGCTGACGGCGAGACTAACACCAAGAATCAGGCGGGATGTCATGTAAGTACCTCGGTCAGCGGGAAGTTTGGGCGGGTGATGATGTCAAATCGAAGGGAAGGAATTCAACTCGTCGGTCAAAATAACCGGAGGCAACAGCGAGGCTGAGCGTTTCACCGATCCTCTTTTAAATTCAAAGACTCTGCAACATCCCCCCTCGGTGTCGGTTAGTTCGAGTACACGAGCTCGTTCAGATTCAGAATCACTCGGCAGAGTTGTTCGAGCGCCAGCCGATGGTCTTCTGATTTGGTGGCGTCCGCCAAGAATCGCTGCATGGTGGCGAGTTCTGAGGGCGCGGCCGCTCGACCGAGAGTCAGTCGGTAGGCCAATTCGATCTGCCGAATGGGCTCGTTCCCCGCTTCGCGTTGCAGTCGCTCGGCGAAGTGTCGAGCTTGCCGATTCACGAAGTCGCCGTTGAACAGCGTCAGCGCTTGGGTCGAGATCGTGGTTCGATTCCGCAATTCTGTCGAACGAGTCGTGTCGCAAACGTCGAGCACTTCCAGGAACGGGACGACGAGCGCTCGCTTCACGAAGGCGTAGACCGTCCGTCGCGATGAGGCGACCTCGTCAAATTTCGGCCAGACGACATTCGGGTCGCTGTTGCCGGCGAGCACCTCCGGTGGAATTTCGAGATACACGCCCGGTCCTCCCATCGTGCGTCGCAACTGGCCGCTGGCCGACAGCATCGAATCGCGGATCACTTCGACCTCCAGCCGGCGATACGGAAACCGCCAGAACTTTGTGTTGCGTGGGTCGCGTTCGCCGTAGGTTGGATGGTCGGCTTTGCTCATCTGGTAAGTGCTGCTCGACAGGATCAACCGATGCAATTTCTTGATCGACCAGTTGGCGTCATGCGAAAACCAATGCGCCAACCAGTCGAGCAATTCGGGATGCGTGGGAGCCTCGCCAATGATTCCGAAATCGCTGGAGGTGCGGACGAGCCCTTCTCCGAAGTGATACTGCCAGACCCGGTTGACGATCACGCGCGCTGTGAGCGGGTTGTCGGCGTTGGCCATCCAGCGAGCGAATTCGAGACGGCGACCGCTGGTGCCCTGTGTTGTTGGTTGTTTGGATAATGTTATCGGTTGGCGTGTCAGCACGACGGGGACAGCGGGTTGCAGCTCGGGCCCGCGAGCGGACGCCTGGCCGCGCAACAACAGAAACGATTTTGGAGGCGGGTCAGATGATTCGGTCATGAAGTAGCCGCGTGGCAAATCGGGAGTCGCTGCACGCAGCGAGACAATGCGTTGTTCGAGGTCGTTGATGCGTTGCCGCTTTTCGACTGGCAACGCCGCGAGTAACTCGGCTTCGAGTTGTGGTGCATGTCTGATGACCAACTCTTTTTGGGCGGGAGTTCGCTGGTCGGGTTCGATACCGAACGCATCAACGGCGTCAGGCAACAACGCACTCTTTCCGGAGGCAAGGAAGTCGCTGCGAATCGAATCGCGGATTTCGATGATCTGTTTGCGGTTTTCGTCGATGCGGCGATCTCGTTGCATCAGTGCCGCTCGCTGCGTGAGCGTCCCTGCTGGCAGGTCGAGTTCCGTGCGACCGTTCTGCGGTCGCTTGAGCGTGTTGAGGACTGCGGCGACTCGGTAGTAGTCGTGATTGGTCAGTGGATCAAACTTGTGATTGTGGCAACGGGCACAGCCAAGCGTGATGCCGAGAAAGGCTTGTGACGTCGTACGAATGATGTCGTCGAGCTGGTCGTAGCGGTCCTGT
Organism: Planctomycetota bacterium; assembly: GCA_016872645.1. Classification (GTDB taxonomy): domain Bacteria; phylum Planctomycetota; class Planctomycetia; order Planctomycetales; family Planctomycetaceae; genus SXKJ01. The sequence goes on along the minus strand of VGZH01000003.1, from coordinate 39,255 downwards.
TCGAAATCCGCCGGTTCATCGTCGAATGGGCCGAGCCGATGGAATCCGGTGGCGATGACAGTCTCGGTCGAGGCGTCCGGGAGTTCGTCGCCGGCGAACTGCTCAACGATGAACCGGTCGTACGTCTTGTCGGCGTTGAAGGCGTCGATGACGTAGTCGCGATACCGCCAGACGCTCGGTTTGGCTCCGTCACGTTCGTAGCCGTTTGTCTCGGCGTAACGGACGAGGTCGAGCCAATGTCGGCCCCAGCGTTCACCGTAGCTGGGTCGACTCAAGAGGTCGTCGATCAATCGCTCGAATGCGGTCGGCGAATCGTCCGCGATGAGTTGGTCCTGTTCGTCGATGGTCGGCGGCAAGCCGGTCAGGTCGAGAAATGTTCGTCGCAGCAGATCACGTTGCGCGGCGGGCGGATTCGGTTGCCAATCCGTTTGTTCGAGCTTCGCGAGGATGAAGGCATCGATCGGAGTACGAACCCAGTCGCGATTGATTACCGGCGGCACTGCCGGGCGAGCGATGGGGCGGAACGACCAGTGCTCGCGATCGGCGTCGGTGACCTCATACTCGGCCGGTTCGTCGGCGACGGTCGTGAGGCTCAACGCAACGAAGCCAGCGGCCAGCAGCAGAGCACCTCGAAAACGCACAGTCATGTCCGATCATCCTCCGACAAGAGCGGTCGTCCAATCGAACGGTCGTTCGACAGGCGAGTACTTTACGCGCAACGTTCGAGCATTCCCACCGGGATGTAGAACTTCGCGTAGCGCTTGCCGTCAGAGTATCGTGGGCCGCGCGCATCTTCGACGAGGATCGTGGCTCGTTTGGTGACGCGGTTGACGACACCGGTGTACGGCAGGCCGTCCATTTCGAACCTCACGCGGTCGCCGGGTCGGATGCCGAACTTTTCGCGAGCACGCTCATCGGGCGTGATGAGCTGGTGATTCGATTCCTTGTGCCCGAAGAAGCGGCCGGCGATGTCCTTGAATCGCGGAGCACCGCAGCAGGACGCCTGCCACAACAGCATCTCGACGAGGTGAATCAATTCGTGCTCAAAGATCCGCTGTAACGCTTCCAGCCGATTGTGGCAGAGGACTCCGGTGACTTTGATCGGCCGTTCGACGTCGGCAAACGTCTGAAACAGCAACGTCGATGAGACCGCGATCTCGAAACGGGGCACGGGGGACAAACCGCGAGCGACTCGCGGCAGCACGCGAGTCGTCTTGCCGCCAGCGCGTGTCATCCTCGGCGAGACGCGGAAGTCGATTGGGCTGCCCATCGCGTCGAGCGTTCGCCGGCACGCACCGCCGAGGAACCGCTGATCGTATTGATCAAACAGGTGTGCCAAATCCTCATCACACAGCGCCGAGAAATTTGGTTGGTCGATAAACGGCGATGAGTTCAAAACGGAATCGAAAATCTTCGCCAAACGCTGTTCGGCATCCCGCTCCAGCACGAGCGTATCTTCCACCAGTCGACGTAATTCCTGCGACATTTCTGGCTCCTCCCTGAGTCCCTTCAGGTCGTGACAGATTGTGTCAGCAGAGGCCCGTTCTGTGAAGGCGAAGCTGCCTACTTCGCGACGGCTTGGCGGATCAGCTTGACCGTCAGGTCGGCGCGGAAGTCGATGATCTTCTTGCCCAACTCGATGGTCTTCTCGATGGGCGCGAGGTCCACACCGTTGATCTTGAATTTGCCGGCCTTGATGCGCTGCTGCATGCGGACGCTGGCGGGGTCGATGCTCAGCATCATCGCTTCCATCGCGAAGTCGTCGTGCAGGCCCTCGTCGGTCTGCTTGATGCCCCGTTCTTCCAGCCACTTCGCGAGGTCGCTGTAGTTGTAGTACTCCGGGATGAAGTAGAACTTCGTTTTACCGTCCTTCCACTTTGCATTGAGTTCCGCGGCGACGGCCTTCATGCCGTCCTGATTTCCGCCGCTGTCGCCAATCAACACGACATGCTTGAAGCCGTGTGTCCGATAGCACGAGCAAACGTCGGTCAGCAGGCGCCGGTAGGTGTCCTCGGTCAAGCTGACCGTCGAAGGATACTTCATGTGAAGCGTCGGCGGGTCGATGTCCCCTTCCGGGACGAAGCCAATGATCGGAGCGACCAGCGTGTTCCCCAGCTTGCGAGCGATCGCGTCGGTCGTCCCTCGCAACACGACGTTGTGTTTGTTGGCGGCGAGGTACGGACCGTTCTGCTCGATTCCGCCCGTCGCGATCAGGACCGTGTCCTTGCCGGCCTTCATCGCGTCACGGACCTCCATCCAGGTCATGTCCTCGATGAAGACTGAATCCACCGCGTCAATTGGACGAACTCCATCAGGATCGGGATTCACTGGACCGAACTTCGCCGCCTGAAAACCGACCGTCGCACCGACAACAAGCGTCAGGCCGAGTAGAATGAACGTCTTGCGCATGAGATCCCTTTCGTGAAGTGAGGCCATCCAAACAGGGATATCTTCAACGCAAATCGCTACCGAAGCAAAGGATCACGCGGGCTTGCCGCACTTGATCGGCGAAAAAACCGGTGAATTCTCTGGCATGTGCCGCGGAGACGGATGCGTCGGTTGGCGTGAGTTGCGGGCCTGACGCTACACGTTTCATGCGATGCACGATTGAATGGGAAGCGTAGCCGCGTTCGCCGGAACGCGGGTGTTCCCCCCGATGGCTCGCACTCTGGCGATGTGCGGCGACAACCGCAGGAAACAGTCCATGCGTTACTTCACTCTGACGGCGTTCGTCATTCTCACGACTTTATCATCAGCGTCTGAAGCGGCGACCATTATTCACGCGGGCCGAATGATCGACGGCCGCAACGACCAACCGCGCCGTGAAGTATCGATCGTGATCGACAATGGCCGGATCACGCGAGTGGCGGCTGGCTACATTGACGCCGGTCCCGACGACAAGTTGATCCGCCTGATCGAGCACACGGTGATGCCCGGTCTGATGGACATGCACACGCACTTGCAGTCGCAGCACTCGAAAGACTCGTACACCGAGCGGTTCTTCATGGATCAGGCGGACTACGCGCTGCGTTCGACGGTTTACGCGCGCGTCACGCTGCTTGCCGGATTCACGACCGTGCGTGATTTGGGGGACAATGGCGTCAACTCGATTGCATTGCGCAAGGCCATCGAGAATGGCTGGGTTCCCGGCCCGCGGATCTTCACGTCCGGCAAGTCGCTGGCCACGACCGGCGGCCACGCCGATCCGACCAATGCGCTGCGAGGCGATTACAAACGAGACGCCGGGCCGCTCGAAGGGGTCATCAACGGTCCCGACGACGCCCGCAAAGCCGTGCGTCAGCGGTACAAAGACGGAGCCGACCTCATCAAGTTGACGGCCACCGGCGGCGTACTCAGTCTCGCCGCAAGCGGACAGAATCCGCAGTTTACGGACGAAGAACTGAAAGCGATTGTCGAGACCGCTCATGACTACAACATGATCGTCGCCGTACACGCGCACGGCGCTGAAGGAATGAAACGGGCCGTGCTGGCTGGAGTCGATTCGATCGAACACGGCACATACATGACCGATGAAATCATGGGGCTGATGAAAGCTCGCGGCACCTACTGGGTGCCGACCAACATGGCGGGCGAGTGGGTGGCCATGAAGTCCAAAGAACCGGGTTATTTCCCGGAAATCGTGCGTCCGAAAGCCGCCGCGATCGGCCCGCAGATTCGCGATACGTTTCAGAAAGCGCACGCGGCGGGAGTGAAAATCGCCTTCGGTACCGACACCGGCGTCTCCCCGCACGGGCAGAACGCTCGCGAGTTTGAACTGATGGTCGCGGGGGGAATGCCGCCGATGAAGGCGATTCAGTCGGCGACGCTCGTGAGCGCGCAACTGCTCAAGATCGACGATCGACTTGGCACGCTCGAAGAGAAAAAAATCGCCGACATCGTCGCCGTCAAAGGCGATCCGCTGACCGACATCAGCCTCTTAAAGCACGTCGCGTTCGTGATGAAAGACGGCGTCGTGTTTAAGGGACCGTAGCCCGACCCGTTGTGGGTCGGGGGATACCAATTTGGTCTATCATGCAGATGATAAGGGCCTGAGCTATAACCACGCGACGACGCGTTCTTTCAGCGATGCCGGCAGCCGCTGCTGCAACGCTTTCTCGAATTGCCGCTCGTTGTAGCGTGTGCTGAAGTGGCCGAAGATCAGCAGTTCGTTCTTGAACTTGTCGGCTCGCTCCAGAATGTCATCAAGGTGCATGTGGCCGAACTTGTGAATTTTTTCTTTGCGATGTTCCGGGCGGAAGAAAGTCACTTCGGTGATCAGGATTTGCGCGTTGAACAAATCCGGTTCGACATCCAGGCCGGCCGGTGACGTGTCGCCGGTGTAACACAGCAGAGGAGTTCGGACTTCCCAAGAGACCTCTTTGCCGGAGAGTCGGACGTCGCGAATCTGATCCTGCGTGAGGCCGAAATACTCGGGCCGCAGTTTTTTGCGCCGCTCCCAGACGAGGTACCCCAGCGACGGGACGGTATGCGTCGTCGGAAATGCGGTGACGAGATGCTCGCGCGAAAGTTCAATTGTATCCCCCGCTTTGACCGGGACGAGCGTGCAGTTCATGCGGCCTCGATCGAGTCGCTGCCAAATCTTGAGCAGCAATTCGGTGGACTCAACTACAGACTCCGGCAGGTAAATTGTCGGCGGTTCCATCTTCATCATTCGCCGCCGCGCGACGAATGCCGGCAGCGCGGCCATGTGATCCAGGTGCGCGTGCGTGATGAAAATCGTCGGCGTTCCCGTGAATGACCAGGGTGCCCCGCCCAGATCGAAACCGATCCGCAGTTCGGGGACGCGCCAATAACTCTGCACCGCTGCCCGCGAGTAACCTTCAATGGTCAACGCTTTGTGCTTGTGCGTGCGGACGGGAAGATTTTCAACCATGAGTCGCTTTGGAGTGCGGTGTGTCAGCACCGCTGTGGATCGAATCAGTTTTCGATCGCGCCAATCCAAAGCGGTGCTGACACACCGCGTTCCACAAATTAAGCGAGATTCACGATCTTGCCGCTCTCGATGCTGACTCGCTCCGCTTCGCAGAGCCGCAGCGCGTTCAGCGCGAGCGTTCCCGAAAGTTCAGGGGCTTCGCGGCCAGTCGTGATGCTGTCGACGGCGGCTTGCAGTTCGGCGGTGAATGCGGCACACCACTCGGTGCCGCCCGGTAGTTCAGGCTTTGCCGCAGAGCCATCGTTTGTGATCAGGGTGAGCGGGCGGTTCACGGCCCACTCGCCGGCATACGTTCCGGCATCGTAAACGATCGTGGCTTGTTCGAGGTACATTTCAAAGCCGTGTCCGAAGGCCAGTCCCTTTGCCGCAATGCCACCGCTGACCGCCGTCACTGCGAGGTTCGGGTTGTCGAACAAGTAATTCGTGTGGACATGATTGACCAGTCCCTCTTGCAGCAGTCCGCGCGAGAAGACTTGTTTCGGCACTCCGCACAACAGGCCGATGTAATGATTGTCATGGATGTGCAAATCGACTCCCCAGCCACCGAGCTTGCGGAAGTCGCTCATGTCGCTCGACCAATTCGGCTGAGCGATGACTCGTCGGAAATGTGCCGCCAGCAGCTTTCCGTACTTGCCTTCTCGGACGGTCTGGGCTGCGAACGCGAATTCGGGAAAGAATGGCAGCACTTGGCCGACCAGCAACTGTTTGCCTGCCCTCTTCGCAGCGTCTGTCATCCGATTTGCTGCCGGAAGTTGCGTGGCGATCGGCTTTTCGACGAGCACATGCTTTCCGGCTGCGAGTGCTTCCAGCACAACGGCTTCATGTTGGTCGGTCGGAAGGCAGATATCCACTAAGTCTACCTTCGGGTCAGCCAGCAATTGCCGGTAGTCCGCGTAGCCTGTGACGTGCGACAAGTCCATCAGGCTCCCGCGCGGTCCAAAGTTGCCTTGGATCGAGGTCCAGTCTCCGGCCAGCTTCTTAGTGTCTCGTGTGGCGACGGCAATAATTTCTCCGCCGCTCAATTTGGAGCCGATCCCCTTGCGTCGCCCGGAAGCGGCGTCTGGCTCTAGTTTTGTCGATGCTTCGAAATGGGTCATGCCCATGAAGCCGATGCCGATCAGGCCGATGCGGACCATGCTGGTGCTCCGAGGTCGAGGCGTTCTGAGTTCTTCGAGTTTTTTCCAAAAGGGTGCGTAGCATCCGACTCGACGCCTAAAGATTCAAGCGGGCAGCAGCTGGCGCGTTGGTAGGGGCTAAAATGCCTTTCCGTTAGGCAAAGTGAGTTGCTTCTTCAGTCTGGCCACCGGGAGGCTTCGGCTCCTGATCGCGAATCAATCGGCTGGTGCTGCTGGGTTATTAGGCGTGTGGTGCAGAAATGTGCTTAGCGCGTGCGCTCTGCTGTGGTTTATGGCGACCTGATTGGTTGCTGGTGCTGGCCTGGCGGATTTTGCTGGTTGGTCTAGGCGGATTGGTTTTGCGGGTGTTATCATCCCGGCGACGTCGTCAGGTTGGCGACGTGATTGAGTCGAAACGGGAAGGCCCGCTCGAGGTGGAACTAGGCAGGCGATCTTCAAAGCCGACTCGATCGAACAAGGAAGGTTCTAAGGAAGGAGAAATGACATGCTGGTGCTTTCCAGGAAGGTCGGTGAGCGGGTTTTGGTTGGCGACAAGGTCGTCGTCACGGTGGTTCGGATTGGTCCCAACGCGGTTCGATTGGGTATTGAGGCTCCCAGGGACATGAACATTGTCCGTGAAGAGTTGTGTGATCCGAACGGAATCGTGATCGAAGGGGTGTCGCACGCAGAGTTGTGCACGGCAGAGTAGGCCGAGTTGCTCGGGGGAAGGCCTTCGAGCTTTGAGCGAAATGAGCGAGCGTCGGTCCGCCGACGCTCGCTTTTTTTGTTCCCGGGCTGTGAGTGAAACCGACTGATGTTAGAATCTGCCGTGACTGATGCGAGAGAGATCGGTACCGCGACCATGAGGGAGCGGCCGAGCTGACGGCTCACGACCAATTGGAGTTCACCATGCTGCAATTCACCGGCAACGGATCGGCTCACACCTGCGACGGAGTGACACGGCGCGACTTCCTGCAAGCAGGAGCGCTCGGAGCTACCGGGTTGACCCTCGCTGATGCGGTTCGAGCAAAGCAGGCCGGTGCCGTCGAGAAGGGCAAGGAAGAACGCTCCTGTATTATGATCTTCAACCTCGGCGCGCCGAGTCAGTTTGAGACGTGGGATCCGAAGCCGGATGCTCCCGCTGAGATTCGCGGGCCGTTCAAGCCGATCGCCACAAAGTCTCCCGAAATTCAGATCAGCGAAATCTTTCCGAAACACGCGGCGATCGCGGACAAGTTTTCGATCGTGCGAAGTTGCTTTCATACGGGAGCTGCGGTGCACGACACCGGCCATCAGATGATGCAGACGGGGCGGCTGTTCTCCGGCGGCATCATCACACCGCATGCCGGTTGCGTGACGAGTTATCTGATGGGCCGTCGTACCGATTTGCCGGCTCACGTCATCATGCCGCAAACAATGGGTAACACCGGCGGAGGGTTGCCACATGGTCAGGACAGCGGTTTCCTCGGCAAAGCGCACGCGCCATTCTTTCTGAATGCCGATCCGTCGAAAGAAGATTTCCGAGTGCCGGACTTGCTGCCGCCGAAGCAGATTGGCGAAGTGCGACTCGACCGTCGCCGCAAGCTGCGCGAAGTCGTTGACACAACGGTCAATAACTTCGAGAAAAGTGAAAATGCCAAGCTCGTCGATAGCAGTTTTGAGGCGGCGTTCCGCATGGTCACCAGCGAGCAGGCTCGCGCGGCGTTTGATTTGACTCGCGAGCCGAAAGCAGTTCGGGAGAAGTACGGCATGAGCCGTTTCGGTCAAAGCTGCCTGCTGGCTCGCCGGTTGGTCGAGGCGGGCGTGCGATTTGTCACGGTCAACACGTTCTTGACCGTCTTTGACGAGATCACTTGGGATATCCACGGAACGAAGCCGTTTACGTCGATCGAGGGGATGCGCGACATCGTGGCTCCGATGTACGATCAAGGCTATGCGGCGTTGATCGAAGACCTCGAAGAGCGCGGGATGCTCGACAACACGATGGTCTGCAATCTCGCCGAGTTCGGCCGCACTCCGCGCGTGAATCCGGCGGGCGGCCGCGATCACTGGCCGCAATGCTGGTCGATGTACTTCGCGGGTGGCGGCGTTCAAGGTGGCCGAGTCATCGGCAAAAGTGATCCGATCGGCGGCTATCCGGCCGAGCGTCCGGTCAACCCGGCAGAAGTGGTGGCGACGATCTTTCACAGCCTCGGCTTCAACCTCGAAGCGCATCTTCCAGGCCCCGCAGGCCGACCCTTCCCGCTGGTTGATTTCGGAACCAAGCCAATCACCGAACTGTTTGCTTGACCGATTTGCTGTTCCCTCTGGGCAAGCCGAGTGCTTGCCCTTTTTGTTTTTTGCAACAACGAGATGCCGACGATGCTCAGAGTCCTTCGAGAGTCAGCCTTGTGCGTGGCGATCATGTGTGTGTCGGCCTCAGAGGGGCTCACCGCGGCGGAATCTTTGACGGTCTTGCCCGCGGAATTCACGTTGAGTGGTCCTGAGGCTCGTCAGCGGATTCTTGTGCAAGCGACGACTGACGGGCGAGTCGTTGGACAGATCGCCGATGGTCTCTCCGTAACGTCATCGGACGAGAAGGTCGTAAAGATCGAAGACGGCTTCGTTGTGCCCGTTGGCAACGGAAAGGTGACGATCACTGCGAAAGTCGGAAGCCAAACAGCGACGGCGTCGGTGACTGTCGAAAAGTTCGAGCAACCGCACTCGTGGAGCTTTCGGAATCATGTGCAGTCAGTGCTCTCGAAGTCGGGCTGCAACATGGGTGCGTGTCACGGGGCGGCGGCCGGGAAGGGGGGATTCAAACTCTCGCTGCGCGGCTACGACCCCGATGCCGATTTTCGGACGCTGACTCGGCAGGCTCGCGGGCGTCGCGTCGTGCCGAGCGACCCGGGACGCAGCCTGATGCTGACGAAGCCATCGGGAGCGATTCCTCACAAGGGAGGTCTGCGGTTCGACGTCGATTCTTTGGAATACCGTGTGATCGCTGAGTGGATCGCAGCCGGGCATCCCGCTCCGAGCGACGACGATCCGCGCGTGAAGCATCTCGAAATTCTGCCGACGGCGTCGCAACAAAAAAAAGGTGCGAGCCAGCAGATGGTGGTGCGAGCACACTTCTCGGACGGGCATGTCGAGGACGTGACTCGCTGGTGCAAGTTCAGTTCGGCCAACGCGACTGTTGCGAACGTGGAGGATCGAGGTCTCGTGAAGATTATCGGTTCCGGAGAGGGTGCGATCAGCGCGTGGTATCTCAGTCAGAACGTAATCGCGACGATCAATTCGCCTTATGAGACAGCGGTCGACGCGGTGGTCTTCGCGAGTGCAGAGCGGTCCAATTTCATCGACGATTCCGTGCTCGCAAAGCTCAAGAGTTTGAACATTCCGCCTTCCTCGCGATGCTCCGATTCGGAGTTTCTGCGCCGGGCGTTTCTCGACACGATCGGCGTGCTGCCGACGACCGATGAGGTTCGTGCGTTCCTCGCCGACGAGTCACCCGACAAACGCGACCGACTGGTTGATCAATTGCTGACGCGACCAGAGTTCGTCGATTACTGGGCCTACAAGTGGTCTGACCTCCTGTTGCTGTCGGGGGAGAAGCTTCGGCCTCAGGCCTTGAAATCCTTCTACGCCTTCATTCGCCAAAACGTCGCCGACAACACGCCGTGGGATGAGTTTGTCCGCCAGATTGTGCTTGCCAAAGGGAGCACGTTCGACAATGGAGCTGCGAATTTCTACTCGCTTCATCAAGACCCCTTGGACATGGCGGAGACGACTTCGATGGCGTTCCTGGGCATGTCGATTCAGTGTGCCCATTGCCACGACCATCCGTTGGAGAAATGGACGAACAACGATTACTACGGTTTCGCGAGCCTGTTTGCTCGCGTGCGTGGTAAAGGTTGGGGCGGCGATTTTCGGAGCGGAGATGGTCACCGGGTCATCTTTTTGGACGACGAGTCTGAGCTCATTCAGCCGCGCACTGGCAAACCGCAGCCACCCAAGCCGCTCGACGGCCAAGCGTTGCCGCCTGAGTCTGGGGAGGACCGGCGCATCGCCGCTGCTGCGTGGTTGACTTCGCCGGGGAATCCGTACTTCAGCCGAGCGATTGTGAACCGCGTCTGGGCGAACTTCTTTGGAGTCGGCCTGGTCGAAAAAGTCGATGACCTGCGATTGACGAATCCGGCGAGCAACCCGGAGTTGTTCTCGACGCTTGCTACGTTTTTGGTCAGCGGCGAACGTCCCTACGATCTCAAGAAGCTGATGCGACTGATCCTCACGTCTCAGACCTACCAGCGCAGCAGCCAACTCACCCAAGGGAATGAACCCGATGAGCGGTTCTACTCTCGCTATTACCCCAAGCGACTGAAGGCCGAGATTCTGCTCGACATCATGTCTCAAGTGACCGCAGCGCCGACGGCGTTCAAAGACTTCCCCGCCGGCACCCGAGCGATGCAGCTTCCCGATGCCAACATCGCCTCAGATTTTCTCAAAACGTTCGGCCGCCCCGAACGCATCCTGACTTGCGAATGCGAACGCTCGGACGAGCCGAGCATGACACAAGTCCTGCACATCCTGAATGGAGAAACGCTGATTCAAAAACTGGAGGCCAAGGACAATCGCCTTTCCAAGCAACTCGAAGCCAATCTTCCGCCGGAGCAACTGGCGGACGAATTATTCCTTTCCGCGCTTAGCCGTTTTCCGACAGATCGCGAACGTCAGCGGATGACCGAGATCCTCAGCGTCGCCAGTCCTGAGGAACGGCGACAAGCCGTCGAGGATCTGTACTGGAGTGTGCTCAGCAGTAAAGAATTCTTGTTCAATCGGTGACGGTCAGCGCGAAAGTGCCTACGGATAATTTCCACTGAGTTCTTGCAAAGATGCGGTCGATAACATCGGAACTGCTTGATGGTTCTCCCTTGTTAAGGTAGCCTGCCCTAAGATTTTACGGCCGAGAGCAATGGAGAGCCCTCTGCCAACTCCCGCTTGAATTCCTCCCTCCGAACGAGACCCGCCGATGCGATTCTTCTGCCGCATCAACTTGGTCGCCTTGTGGCTGCTGTCGATCGTTGTTTCTTTAAACGGGGCGGAGTTGCCATCGGCGAATTTGCCGATCGAGCAGGTCATCGACCAGTTCGTCCAACAGCGACTGGATACTGCGAAGGTCGCACCCTCTCCGCAGGCAGACGATGCGAATGTGTTGCGACGGCTGATGTTGGATGTGGCGGGTCGCATTCCGACATCCGAAGAAGCCAAAACGTATGCTGCAAATCGTTCGGCGGCGAAGCGCGTCGAACTGGTCGATCGGCTCTTGGCAAGTCCCGATTTCTTCTGGCATCAGCGGAACGAACTGGAACGCATGCTGCTGCCGAACAAGCCCAACGACGGCGAGTTTCGGAAGTATCTGCTGTGGGCGGTCAAAGAGAATCGATCGTGGGACGCGATGTTCCGCGACATGCTGGTGGGCGACGAAGCCGACGAGAATCGCCAGCCCGCGCTGACGTTCATCAAGTCGCGGGCTCGCGATCTTGACGACATGCTCAACGACACGGCGATCTTGTTCTTCGGAGTCAACGTCACCTGCGCGAAATGTCACGATCATCCGCTGACTCCCGATTGGAAGCAGCATCACTACTTCGGCATGGCCTCGTTCTTCAGCCGGACGTATGTCACGAAGAAAAACTTGCTGGCCGAGCGTCCCTTCGGCGAAGTGAAGTTCAAGTCGAAACGCAAAGACGACACTAAAGGGGAGCAGACCGCAAAGTTCGAATTCCTCACGGGGGCGATCGTCGAAGAACCGGTCGTCGAACGATCGGCCGACGACATCAAGAAGATTGAGGAAACCATCAAGGCGTCGATGCAAAAGGACGACGCTCCACCACCGGAGAAGCCGGCCTTCAGCCCGCGTGAAAAACTGGTCGAGGTCGCGCTGCGGGCGGAAGACAATCGCTTCTTCGCCCGCAACATCGTCAATCGCGTTTGGGATCGGTTTTTCGGACGCGGCCTCGTGCATCCGGTTGATCAACTGCACGCCGCCAACGCGGCATCGCATCCCGAGTTGCTCGACTGGCTGACGCGTGACATGGTTGCTCACGGCTATGACCTCAAGCGATTGATTCGCGGCATCGTACTCAGTCAGGCGTACTCGCGGTCGAGCGAATGGACCGCCGGTTCGCAGTTCCCCGATGCGGCGCTGTTTGCGGTTGCGAATGTCAAACCACTGACGCCGCGCCAGTATTCGCTGTCGCTGTTGGTCGCGGTGAATAACCCGACGCAGTGGCCGGCACTCGATCAAGCCGAGCCATGGACGACCCGCCGCGAACAGTTGGAGAACACGTCGAACGGCTGGGCCGGAAGCTTCGAGATGCCCGGCGAGAGTTTTCATGTCGCCGTCGATGAGGCACTGTTATTCAGCAACAACAAGCGGATTGAAGACGAATTTCTGCGCGACTCAGGCGACCGATTGGTTGGTCACTTGAAGTCGCTCGGTGACAATCAAGCTGTCATTGAAGCGGCGGTGCTGACGATCTGTTCTCGACCGCCGCGCGGTGACGAGCGAGCGGCACTCGATGACTTTTTGCAAAAACGCTCCGCCGATCGACTGGCCGCGATTCGGCAACTGGTTTGGGTACTGCTCACGGGACCGGAGATGAGATTCAGCTACTAACGAACCCCACTGGGCTTGCCCCTGTGGCTCTCGCGTTTCTGCACAACTATTTGCTGTTTGACGAAGTCGTGCAGAAGCCCGCGAGCCACTGACGCAAGGTCGGTGGGGAAGGGAGATGACCTTATGACTCTTTCTCGACGCGGGTTCTTGAATGCGGCGGCACTCGGCACAGCCGGAACATTCGCCTCCGACATGACGCGGCTTGATCTGCTGCGGCAGACCTCGTGGGCCGATGAGGTTAAGAAGCAGGGCAAGCGAGTCATCCTGCTGTGGCTGGCCGGTGGAGCTAGTCAATTCGAGACGTTTGATCCAAAGCCGGGACGTCCCACCGGCGGGCCGTATCGAGCGATCCCGACTTCGGCGACTGGAGTTCACATCAGCGAACTGCTGCCGAAAATGGCGGCTCGGATTCAGCAGACGACGGCGATCATACGGTCGCTCAACACGAAGAACGCGGATCACGGTGGCGGGGCGACGATCATGGAGACCGGCCGGATCAAAGATCCCGGCATCGAGTACCCCGATCTGGGAGCGATCTGCGCGAAGGAACTCGGTCGGCTCGACAGCGCGGTTCCTGATTACGTTTCGATGTACACGTCTACGGAAGGTCGCCGCAAAGGGACGAGTGGATTCCTCGGCTCGCGATACGCTCCGATGTTCCTTTCTGAATCGATGCAACCGGAGAACATCCGCCGCCTGGAATCGATCAGCGACATTGATCATCAGGATCGGTTGGCTCTGCGCGACTTGCTCGCCAAGAAGTTCACTCAGAACCGGCACAGCGATTCGCTCGGCAGTCATACCCAGGCGTATCAGCGCGTGCGCGGATTGATGGCCAGCGAGAAGTTGTTCGACATCGAACAAGAATCGACCGAGATACGAGCCAAGTACGGCCCGACGCAATTCGCCCAGCAGTGTTTGATTGCTCGGCGCTTGGTCGAGGCAGGTGTGCCGTTCGTGAAGGTTGCTCGCGCGTGGTGGGACAGTCACGGCGAGAATTTTGAAACGCATCGCGAGCTGTGCGCGGACCTCGATCATTCGATGTCGGTGCTCCTCGACGATCTGAGGGATCGTGGATTGCTGGAGCACACACTGATTCTGACGTTCGGGGAATTTGGTCGGACACCCAACATCAATGCGAGTCTCGGACGCGATCACTTTGCCGCTGCCTGGAGTGCGACACTTTCCGGCTGCGGCGTGCGCGGCGGAGCTTGCTTCGGAAAAACTGATGAAGACGGCCATAAAGTTGCCGACGGCGAAGTCGGCGCGGGAGACTTGTTCGCGACGATTTTTACTGCCCTCGGCATCGACCCGAACAAGGAGTACCACGTCGGTGCTCGCCCCGTGCCGCTTTCCGACTTTGGTGCAAAGCCGATCAAAGACGTTCTTGCTTGAACTGAATTCGCCACAGGGACACACAGGACACAAAGCCGGAAGCAGAGCAGTTCTCTCGCGGTGTTTCTGTGGTAAATCCGAACCTCTCGGAGTGACTCATGCCTTCCGACCCGACCAAGTTGCAGAAGACCAAAGACATCGGCATCCCGTCGATTGCGATGTGCGTCGCACGCGTGCCCAATTCCGGACGGCTGATCTTCGGTAGTTCCGACTTCAAGCTGCACGAGATCGACGTCTTTGCCGAGAAGCCGCAGCCGACTCCGTTCGGTGGCGAAGGGCATCAGAGCTACGTCACCGGCGTCGTGCTGCCTGCTCCGAACGTCGCTGTCTCCGGCAGCTACGACGGCCAGTTGATTTGGTGGGACGTCGAAAAGCGTGAGCCGACTCGCAAGGTGAAAGCTCACGAGTTGTGGATTCGGCGGCTGGTCATCAGCCCGGATGGCAAGACGATCGCCAGCGTGGCCGACGACATGCAATGCAAACTCTGGAACGCCGAGACGGGCGAGATGCTGCGGCAGTTCTCCGATCACAAGCCGATCACGCCGCACGATTTTCCGAGCATGTTGCACGCGGTCGCGTTCTCTCCCGACGGCAAGTTTCTCGCGACCGGCGACAAGGTCGGACACGTCGCGATCTGGGAAGCGACCAGTGGCTCAAAGGTGGCGACGGTCGAAGCTCCGGGGCTTTACACTTGGGATCCTCGGCAACGACGGCATTCGATCGGCGGCATCCGAGCACTCGCGTTCTCGCCGGACAGTAAATGGATTGCAGTCGGCGGCATCGGGCAGATCGGGAATATCGACCACCTCGATGCGCCGGCGCGGATCGAAATCTTCGACTGGCAAAAGGGCGAGCGAAAACACGAGCTCAACAACGACAAGTTCAAAGCGTTGGTCGAAGATCTCGTGTTTGATCCCTCGGGCAAATGGCTGCTGAGTTCTGGCGGTGCGGGAGACGGCTTCGTAACATTCACCGACGTCGAAACCGGCAAGCCGATTCATCAAGACAAGCTGCCGATGCACGTTCATCAGTTGGCGTTGAACGAGTCGTACGATACGGTCTTCGCCGTCGGCCACCACAAGATCGCCGTCTGCGAGTTCAAAGCAA
Organism: Planctomycetota bacterium; assembly: GCA_016872645.1. Classification (GTDB taxonomy): domain Bacteria; phylum Planctomycetota; class Planctomycetia; order Planctomycetales; family Planctomycetaceae; genus SXKJ01. The sequence goes on along the minus strand of VGZH01000003.1, from coordinate 24,026 downwards.
CAGAGCCGCCGGCAGCATCCGAGCCGGCGAAGCCATAGATTTTTGGAGTGCGGTGTGTCAGCACCGTTTCAGATGCGTTGGAATTCGTTGATCTCCCCATGCCATACAAAGTGGTGCTGACACACCGCACTCCAAGGAGCCTTCCGATGACAGCTCGATCCACCCGTCGTGATTTTCTGAAGCACAGCGTTATTGCCGGAGCGTCCGCGTTCACTGCGGCGAGTTGGAGCCGGGTTTACGGAGCGAACGAGAAGCTCAACCTTGCTTCGGTCGGGTGTGGCGGCAAAGGGTGGTCGGACCTCGAAGGGACGACGAAGAGTCCACACGTCAATGTCGTCGCACTGTGTGACATCGACGAAACGACGAATCACCTCGGTCGAGCCGCTGAGAAATACTCCGCCGCGAAGAAGTTCTTCGATTACCGAAAGCTGCTCGACGAGGCGAAGTTGTTCGACGCGGTGCTGGTTTCGACTCCGGATCACATGCACGCTCCGGTTTCGTTGCCGGCGATGCAGCTAGGTAAGCACGTGCATTGTCAGAAGCCGCTGACCCACACGGTGCATGAGGCTCGGCAGATGCGGTTGGCGGCGAAGGCGTTCAACGTCGTCACGCAGATGGGAAATCAGATTCAGTCACACGAGTTCTATCGCACGGCGGTCAAGCTGGTGCACGACGGCGCGATCGGCAAGGTCAAGGAAGTTTTCTCGTGGCAAAGTGGCGGGATGGGCTGGATTCTGGCGGACGATCGCCCGGCCGGAGAAGACCCGCTGCCGTCCGCCGTGCATTGGGACGAGTGGCTCGGCGTCGCTCCGGCACGACCGTTCAAGAACAAAATCTATCACTCGTTCAACTGGCGAGCGTGGCAGGACTTCTCCAACGGACAGCTCGGAGACTTCGGCTGTCACATTCTCGACCCGGTCTTCATGGCGGTGAAACTGACATCTCCGACCAGCGTGTTCGCCGATGCCCCGAAGCTCAACAAAGAAATCTGGCACAAGTGGTCGAAGGTCATCTACGAATTCCCCGGCACTGAGATCACTGGCGGCAAGCCGATCACGGTGACGTGGTTCGACGGTGATGGGCATAAGCCGGCGAATGATCTCCTTGGTGTTCCGGCGGGATATTCGTTGCCCGGTTCCGGCTCGGTGATCGTGGGTGAGAAAGGCTCTTTGCTAATCCCGCACGTTGCGCCTCCGAAGCTCTTCCCGGAAGAAAAGTATGCCGACTTCAAGATCGAAATGGTTCCGGCCCGCGACCACTACGTCAGCTTCGCGGATGCCTGCCGAGGCGTCGGGCACACGACCTCGCTGTTCGATTACTCCGGCCCGCTGACCGAAACGGTGTTGCTGGGGACGATCGCGATCCGCATTCCGGCTCAGACTCTGCAATGGAACGCGGCCGATTTGAAGTTCACGAACAGCGACAAAGCGACCGCGCTGCTGACGAAGCCGTATCGCAAAGGCTTCGAGCCGAAGTGGCTGTGAGGGGAATGACGAAGCTCAAATGACGAACGGCTTCGAGCGTCCGGATTTCGAGGTTCCTTCATCATTAGGTATCTCGTCGCTCGTCATTGCGGCACACAGCGATCAGCGATCCGTTGCCAGAGCAGCGCGCTGGCGAGCGTGCCTCTGTGGAAGTCGGCCACCGAAAAATGTTCGTTGGGGCTGTGGAGGTTGTCGGTGTTCTGGCCCCAGCCGAGCAGCAGCGTGTCCACGCCGAGCAATTCCTTCAGCGTGCCGACGACGGGGATCGAGCCTCCTTCGCGGATCATCACAGGCTTCGTGCCGAAGGCGTCTTGGATCGCGCTCTTGGCAGCGTCCATGAACGGGCTGTTCGCATCGGCAACGAAGCCGGGGCAGCCGTGAGCCTCCATGAATTCCAAACGGCAGCCGGGCAGCAACTGCTGCTGCAAGAACTGGCCGAGCGACTTCGTCAGCTTGTGCGGGTCTTGATTCGGCACCAGCCGGCAGGTGATCTTGGCGGAGGCCCACGACGGGATGATCGTCTTCGGTCCTTCCCCTTGATAACCGGAGGTGAGACCGTTGATCTCGCACGTCGGCCGCGCCCAGCGGCGTTCGGTTGAACTGAAGCCGGCCTCTCCCCAACTGTTCTCGACACCGACGCTGGCCAGGAAGTCCCGTTCGTTGAAGGGCAGGGCGGCGAAACCGGAGCGTTCAGTGTCGTTCAGCGGTTTGACGTCGTCGTAGAAGCCGGGGATTTGGACTTGGCCGTTGGCGTCGTGCAATGAGGCAATCAGTCGTGCGAGTGCGGTGGCGGGATTTGTAATCGCTCCGCCGAAGATGCCGCTGTGCAGGTCTTGCTTGGGCCCGATGACGCGGACCTCACAGGCGAAAATGCCGCGCAGGCCGTAGGTGATCGCGGGGAGATTCGGAGCGTACTGGCTGGTGTCGCTGATGACCGCAATGTCGGAGCGTAGTTTCTCGCGATTGGCGGCGAGGAAGATGTCGAGATTATTGCTGCCGACTTCTTCTTCCCCTTCGATGACGAACTTGACGTTGATCGGCAGCTTGCCGACCGCCTTCAGCCACGCCGCGACGGACAGGACGTGCGTCAGCATCTGGCCTTTGTCGTCGGTGGCTCCGCGAGCAAACAGAAGACCGTCGCGCACAGTCGGCTCGAACGCGGGCGTGATCCACTTGTCGAGCGGGTCGGGGGGCTGGACGTCGTAGTGGCCGTAGATCAGCACGGTCGGAGCATTCGGGTTCTCGGCCTTGAGCCATTCGGCGTGGACGATCGGATGCCCGGCGGTCTCGACGAGTTCCGTCGTCAGCCCGGCAGAAGCGAGCTGATCGCGAACGAACTCGCCTGCGCGCCGCACGTCCGGCTTGTGAGCTGTGATCGCACTGACGCTGGGGATTCGTAGCAGCGACTTCAGGGTTTCGAGGGCTTCGGACTGATGAGCTTGCAGATATTGAACAACGGTTTGCATGGGAAACTTTCGGAGCGGAAGGTATGGGATAACGGCCAACGGCTTTCGGTCGAGCTACTGTTTCAGAGACACTGGCAGGGCGTCGATTTTGGCGGCGAGGATGAAATCGTTTTCGGAGAGGCCGCCGATCGCGTGCGTGTAGAGTTCGATGGTCACGTTGCGATACCGCTCGATGTGGACGTCGGGGTGATGGCCGTCGCACTCGGCCACGCAGGCGACGTGATTCAAGAAGTTCATTGCGGCCATGTAGTTCTTCACGACCCACGATTTGCGGATGCGTTCGTGATTCGCGGACAATTCCCAGCTGGTCAGATGTTTGATCTGAGCCTCAGCCTCGGCGGAGGTCAGCTTCGGCACGCCCCCTTCGCAGGGAACACACTGTTTGCTGCGGAGTTGATCACAGGTTTGGATTGAAACGCTCATAAGATATTCCAGTCGGTTGTTGCAAAACGAGTACGACACGTTAGCGAGTGGCTGAGTTCAACGACGGATCACTCGCTGGCTCATCGTGCTGATTCTGTCGAGGTAAAAGGGTTTTCAAAAAGTTCACGCCAGTATCTCGCGGACGACATTTCCATGCACGTCGGTCAGGCGAAAATCTCGACCGCCGAAGCGGAAGGTGAGTCGTTCGTGGTCGATGCCGAGTTGATGCAGCAGCGTCGCTTGCAGGTCATACGGCGTGACGATGTTTTCGATGGCGTGATAGCCGTACTCGTCGGTCGCTCCGTGGATCATGCCGCCGCGAATGCCGCCGCCAGCCAGCCAGAGCGAAAAGCCTTGCGGATTGTGATCGCGGCCGGTGCTCCCTTGGGCGAACGGGGTGCGGCCGAACTCACCGGTCCAGACGACGATGGTGTCGTCGAGCAGTCCGCGATGCTTAAGATCGGCCAGCAGTGCGGAGATCGGTCGGTCGACGATCTCGGCATTCTTTAGATGGTCCCCTTTGATGTTGTCGTGTGAGTCCCACGGCGAAACAAAGCGGATGCCTCCGACGCAGGTCAACTCAACGAACCGCACGCCTCGTTCCAACAGCCGCCGAGCGAGCAAGCATTGCCGAGCGTACCGAGCTTCAAACGTATTCGCTGAATTGCAGCCGTACGCTTCGAGCGTTGCCGGTGTCTCGTCCTTGAAGTCGGCCACTTCGGGGACCGAGCGTTGCATCGCAAAGGCGAGTTCGTAATTGCGGATGGCCGATTCGATTTGTTCCTCGCCACTGCCGATTTGTCCCGCGAAGTTGCGGTCAGTCTCGGCGATGAACCGCAGTTTGTTGAGCTGCTGGCCGGGCTTCGGTTCGTCGGGTTGGATGTTATCGACGACCGGCGTATTCAAGCCGACGTGAAACAGTGACGCCTCGTGAATCGCTGGCAGGAAGCCGCTTGAATAATTCGCAATGCCGCCGAGCGGCAACTGTCCGCCGTTGACGACGACATAGCTTGGCAAGTTCGCCGATTCGCTGCCGAGTCCATACGAAATCCAAGATCCCATGCTGGGATGTCCCGTCAATGGATGCCCGGTGTGCAGCATGTAGCAGGACTGCGCGTGTTCACCGAACGGCGTCTGCATCGAACGGATCACGCACAGGTCATCGACGTGCTGAGCGATGTGCGGAAACAAACTGCTGACAGGCGTCCCGGAATCGCCGTAGTTCTTGAACGTGAACGGCGAACCGAACGTCGAGCCGTTGTTCTCGAATTGTGTCGTCTCGATTTTCATTTTGAACGGCTGGCCGTGCTCGGCGGTCAGCCGGGGTTTCGGATCGAACGAATCAACCTGCGATACGCCGCCGTCCATGAACAGCATCACGATGCGTTTGGCCTTCGGAGCGAAATGCGGGGGGCGGAGCGAGGAGCTTGGAACATCAGCCTGTGCATGATCAGCCAAGAATCCTCGAAGGGCGAGCGCACCGAAGCCCATCGCGCTCCGATGGAGAACGTCTCGGCGAGTCAGGCGTCGTTGGTTGACCATCGCTTTGTCCTTATCAACGCAGGTACAAAAACTCTTTCATGTTGATCAATGCGTGAGCCAAATCGTGCCAGAGGTTTTGGTCGGTCTGCCAATGGTCGCGGGCGATGCCGAGCAGGATCGCTTGAGACTTCAGAAAGGCGAAAGTGCGATCCCTCTCGGTCTCGGTCACCGGTCGAGAGAACAGAATCAGCCACAGCGATTGCAAGCGAGCCTCTGGAGTTGGCAGCGAGCGAAGCCGTTCGGCCAGCAGTCCCGATTGTGTTCCTACAAAAGCGTCGTTGAGCAGTACCAGACTTTGAGCCGGCACGTTCGTGACATTTCGTTCGCCGACGGTCAGCACGGGCTTGGGTTGATCGAACGCGATCAGTAGTTGCTGCGGGTAGTTGCGGCGGGCTTCGAGATAAATGCTGCGGCGACCATTGCCATCAGCTGGTCCGGCCAGCGGATTCTCGAAGTCCTTGAAACCGGTACGCAACGGCAGCGGCACGCCGAGTCCCCCTTGAGATCGGTCCAATCGCCCGGAGATGAACAGCAACGTGTCACGCAGTGACTCGGCTTGGAGTCGGCGGACATTCGCGTGCGAAAGGAACCGGTTGGTTGGATCGCGATCGCGCGCGGCTTGTGGGGCTTCGGTTGAAAGTTGAAAGACTCTGCTGGTCAGCATCAGTCGGAGCATGTGCTTGATCGACCAGCCCGATTCGATGAACTCGGCCGCCAACCAGTCGAGTAATTCAGGATGGCTCGGCGATTCACCGAGCATTCCGAAGTTGTCCACCGTCTTCACCAGACCCACTCCGAAGACATGCTGCCACAAACGATTGACCATGACTCGCGCGGTGAGCGGGTTGCGCGGATCGAGAATCGCTTCGGCCAGTTCGCGTCGGCCGCTGCCAGCGTAGCCCTTTCGCTCCGCGAAAGGATTGCCGAGCGTGCGATCGACGTTGCTTCTGAGGTCGTTTGTCAATTCTGCACTCGGCGTTTCATCTGGCGGAGCGAGACGGCTATGTTCGTGTTGGCTACTTTGAAGTACCTCCAGATACCGACGCGGCACAATTGTTCCCGCACGGCGGTAATTGCCGCGTGGAAAGAGAGCTTCGTCGAAGCCCTCTTCATCGGTGACTCCGGCGGCTCGGATCGGTACAGGGATGTTCGATTCGACGTCTCGATATCGATCGACTAATCGTGCCAGCTGATGATCGGCGGGAGCGTCGTTGAGCAGCACGCCCGACCGCAGTAGTTCATCGACAAATCGCGCTTGCTCGTCGGAGCAGCGTTCGTCGGCCCAGGCGTTGATCGCGTCGCTCGCCAGCTTCGCCAGTTGCTTCGCGAGTGCCGGCCAATCTGGTTCGGCCTGCCACAGTTCATCGGGAAGTGGCGACGACAACTCCGGTGGTCCGGGAATGTTGTGAAACGCGACGGCTCGAACGCTGACACCGCTGCGGCCGTCGGTGTGGAGCACTCGCGCGTCGGGGTGCTTGCCGGGATACGGCATCTCGTCGCGCGGGATGACTTCGAGATACGCTCGCCGCCCGGCCCAGGCCTCGCGAATGCCGAGCGTGACCCACTTCAACCGAGGATCGTTGAGCATCGGCATCACTTGCGTGAACAGGACGCCGTCGGCGACGAAGTTCTCGATGACCAGCCGCACGCGAGCTTTGTTCGTCCCGCCGGCCAGCACGCTGATGAATTTCATATCGAGCTTGAAGTTCGGCGACCGCAGGGTTCCCCCGTGCTTGTCGCTGATAAGGTGCGAACTGAGAGCACTGGGCAGAATGGATGTCAGCACGCCACCGTTTGGCGAGACCGCGAATTCCCCACCGACGTGTGACGACGAAAAGTTGTCGGAGGTGAACCAGCCTTTGGAGTGTGGAGTGACAGCAACGCTTCGGATGTTTGGATTCTTTGAGGATTCAATCTTTCCTTCGACGCGATCAAAAGCGGGACTGACATCCCGCACGCCAAAGTCGGCGAACCAACGAAAGCGGTCTCCGACGGCCGACCGCCGCTGTTCCGTTGCGAGTCGCTCATTCGCAAAATCGATCCAAAGTTTCGCGTCGATGTCATTGGAAGGCCCAGCCAGCCGCGCGAGGAGGTAGAGCGGTTCGGATGGTTTGCCTTTCGCGGCCTTCAGCGCCGTCAGCCAGCGAAATGTTTCGGCTTCAGCCGATCGGGTGCCCGGCTTGAACGGCGGCGGCGCTGGGGCGGCTGGCTTGTCTTTGTCGGTCACCTTGGGCGGCTCCGGTTCCAGCATGTTGTCGCGAGCGGCCAGGATCGCCGTCGGCCAGTGAGTGAGCTGCTCGCGCCATAACTCGGCCAGCGAGCGGCGAATCGCCGGCTTCAACTCGGCCAACTTTGGATCGAGCGCGTGCTGCACGGCCGGGTCGTTGACTCGGTGCATCGTCGTGCGAGTGCTGGCGAAGATGCCGTAAAGCGCGGCGAAATCCTGAGCGGAGATCGCATCGAACTTGTGGTCGTGGCAGCGAGCGCACGCAATCGTCAGTGCTTGGAACGTCTTGCTGAAGGCGTCGATCTGCGCGTCGACGACGACGATCTCTTCGTTCTTCACGTCGATCGGAGTCGGATAGAACTCGACGAAGCGAAACCAGCCGGTGCCGATCGGGGATTCGTTGATGCCGAGTGTTAGATTTCCGCGCGGAGGCAGCAGGTCGCCCGCCAAGTGCTCGCGCACGAGGCGATCGTACGGCAGATCGCCGTTGAAGGCCCGGACCAGGTAGTCGCGGTATCGCCAGGCGTGAGGGATCAGTGGATCGTGTTCGGAGCCGTGTGTGTCGCTGTACCGGATGAGGTCCATCCAGTGTCGCGCCCAGTGCTCGCCGAAGTACGGCGATGCAAGCGTGCGATCGACGAGTTTGTCGAAAGCATCCGGCGATTCATCGGCCACGAAGTGTTCCAGCTCGTTTGGTGCGGGGGGCAGCCCGGTCAATACGAACGACAATCGCCGCGCCAGTGACCAGCGATCGGCATCGCGCGACGGTGCGAGTCCTTCGGACTTCATACGCGCAAGCAGGAATCGGTCGACTTGTGTGGACGACTCTCCGCGATCATTGGGGACCGCCGGTCGTTTGGCTGGTTGCCAACACCAGTGCTTCCGCCGTTCGGAAAGCTTCTCGGTCCACGAACCGCCGCCCCGTTCGGTATCCAGCGAGTCGCGAGGATCGATCGCCCCGCGTGAGACCCAGTCGACGAGCACCGCGATTTCTTCGTCCTTGAGTTTCTCGTCGGGGGGCATCTGCAAGTCTTTGTTCGTGCGCCGTACGGCTTTGATGAGCAAACTCTCGTCTGGCTTGCCGGGGACAATCGCTGTGCCGGAATCGCCTCCTTTCACCCAGCCGCTGCGCGAATCGAGCGACAAGCCACCTTGCAGTTCTTTCGCTCGATGGCTGTGGCACTCGTAACAGCGACGATCCAGTAATGGCTGCACTCGCTGCCGAAAATAATCCGCATCATCAGCGCGACTGGTTCGATTGTGGACCAGCAGAAGCACGACAAACAGAACGATTCGCCAACGACCAACCAACGGCATTCTCCTTCGAAACATCTCTACATTTTCAGCCGCTCGATCAGAAACACGGTGGCGTTGGTGTACTTCGGAGTTGGTCCGCCGTTGTAAGTCATGTGACATTCCACGCCGACGCTCTTGAGCGTCTCCATCAGCATCAGGCCGAGCATTGGGGAATGCGTCGGGTCGGGATGTTCTTCGCCCTTCTTGGCTCCGGCAACGCCGCCGTAGAACAAGCCGATCGCGGGATCGTCCTTCGTCACATGTGACATCGGAGAATATTCCTTGATCCAATCAGCGATCTTCTCTCGCCGCTGGTTCACTTCGTCGAGGTTCTTCAGGCCGAAAGCGTGGGCGCCGTAGCTGTAGTTCGGCATCCATTCGCGAAGCGGGATTGGGTCGAGGGTCACTTGAGCGCCATTCACCGCTGCGCAATACAAGCGAGTCGATTCGCGTGCGATCGGGTCTTCGCTTTTCGGGTCCGCGAGGTCGTCGTGGAACGCCAGCCACAACGACGAGCAGCCTCCCGCTGAACCGCCGGTCGCGCCGATGCGAACTTTGTCGATGTTCCACTCTTTGGCCTTCGAACGGACGAACTGCAAGGCTCGAGCGGCGTCATGCAACGGAGCCTTCACTGGCGGCTCCACTTTGTCGTCAATGCCATTCTTCACATAGCGGTAGTTGATTGCCGCGACGGAGATGCCTACTTCCAGATACGGCTTCACGTTGAAGCCCGTTTTACTGCCCCCTTGCCAGCCTCCGCCGTGAATGTAGAAGACGAGCGGAGTCGGTGTGTCTGACTTCGCTTGATAGAAATCGATCACTTGCCGTTCGTGCTTGCCGTAGGGGACATCGGCGTGCGTTGGCGGCACGACATTCATCGGCGGTGCTTTGACCGCTGGCTTCGGCGAATCTTTCTTCTCGGTTTTGGTCTCTTGAGCCCAACCGACCAGATCGGACAAGCCAACGATCATCAACAAGTAAAGGACACCGCGAGTGGACATGTGCGGAACTCCGTTGAAAAAAGGTTCGTAAGTTAAATCCGTCTCATCGGATTTCGATCAGCTCGACCAGAAAGTGCAGCGTCGCTTTCGGAGGAATGTCTGGCGGAGCTCCACGGTTGCCGTAGCCGAGGTCCGATGGGATCTGCAATTGGATCATGCCGCCGGCACCGACAAGCTGCATTCCTTCCGTCCAACCTTTGATGACTTGGTTCAGACCGAACGAGATGTCTTCGTTGCGCCGGTAGGAACTGTCAAACACCGTCCCGTTATCCAGCCAGCCGTGATAGTGGACTCGCACCGAACTGTTCGCCTTGGGATTGGCTCCGGTGCCCCGGCGAAGGATGCGGTATTGCAGTCCGGATGCGGTCGCCGTGAACGACGTCGCCGCGTCTTTGTCGATTCGCCCCGCCCCTTTGGGAAGCTCGGGAAACGGAACGTCTTTGGATTTTGAAGTGATCAAGCTGGACTCCTCTTAAAAGCAAAGGTCAAGGACACATCACCTTGGCAACTCGCGCGGTGATTTCTGAGACGAGTTCTACCGGCAACGGCCCGCGAGCGGCAGCCTTCAGGTTCTCCGCCAGATGAGCGAAGTTGCAGGTGCCGACGATCGTTGTGTGGCAGTGCAGATGCGAGAGCGTGTATCGCAGGATGAGTTCCGCCGCAGTCATGTCGTTGGGACGCAGTTCTTCGAGTCTGGCTTTTTCCCAAACCTCATTGAGCGCCGGTCGCTGGATTTCCGCATCGGGACCACCTTGACCGATCCCGCCTCGCAGAATGATGCCGGCACCTGACTCGCCGGCTCGACAGATGAGATCGTGATGCTGCGGGGCCAGACAGGAATACGGAATCTGAAACGTGTCGAACACACCCAGCTCGATCAACGCCGGGAGATTCGGCAGAGAACTGGACGCTCCGATGAACCGGACCAGACCCTGATCCCGAAGATTGGTCAGGAGGTCAATCAACCCCTCACGTTGCAGAGTCTCCGCATCGCCACCGTGGAATTGCAGAACGTCTACATAATCTGTGCGCAACCGCTGGAGGCTCGTTTCCAGATTCCGCCGAATGACATCCGGCTTCCAGACGTGATCGAGTTCCAGATGATCCTCGCGTTGCGTGTAAACACACCCGCATTTGGTGGCGAGATAAAACTCACGGCGACGTGATCCGATGAAGCGACCGATCCGCTCTTCGCTGGCCCCATAATCGGGTGACGTGTCGATGAAATTGATCCCCGCATCCAGTACGGCATTCAGAAACCGCTCGGCATCGTGATCGTTCACCACCCGAACGCCCCAAGTCCGCGGCCCCCGCAGTCCCATGCTGCCGTAACCAAGTTGCGTAACAGCCAGCCCCGTGTTTCCAAGAATTCGGCGATTCACCATGATGGGGTTTTACTTGGCGTCTTGCTTTTTCCGTGCAGAAAGAAATTCGTCTCCGGCGTTCCAAGTCGGCAGTTGGTCGGCGTTCGCCACGTTGCGTGCGATGTCGAGCATGAATTCGGCCAACACGACAAAGCCGGAGAAGTCCCAGTTGGTTTGGAATTCGTCCTGCGGTGAGTGGTATGCCTTGTCGGTGAAATCCTTGTGAGCCTTGGTTGCGAAGTCGTCTGGCTGGCCTTTGATCTTCATCCCCGATCCGATGGAGAACGCGGGGACGCCTGACTGTGCCATCGAGAAATGGTCCGAGCGGTAGAAGATTCCCAGGTGAGCTCGCTGGTCGGTTTCGATCAGCAAGTGATTCTTCTCAGCCGCGGCTTTGACGATCGGCCAGGCGGTCGTGCGGTCGGCGCCGGTGACGACGACTGACTCTGGAACGCCCAGTGGCAGGATCATGTCCATATTCAGATTGAGCGCGGTCTTGCTCAGGGGGATGAGCGGATTCCGAGTGTAGTACTTGGAGCCGAGCAGTCCTTTCTCTTCGGCAGTGACGGCCAGAAACACAGCCGATCGTTTGGGCTTCGGCGATTGTGCGGACCATGCCCGGGCCAGCTCGACGAGCAGTCCGCAGCCGGTGGCGTTGTCCGCCGCGCCGTTGTAGATCGTATCGCCGAGAACCGGCTTGCCGATGCCGAGATGATCCCAGTGCGCCGTGAAGACGATCGCTTCGGATTTCAGTGTCGGATCGCTCCCTTCCGCCTGACCGACGACGTTGTGACTGACGAAGTTCTCGACGCGCGTGGGAATGTTGGCTTTCAGATTCACGCCAAGCGAGTAGGGCTTGAAGCCTTTGGTGTCGGCGGCCTTTAAGGCGTCGTCGACGTTGCGGCCCGACAGACCGAGCAGCTTGTCCCCCGCGGTTCGCGAGAGCCATCCGGCGAAGGCCAGCGCAGGTTGATTGGGTTCCCGCTTGAGCTGCGCACTCTCTAATCGTCGCACGACGGAGTACGGATACCCCGCCGTCTCATTTGTATGGATGATGAAGCAGGCCTTCGCGCCTCGCCGAGCCGCTTCTTCGAACTTGTACGTCCAGCGTCCGTAGTAGGTCAGGGCCGTGCTGCTGAAGAATTGCGGATCGCTCGACGGCGGCTCATTTGTGAAGAGGACGACAATCTTCCCCGTCACATCGACTTCCTGATAATCGTCCCATCCAAACGCCGGCGCGGTGATGCCGTGTCCGACGAAGATGGCTTCGGCATCGAACGCTGCGTCGCCTGTTTGCGTTTGACTCGTCCCCGCGAAGCCCTCTTCGCACGGGATGTCGAGCGTGGTTCCGGCCTTCACTGCTTGAAGAGTGGACTTTGGGCTGGTGATGACGCGCACGAGCGGCACCGGTTGGAAGTACGAGTCTCGCTCGCCGATCGGCTTCAGTCCCACCCTCTCGAACTCGTCGGCGAGATACTCCGTCGTGAGCACTTCGCCGTTAGTTCCTGGTTCCCGGCCTTCGAACTTGTCGCTCGCCAATTGAGCGACCGCAGACTTGATCCGGTCTGCCGAGATCTCGCCCGCAAAAGATGCGGGAACGACAAACAACACAACGAGCCCCGCAAGTTCTCTCATCGCACGAATCATCCAAGAAGTCCTTAAGCCGGGATTATGAAAACGATATCCGTTGAACCACTCACAGAATATAACCCAGCGATGCTCGTTCAAGAATTGCAAGCGTGAAATCGTCGTTGGTCGCTCGTTGAAGTCGTCAGGCAATGTTCGGGACACCAGATTATGAGTCTGATTCGAGTTGTCGTGTGTTATTGGCTCATTGCTCAGCACTTGCTGACAGCCGCGCCGCCGGATGCGGTGAGAGAAGTCGAGTTGCAACGCGACCTCGTCGGCTATTGGAAACTGCAAGGAGACTGCCGTGACTCATCGGGGCGGAACAATCATGGCGTGAATCACGGTGTCGATCTGCAGACCGGTCGCTTCGATGGACGCTCCGCTTACGTCGAAGTCCCGAGTCATAAGTCGCTGCAACTGGGACAAGGGGACTTCGCGATCTCCGCTTGGGTCCACACCGACCCGATCGTCGATGACACGCTGGGGGATGTTTTCAGCTGGTACGATCCGCAGGCTCGACGAGGTGTGACGTTAAACCTCAAAGCCAGTTCCGGAGGCTATCAGTCTTCGGGAGATGACCGGCACGTTCACTTCGGCATCGATAACGCGAAGCTCGGCAAGTGGCAGGATTGCGGTCGCCCCAGTCCGACCAGCAACTATGTCAGCAATTCACTGACCGTGTTCAACGGACAATTGTATGCCGCCAACATCGACGCGCAGAACGAAGCCGACTGGTGTCATGTCTTTCGCTATGCCGGCGGCCAGCAGTGGATCGACTGCGGACGTGTCGGTTCGCGAAAAACGACCGGCGTGATGGGGCTTATCGTCCATCAAGGGCACTTGTACGCGGGGACGTCCACCTACGATTGGACTCGCGTCTTCTCCGGCGAGTACGAGCCCGCTCGGGTCTATCGCTATGAAGGGGGAACGACGTGGACCGATTGCGGTCAGCCCAGCGAGATGCTGCGGATCAACTGCATGGCGACCTATGGCGGAAAACTGTACGTCGGCGGTGATCGCGGCTTGCCCCCGCCCGGCGAGAAGCAGTGGACCGGCCGGCCGTATCGGGTCTATTTCTGGGAGGGTGGGACGAAATGGTCCATCGCCGGCAGCTTGCCCGCTGATCCGCCGAAGAACTGTTACCCCCACGCGATGGCGGTTCACGACGGCAAGTTGTATGTCGGCTACCCGAACGTCTACGCCTTCGACGGACGCACGTGGGAATTCACCGGCACGCCGATCGGCCACACACCGCTCGATCAGAAGCCGTTTCTGCAAGTGCATTCGCTGGAGGTCTTTCGCGGCAAGCTGCTGGCCGGCATGTGGCCGGAAGCGCGGGTCGTCGAGCATCAAGGTGGCGAACGATGGATCGATCGTGGTCGCCTGGGAGATGGCACGGAGATCAACGCGCTGACCGTCTACAACGGCAAGCTCTACGCCGGAGCGATTCCGCGCGGCGAAGTTTCGCGGTACGACGATGAGCGAGGTTGGACGTCGTTGCACAAATTCTTCTCGCCCCCCGGCTGGGAACCCGGCCCGCCAACCGACCCTGTACGAGGCGAGATTAACAATTGGACGCGAGTCACCAGCCTGACCGTTTATCAAGGATTGCTCTTCGCGAGCATCGGCAGTTGCACCAGCGCCATGCAGGACGCTCCCGCCGGCGTACGTGGCAGCGTCTACTCCCTGAAGGCCGGCGAGTGCCTTTCGTACGACGAAGACCTCGGCCCCGGCTGGAAGCATCTCGTCGCTCAGCGTCTTGGCGGAGAACTCCGGCTCTATGTCTCTGGTCGAATGGTGGCAAAGTCCACGCCATTCTCGTCCGAGGACTATGACCTCACAACCAATCAGCCGCTCCGGATCGGCTCCGGTGAGCAAGACTTTTTCACGGGGCAGATTCGTGAAGTGCGGCTCTACCGTCGCGCGTTGACCGAACCGGAGGTTCAAACCCTGTCACGGACTTCGCCTCCGCGGTGAGGTTGCTAAAGTTCCCACATCTTTTTGAGGATCAATTCCATGAATTTGCTTCAGACCAATTGCCGGGCTTTGAGTTTGTTCGTCGTGTTCGCTCTGACCGATGGCTTCGCAGACGACACAAAGGTTCGCACGATTCACCAACAGCCATGCTTTGTCGTCTTCACGAAACAAGTGGAGTTGGCCGTTACGGAATTCGGCGGGCACATGGCTCCGGTGACGTTCTTCCGCGACTCGGACAAGCCGGTACGACCATACTATGTCAGCCCGTGGCAGGATGAGAAACCGACAGCGATGCCCGTTCCTGTTTTAGTTCCGCTGAGAGGCGACTTTTTCTGCATGCCATTTGGAGGCAACTCGGATGAAGTCTCCGGTGAGAAACATCCGCCACATGGCGAGATCGCCGGAGCGAAATGGAAGCATGTCAGCACGAAGAAGTCGGGGGACGTGACGACGCTCACGCTGTCGATCGACACGCAAGTGCGTCGCGGCCGAGTGACCAAGGAACTCTCGCTGATCGATACTCAGAACGTGATCTATTCACGGCACACGATCGACGGCTTTGCCGGTCGCGTGCCGCTGGGACATCACGCGACGCTCGCGATGCCGGACAAAGAGGGAACCGTGCGGCTCGCGGCCAGTCCGTTTCGATTCGGCATGACGTATCCCGGCACGTTCAGCGATCCGAAGCAGCGGGAGTATCAATCGCTGTTACCCAACGCGAAGTGGACAACACTGACCAAAGTTCCGGTCGCCTGGAAAGGGGAGCCGGATGCGGATCTCACTAAGTTGCCGGCTCGGCAGGGGCACGCCGATTTGATTCAGCTCGTCAACGAACCTTGGGAGAAAACGAACGGCCCCGCCTGGATGACCGCCACGTTTACCGAAGCGGGATATCTGTGGTTCTCCCTGAAAGACCCAGCCGTGTTGAGCAGCACGGTCTTCTGGATTGAGAACCACGGACGACACGGACATCCCTGGAACGGACGCAACAATTGTCTGGGCCTCGAAGACGTGACCGCACACTTTGCCGACGGACTGGCGGCGTCGATGCGCGAGAACATTTTGAGCAAAGAAGGGATCGCTACCACGATCGAACTGAAGGCTACGCAGCCGACGACAGTGAATTACATCCAGGGCGCAGTCAAGATTCCCGACGGCTTTGAGATGGTCAAGACGCTCGAATTCGCGACGGGGCAGGTCACGTTCGTCTCGACGAACGGCCAGCGCGTGACTGCGCCGGTGCGCCACGACTTCCTGAAAACAGGCAAGCTATAAGTCAGGGGATGATTGTCTTAGTCAAACGAGCTGGCAAAAAATCGGGGGTAAAAAATGAGACCGCCAATTTCCGCGCGAGCACGCATTTGTTACCCCGATTTTGTACCTGCCAAGTGCATCATTGTTGCAGCCCCGAAACCTCGAAAAATCAAACGAGATCAACTCATGAAACACACATTTTGGTGTCTGTTTACCAGCACGTTGCTCTGCTTGTTGGGATGCGGCAAGTCGGACGATACCGTCAAACCGTCGGGCGCGTTGCCGACCGTCGTCGCTCCCGTGACATCGAAGGGAACGATCGGCGTCTCGCTGCTGACGCTCGACAACCCGTTCTTCAAGGTCATCGGCGACAACATCACGGCCGAAGGTAAGAAACTCGGTTACGAAACGATCGTGGTCAGCGGCGATAAAGATGTCGCCAAGCAGAGCAATCAGATCAAAGACTTCATCGTTAAGAAGGTGAGCGCGATTGTACTCAGCCCGTGCGATTCCAAGTCGATCATTCCGGTCATCCAAGAAGCGAACGAAGCAGGGATTCCGGTCTTCACCGTCGATATCCCCTGCAACGAACCGGGCGTGAAGATCGCCACCCAAGTCGCGACCGACAATTACGGCGGCGGCAAAGAAGCGGGGCACGCGATGATCGAGGCACTCGGCGAAGCGGGAGGCAAGGTTGCGATCCTGCACTTCAAGCAGGCGGAATCTTGCTTGCTCCGCGTGAAAGGTTTTCGTGAGGTCATCGATGCACACAACCAGTCAGCTGCCTCGAAGATTGAGCTGGTCACCGAACTCGAAAGCGGCGGAGCGAAGGATCAGGGCTACAAGGCCGCCGAGGATTCGCTCCAAGCTCACGCCGATCTGCGAGGCATCTTCGCAATCAACGATCCCGCCGCGCTGGGTGCGCGAGCCGCTCTGGAGAAGGCCGGCAAAGCGGATCAAGTCTTGATCGTCGGTTTCGACGGCCAGCCGGAAGGAAAGCAGGCGATCAAAGAGGGCAAGATCTACGCGGACCCAATTCAGTTTCCCGACAAGATGGGAGTCGAAATCGTCGCCGCCATCGTGAAGCACTCAAAGGGCGAAGAACTCCCGCCACAGATGCTGATCCCGACGAGCCTGTATCGCAAAGCAGACGCCGAAGCGGACCCGGATCTGAAGTGATCCGTTGGCTTCTCACTCTTGGTGTCCTTGGCAATCTTCGGTTTGAACGCGAATCATTTTGGACAGAAGGTCGCCAAGGGCGCGAAGAGAAGTCGACGCGATCTGTGCAGTCGTTCGTTGTCTCGGTTTTTCCTTTTATACAGAGATAGAACTCATGAGCGATTCACAGAACTTCTTGCCTGAGCTGGTTGGCTCGATGTCGCAGGGAGCGGCGGGGAATCCGACGGTGGCGATGATGGAAGCGGCGTTTGCTCATCACGGATTGCACTGGCGGTACATCAACATGGAGGTGACTCCCGAAGAGTTGGGAACGGCCGTGCGAGGTGCTCGCGCGATGGGCTTTCGCGGATTCAATTGCAGTCTGCCGCACAAGGTGACGGTCATCTCGCATCTTGATGGGCTTGGGGAATCGGCCGCCGTGATGGGAGCCGTCAACTGCGTCGTCCGTCGCGGCGACCAATTGATCGGTGAGAATACCGATGGCAAAGGTTTCCTTAAATCTTTGACGTCGGCCACTGATCCGCGAGGAAAATCGGTGGTGATGTTCGGAGCCGGCGGTGCGGCAAGAGCGATTGCTGTCGAATTGGGGCTGGCAGGAATTCGGCAGATCATCGTGGTGAATCGCTCCAAATCGCGCGGTGCCGAATTGGTCGAACTGCTGCGCAGCAAGCTGCAGCTCAATGCCGAGTTGGCTGTGTGGAATGGCGATTATGCAATTCCCGCCGGAACGGACGTTGTGATCAACGCGACATCGATCGGACTTTACGACGCGGAGGCTCGGCTGAACTTGGATATCAACTCGTTGAAGCCGGGGATGGTGGTCGCGGATGTGATTGGCAATCCGCCGCACACGCGGTTGATTCGGGACGCAGCCGAGCGTGGCTGCATCGCGCTCGATGGATTGGGGATGCTGGTGAATCAAGGGATTGTCGGCGTGCAGTATTGGACCGGCATCGAGCCCGATGCGGCGGTGATGCGGCGAGCGTTGGAACGGGCGCTCGGATTATGAAGTGATCTCTGCGCTCGGTCATATCTCGGTGGTGTCCGCACTCACTCAGCAAAGGAGAGCAGTTCGTGGCCGAGGATTCCACAGAGGCACGACGGGACACAGAGGACTTGGCATGACGATGATGACTGCTTCCGCACCGCTGTTGAAAATGCACGGTATCGTGAAGTCGTTTCCCGGAGTGCAGGCGCTGCGTGGTGTGAACGTGTCGCTGATGGCTGGCGAAGTTCTGGCGTTGCTGGGTGAAAACGGAGCCGGCAAGAGCACGTTAATGAAAGTGCTCGGCGGAGCTTTCCGAGCCGATTCGGGTGTGATTGAGATCGATGGTGTCGCGCAGCACTTTGCGTCGCCGCAGGACTCACGCCAGGCTGGCGTGGCCGTCATCTATCAAGAATTCAATCTCGTTCCCGGTTTGACGGCCTGTGAGAACATCTTTCTCGGACAAGAGCCGACTCGCGCAGGTTTTGTCGCGCAGGCCCAGGAACGGCGACAAGCGACCGAATTGTTTCAGCGTCTCGGAGTCGAAGTCGATCTCGATGCTCCGTGCCGGCGTCTGACGACGGCGCAGCAGCAACTCGTCGAGATCGCCAAGGCGCTCGCGTTTCAAGCCCGCATCATTGTTATGGACGAACCGAGCGCCGCGCTCACGTCGCACGAGGTCAGCCGGTTGTTCGCGATCATCGAGGAGCTGAAGCGGCAAGGGATCGGCGTCGTCTACATCAGTCATCGACTGGATGAAATCTTCACGATCGCTGATCGAGTGACGGTGCTTCGCGACGGCATGAATGTTGGCGAGCGGCCGATTGCCCAAGTCACCCGGCAAGAGCTGATCGAACTGATGGTCGGCCGCGAGTTGAGCGATGAGTTTCCGAAGCGTGCCATCACGATCGGTCCGCCACGCTTGGAAGTCACCGGCTTGCGGCGTGGCCGCGCCGTGCGTGAGGTGTCAATCTCGGTGAAGCGCGGCGAGATTGTGGCTTTGACCGGATTAGTCGGAGCCGGTCGCACGGAAACCGTGCGGCTGATTTTCGGGGCTGATCCGCGCGAAGCGGGAGAGATCCGGCTTGACGGACGTTTGCTGGCGATTCGCTCGCCGCGCGATGCGATTGCCGCCGGCATCGGATTGCTGACCGAGGATCGCAAGCTGCAAGGACTCGTGCTCGGCCATTCGGTGCGTGAAAACTTTGGATTGCCGAACTTGGATTGGCTGACTCGCATGGGCTTCGTGCAACGTCGCCGTGAACGAGACGAATACACGCGGTATGTCGAAACGCTGCGGATCAAAGCTTCCAGCAGTGAACAACGAGCGGGGACTTTGTCGGGCGGGAATCAGCAAAAGGTCGTGCTGGCGAAATGGCTGGCTCGCAATTGCGACGTTCTGATCTTCGACGAGCCGACGCGCGGCATCGACGTCGGCGCGAAGTACGAGATCTATCTGTTGATGAACGAACTGGCCGCGCAGGGAAAGGCGATCCTCATGATCAGTTCTGAGTTACCAGAGGTGTTGGGAATGGCCGACCGGATCCTCGTCTTGCACGAAGGCCGCGTGACCGGCGAGATCCCTGACGCTCGCAATGCGACGCAGGAACAGATTATGAAACTCGCGATCGCGTGAAGCGTCTCGTAGCCACGTTCGCCAGAACGTGGGTTTGTCGTTTGTCGCCGTTTTCCAGGTTCTGGCGAACCTGGCCACAGAATTCTCATGACTCGCAACCTGTCACGAGTGTTGACCGACTACGGCATGATCTTTGTGCTGGCTTTGCTGTGCGCATTCTTCAGCATTGCGACCTACAGCGAGCAATCTCCGACCGGGGAAGCGGCAGCGAGACAAGTGGCAGCGGCGCTCATTGCGAACTTCGGCAAGGCTCCGCGAGTGTTGATCGCGGCTCGCGATCAGGCGGATGAAACGCTGTTTGCGAACAAGCTCGAAGCTGCCTTGTCGGCCAGCGGGGCGAAGTTGTTGGCGGTGGTGAAAGGAGAACCGAGGGACGCTCGCGCGGCGCTTCAGAAAATCGTGTCGGAGGGCCAGTCGCTGGACGTGATCGCTGGCACGCGCACAACGGCCGCATGGCTGGTCTTTGCGGATTTGAAAGCCGAGTTCCCGACGCTTGGTGATCCGCAGTTGGTGCAACCACGAACCGAGAAGTGGCCGAACTTTTTGAAGTCGGAGAATCTGGTCAATATCGCCAATCAGATCGCAGTAATCGCGATCATCGCGATCGGGATGACGATGGTGATCATCACCGGCGGGATCGACCTTTCGGTCGGCAGCTTGATTGCCCTGTCGGCGGTGCTGGCCGCGCGGTTCATCCGCGATTACGCGGGAGCCGAACAAGCCTCCGCGCTCGGCATGACTTTGGCTGGCAGCGCGGCCGTGCTGATTTGCGGACTGATCGGTGCGTTTTCCGGCGGAATGATCACCGTGTTCGGCATCCCTCCCTTCATTGTGACGCTGGCAATGATGCTGGTGGGAAGCGGGTTGGCGTACCTCCTCGCGGCCGGTCAGTCAATCTATCAGCTTCCCGATTCGTTCGTGTGGCTCGGCAGAGGCGAAGGTTTTGCGCGGATCCCGAACGCCGTACTGTTGATGCTGATCCTTTACGGAGCCGCGCATGTGTTGATGTCGCGGATGCGGCTCGGCCGGCATTTGTACGCGGTCGGCGGCAACCGTGAGGCGGCGCGACTCTCCGGCGTTCCGGTGCAGCGCGTGTTGATGTTCGCGTACATCGCGAGCGCCCTGCTGGCGGGACTGGGCGGAGTGATCATGGCCTCGCAACTCAAGAGCGGCTCGGCGACTTACGGCAACATGTACGAGTTGTATGTCATCGCGGCGGTCGTGGTTGGCGGCACGAGCCTCAGCGGCGGCGAAGGCAAAATGTTCGGCACGCTGATCGGAGCCTTCACGATCGCCGTGATTCAAAACGGTATGAATCTGACGAACGTCGAAAGCTACACGCAGAAAGTCGTGCTCGGAGGAGTCATTCTTGGAGCAGTGCTGCTCGATTCTCTGAATGTGTCCGGCGGAGGAAATGATTCCCGGAAGGGTCCCGCGGATGCGTTGAATCGCGGCACGAACGACCGCGCTTCCGGGTAGCTGGGAATCGGTTTCTTGCGAAGGTTCAGTTGTGTCGCCTGGCTCGTGTTGCTGCCGAATCATCATCCGCCGGTGAACCGCGCAAGCCATGCGGGACCAGTGAGTTCACGTGACTGGCGAGTTCCGATATCGTAAATCGAGCAACGGTGAGACAAGCCGTTTCCGTCAGCAACGCAGAATTGTTCACTGTCTGTCAATCGGCCAGCGGGCTCCTTTTTTGGAATGTCCGCTGGCAAACGCTCGTATTAATTCTCAACACATGGGGTTCAACAAATGCTCTCTTCTCACCAGGCCTCGCGTCGTCAGTTCCTTCACGGTATCGCCGCAGCAGGAGCCGCAAGCATTCTGCTGCCGTCGCCGAACCGTGCTGTGGGTTATCAGTCGACGAGCGAGCGTCCGGTCTTTGCGACCATCGGATTGCGCAATCAAGGCTGGGCGATTACCAGCAAGTCCTTCGGGTTCGCTGATTTCGCCGCGTTGGCGGACGTCGATGCCAACGTCCTGGCGGAGAACGTCAGCAAGGTGGAAAAGGCTCAAAAGAAGAAGCCTGATGCCTACAAGGACTACCGCAAGATCCTCGATCGGAAAGATATCGATGCGGTGATGATTGCCACGCCCGATCATTGGCACACGAAGATCGCCGTCGAAGCGATGCTTGCGGGCAAAGACGTGTATTGCGAGAAGCCGCTCACGCTGACCATCGCGGAAGGGAAGCTGATCGAAAAAATTGTCAAGCAGACCGGCCGAGTCTTTCAGGTCGGAACGATGCAGCGAACCGAAAGTGATCTCCGTTTCCTGAAGGCGATCGCGCTCGTCCGAGACGGCCGCATTGGCACGGTGAAGAAGGTGACGTGCGGCATCGATCGAATGGAGTCATCACCTGTCATTCCGGAAGTGGCTGTCCCGGAGCACATTGATTGGGATTTCTGGCTCGGCCCAGCCCCCAAGGTCTCGTATCGAGCTTTGCCAGAATTGCGAAAAGGTTATGGAGGCGGCGTGCCGCTCTACAGCAACTGTCACTATTCGTTCCGCAACTGGCACGAGTACTCCGGCGGCAAGCTGACCGACTGGGGAGCCCATCATGTGGACATCGCCTGCTGGGCGCTCGGTGCCACTGAGACCGGGCCGAGCAAGGTCACTCCGGTCGAGTACAAATTGCCGATTGAGTACAAAGACGGCCACCCCACGGTTGCCGATCAGTACAACGCGGCAACTCAATTCACCATCCGCGTCGACATGCCCAACGACGTGGAGTTGACCATCACCAGCGAAGGGGACAACGGCATTCTGTTCGAGGGGACGGAGGGTCGCTTCTTCGTCAATCGCGGCAAACTTACGGGCAAGCCAGTCGAAGACCTGAAAGACAAACCGCTGCCGGACGGCGCGATCGAAACAGTCTACGGCGGCAAGGTCAGTGCGAATCACACCGCCAACTTCATCGAGGGGATGAAAGCACGCAAGCAGCCGATCTCCGATGTCTGGTCGCATAACCGGATGCTTGAGATTTGTCATCTTTCGAACATCGCCATGCGTTTGAATCGCGAAGTCAAATGGGACCCGGTCAAACGCGAAATCATCGGAGATGCCCAGGCAAACTCATTCCTCGGCCGCGAAAACCGCAAAGGATTCGAAATCCAGATGTAGGCATGGGATGGCAATCACGGCGACGACGATTCCGCGGCAATGCAGAACAGATGTTTCTCGCCGCGAATGAGAAGTCGATTCGAAGCTGGCACCGGCGAGCCGATGACGGACTCGTCCATGTTGTTTTCGGAGAGCAAAATGAACTTGTCGTTGGCGATGCTGGCGACAAACACGGCGCCATCTTCCCGCGGAGCAAAAAGCTTGTCTCCAGCGACGAGCGGCGAGGCGTAGTAGTTGGCTCGGCTCTTTGGAAACGCGCCCGACCAAATCGTCTTACCGGTCGCAGGGGCGATGCTGGCAACCCCGCCGTGATCGCCGACCAGGATCACTTGGCCTTTGTAGGCGACAGGTGTCGGGACGAACGTGCCGACGTCGTCGCGACGCCAGACATGATTGGTCTGCGTGACGTCCCCGGATCCGGTCAATCGAATTCCGTGCAGTCGGGGGATGCCGCGATCGTTCCGGCCGTAAGCGATCACGGCGATGTCTCCAACGATGACCGGCGTCGCGATTGCCGGCCACAACTTATTGGCATCCGGATTGAAGTCGCCGCATGACCAGGTGACCTTCCCGTCGGTCGAGTCGTGCATCGTGAGATGCTCAGCTCCCCAAACCAAGATTGACTCCTGGCCCTGATGCTGAATCACCAGCGGCGTTGAGTAGCCGTGATCGCACTCCGTTGGCGTTTTGTAATTTCGTGCAACCTTCCAAGCCATCGCCCCTGTCTCTTTGTCGAATGCCGCCAACCACGATTCTCCTTGATGCATCCGCACCATGATGACGTAATTCTCAGTCAACACGGGCGAGGTGCCGTGATCCCAAAACAAAGTATCCTTGCCAAATCGTTCTACGAGATCGGTCTTCCAGCGAACTTTTCCGTTGAGATCCACCGCCGCGAAGGTGCCACTTTTGAAGAAGACAAAGACCGCTTTGCCATCGGTGACCGGCGACGCATTGCTTCCCGAACCGTTACGGTGCTTGCCCGCGTTCTCTTTCCCAAAGGCCGTTCGCCATTTCTCGCGTCCGTTCAAGTCATAGCATAGCAGCGCGTCGTTTCCGTCGGCGGGGGAAGTCAAATAGATCATCCCACTGAGCAAGATCGGCGTCGAACACCCTTTGCCCGGCAGCGGAGTCCGCCAGAGATATTTTTCAGCGCCGAAAGATACGGGATAACTTCCCCGTTCAACGCTTCCATTCCCCAGTGGCCCGCGCCATGAACGCCAATCCACGATGTCGGCGGCGAAACCCGCGTGTCCGGCGAAAAAAAACATCCCCGCCGCCGCAATCAGAAATTTGTTTGTCATCGTTGTCGAAATCCTTGGAATGAAGTGCGACGCAAAAACAGGGGGTCAGGATACCGAATCCAACGGCGGCGCGACTAGCAGTCGCGATGGCGGAATCATTTACCCGCCAAGTGCACCTTGCGTGTTCACGAACAGC
>VGZH01000002.1 GCA_016872645.1 Planctomycetota bacterium | reverse complement strand
TCACGCGAGCCGTACCGCTCTTAGAGAGTCTGTCGGTAGAACACGTCGTCGCCGACAAGAGCTATGATGGCGATCGTGTGCTGGAGAGGATCCATGCTCAGGGCAGCCAAGCCGTGATCCCTCCCCAGATCAACCGCAAAGTCCAACGACCTTACGATCGAGAGCTGTACCGCGAACGCAATCGCATCGCGCGTCTGAAACAATGCCGCCGCATCGTTACCCGCAACGACAAAACCGCCCGCAACTTTCTCGACTTCCTCCACTTGGCCGCTTCCATGATCCTCTTCGCGTAAATGTCAGCACGGCCTAATTTCCATTCAACTTAGCGAAGCGGTTGGTCGTAACGTACTTTCACGCTGGTTTGAATTCCGCCCCGCGGGGTGAACGTGGCGGCAATCGTCATCCAGCGTGGCTGAGTTGCCGCCACCAAATCATCGAGGATGCTGTTCGTGACGCTTTCGTAAAACGCTCCATGATTGCGATATTGCTGGAGGTACAGCTTCAGCGATTTCAGCTCAAAGCAGAGCCGATCTGGGACGTAAGTGATTGTCAGCGTGCCAAAATCTGGTTGACCTGTCTTTGGACAGACCGAAGTGAATTCCGGGCAAACAGTGACGATCTCGTAATCGCGCTGCGGATACGGGTTGTCGAACGTTTCCAAAATCGCTCGCGAAATATCGCTCATGTCGGATTGATCTCCGATGCCGTTGGCTACTGGTGAGAAAAAACCCGGACCAAAGAGGTCCGGGTCGGTCGCAAGTATTCACACAATTCAACGTCGAAGGATTACTTTTTCTCTTCGGCCTTCTTTTCGGCGGGCGGAGGCGGAGCAGCCGGCTCTTCATAGGGTTTCTTGGCTGCGGCCGGAGCCGGAGCAGCGGCGGCAGCACTCGACGTGCAGCACGCGGCTTGAGCTTGGCAGCAAGTTGGTGCCGCCTTCTGGCAGCAGGTCTGAGCGACCGGCTGGCAGCACTTCACTTTGACCTTCTTGCATTTAATCGGCTTGCAGCAGTCTTTGGCTTCTGCGCCCACGGGCAGAATCAAACCGGCTCCCGCAACCAGGCACCACAACATGCGTTTCATGGAATCGTCTCCCTGTTCAGAAAATCTTTCGTGAGTGCGTCACGACCTTCACGGCGAAGCCAAGCGACCTCCGTCTGTCGACCAAAGACCTTCTCCGGCTCGCTCGCCACATCTTGGAACGGCCACATGATGAAAGCTGACTCGACGAGCGGCAAGGGCGCGCGACGGTCTTCCAAGGGATGTCAATGGCAATGATTGCGTCGTAACGATTGGATCGAGTGATGAATTTCGTCACCAACGGGCTGAGCATTTGCCTTCAAATCGCTGATCAGCTTGTCACGAATCAGCATCTTGCGACTCCGTGCACGAGAGTCGCGACTCGAATTCGGACTCGGTCAGGACCGGCACTCCCAGTTCCTGCGCCTTTGTCAGTTTGCTGCCAGCATTCTCACCCGCGACGATGAATGAAGTCTTTTTCGAGACGCTGTCGGACGGCTTACCGCCGTGTTGATGGATCAGCTCTTTGATTTGGTCTCGCGAGAATTTTGTCAGAGTGCCGGTGACGACAATTGTCTGCCCTTCGAATCTGCGCGGGCTGGAGTCTGTCGGGCGTTCGGGGATCGGTTCGCCGAAATACAGACCGAAGCCCCGCAGTTCTTCAATCAATTGGCGTCCTGATTCCGAGGTGAGTTCTTCATGAATCGACTTCGCGATCACGACGCCGACTTCGTCGACAGTTGCCAGCTGCTCCTCGCCCTGCCGCATAATCTCATCGAGTGTGCCGAAGCGATCCGCCAGAATCTGGGCGGTCCGCGTGCCAACATGTCGGATATTCAATCCGACCAACAGCCGCCACAACGAACGGGACTTCGACTCTTCAATCCCCTTCAGCAAACCTTCGGCCGACTTTTCACCCATTCGGTCAAGAGCCAGCAATTCCTGACGGCGCTCGTGCAACCGATAGATGTCCGGCAGCGACTTGACGAGTCCGCTGTCGGTCAGTTGCTCGACCAACTTGCTGCCGAGTCCCTCGATGTCCATTGCGCCGCGCGAAGCGAAGAACCGCAACCACTCACGCAGTTGAGCCGGACACTGGGAATTCGGGCAGCGAATGTAGACGCTCCCGTCATCTTGAGTCGCCTCGGTGTTGCAGACTGGACAATGAGTCGGAAACTTAAACGGCTGCTCGCTGCCGTCGCGGCGATGTTCTTCAACACGCACGACGTGCGGAATGATCTTGCCCGCTTTCTCGACCACGAGCCAATCGCCGATCCGCAAACCGAGCCGTTCGATTTCGTCGCGGTTGTGCAGGCTCGCTCGCGAAACTTTCGTGCCGGCGATCTCGACAGGAGTGAGATGCGCGACCGGAGTTAACGCGCCCGTTTTGCCAACTTGCACTTCGATCTGTTCTAGTCGCGTCGTGGCTTCGTACTTTTCCCATTTGTACGCGATAACCCATCGCGGAGCTTTGCTGGTCCGTCCCAGTTGTTCGCGCTGCTCCAGCGAGTCCACTTTGATGACCAGCCCATCGACCTCGAAGTCCAGTGAGTGCAACTCGCCCATCAGCTCGTGGGCGTAATCCAAAGTCTTGTCAATGCTGGGCAGAGTCGCCACGCGCGGTGTCGTCGGTACGCCCCAACGTCGCACAGCCGCCAGGAATTCGTGGTGCGTTTGATAGACGGCGTTTTCGCTGAAACCGACGCTGTGAGCGAAAAATCGCAGCCGCCGTGCCGCGCAGAGTTTCGGGTCGAGCACCTTGAGCGCCCCTGCGCATGCGTTGCGCGGATTTGCGAACGGCTCTTCGCCGGCGCGAATCTGCTCAGCGCGGATGTGCGCAAAGTCGGAGTTCGCGATGTAAGCCTCGCCGCGAATTTCGATCACCGGCGGGACATCGTTCCCTTCCAGCCGCAGCGGCACGCCACCGATTGTCCGCGCATTGTTTGTGACATCGTCACCGCGGCGGCCATCGCCGCGAGTTACCGCCGTTGTCAACAAACCACGCTCGTAGACCAACGCCAATGAGACACCGTCGATCTTGAACTCGATCGTGTAATCGGGCTGTACGTCTTCACCCAGCCCTTTGCGGACGTCCACATCGAACTTGCGGACACCGGACTCCTCGTAGACGTTTTCGATCGACAGCATTGGCACGCGATGTTCCACCTGCGTGAAACCTTCGATCGGTTCGCCGCCGACTTTGTGGGTCGGGCTGTCGGAAGCATCGAGTTCCGGATGTTCTCGTTCGATCTGCTGTAATCGCTGGAGCAACCGGTCATATTCGAGATCCGAAATCTCCGACTTCGCTTCGACGTAGTAAAGCCGATTGTGCCGCGAGAGTTCAATTCGCAGTTGCTCAACTTCTGCTCTCAACGCAGCGATCATAAGGCTCTTTCAAAAATCTTGGCCTCGCCCATCGGACTCACTCCACGGCAGGCCGACGAATCCTGACTCGACGGCTCTGGCCGAATTGGGACAAGCTGTCGTGACGACCAGCATTCGCTCAACAAAAGCGGCGAGGATTGCTCCTCGCCGAGGTTTAGTCATTGTGGGAATTACTTCGACTTGCGGAGTTAGTATTCGCCGATGCGTTCGCCACCTTCACGAGTCACCAGAGCTTTTAAGATTTTGAAATTCACATTTTTTGAGATCCCGCGAGTCGAGCCATCGGCGAGTGCGAAATTGCAGCTATCCGAGTGCCAACTTCCGAATCCGAAGAAATGAATTCCTGAAGTTGTCCAATAGGTGTCGAACGAGGCGGGTCGCATCGTCGGAAGCTGGCCATCCGTTCCGCGATCCGAAATGTCGTCGTTATTGTCGTCGGCGACACGTGCACAACAACTATTGCCGTCGCCCCAGAAGCCCATCAGCGATTCCCCCAGCAGGAGCGTGTTCGATTCTCCATCGCGGATCATGCGAAATGAGACGGCACTGTCCGGATACAACATGCCAGTGCCCGGAGCCGTCCCCATGTTGCCACGATAATTGGAGTAGCCGTATCCCTGTGGCCGACTCGGCGGCAGTGAATTGGATGGGCAGGTGTAGCTGCTGATCGACTGTTGGCAGGCAACCATATTATCAGTGGCCATCGGGTTCATTTGGTCGAACTTTGGCCTGTTGAAGTTCACGCCGACGGTCGTCAATCCCATCTGAGGCAGAATCATCGATTGCCAGCTCCAACTGTCCGAGTAAACCCAGTCGACCAGTTGCACTTGTTGCACCTGACCGCTGACTTGCGGGCCAAGCGGAATCGTGATCGGAGCCATTTGGAACGCCAGTGCAATCGACGGCTGGGCACTGGTGATGAGACCCGATGGGAAAGACTTATGCACGTCGTGGTAGTTATGGCAGGCAAGGGCCATTTGCTTGAGGTTATTCAAGCATTCGGTACGTCGAGCCGCTTCGCGGGCTTGTTGCACAGCCGGCAACAGCAACGCGGCCAGCAGCGCGATGATTGCAATCACGACCAGCAATTCGATCAACGTAAACCCAGATCGGATGGAGGCCGATGAGCCGGCGGTGCTACAAAATTCGACCTTGGGGTTCTTCATAAAGCGATCTCCGGCCACAGTTGCGAGTTGCCCGCGAAAGAGACTGGAGCGTATCAATCGGAAAGTGCGTGTCAATCGAGGAAGTTACGCCAGGTTGAGTACTTGCGCGAGCTGAGCTGATGCGACAACGATGGACTGCGAGCCGGCCTGGTGGGTGCTCGGAACAGTCGCATTCCGGCTTCTTGTGGAGTGCGTCCTCCTTTGCGGACGTTGCACTTCAAGCAAGCGCAGACAATGTTGTCCCAGGTAGACGGCCCGCCACGGCTACGCGGCACAACGTGGTCCAGGCTGAGATGGTTATTGCCGAATTTCTTCCCACAGTACTGGCAGCGGTTCTCATCCCGCAAAAAAACATTCCGGCGATTGAACTTGACCACGTTGCGCGGCACTCGGTCGTAATCCAACAGCCGGATCACGCGAGGCACTTGAATGACGAATGACACGGTCCGTATCCAATCGTCCCATTCGCAGTATTCTTCGAGACAATACTTGGCGTCGCTCAATTCGCGCCAGCGGTCAAAATCGAATGTCTGGAATTGACCATCTTCGACGGAGACCACTTCGGCCAGACTTTTGTAAAGCAGCGTAAATGCTCGCCGCACGGACACAACGTGAACCGGAGCGTAGGCTCGATTCAGAGCCAAAACGCTGGCTTGCATCGCCGAAGTCGGACCGGAACAGACAGCAACACTAATTGGTCGTGTAGAAATCATGAGACCATTCCAACGGTCAGAGGCCGGAACGGTCGAATCTCGCTTCCCAAGCGAGGAAGATTCTAGCGACAGGTTTTTCGCCAAACAACAGCGACGCTTACAATCCAGCGGTCTGAGGATGGCCAATTTGACTTCGAGACGGTCATCGCGTGCCGCGGTACGCCGCTGGATGGAGAATGAACGATGAGAGTATGTTGGCCGGGATGCCTGATCCTGACGACGACATTGTGTAACGCATTCGCGTTTGCCGCTGAGAAGATCGACCTTGCTGAGCCCGAAGCGGACTCGCGAGTGAGGTTGGTGCGGAGCCATGTACAGGTCAGCGGACAGCTTCAAACGGCCGCTGGAGGCGGCAAGAAGATTTCGCTCAAACTCAATGCTGACGCACAATATCGCTTTTTTGAACGGCGTCTGAGCGGCGCTGGTCGCGATGCAGAGACGTTGCGAACGGCGCGGTTTTACCGGTTTGCCAATAACGAAGCCGAGGTCGCTCCGGCGGATTTACCAGCTGGAACCGTCCCCAAGAAATCGACGTTAAAGCTCCCCGAAACGAAGCACCTGATCGTCGCACATGGACGCCGCGAAGGAGCA
This sequence comes from Planctomycetota bacterium, assembly GCA_016872645.1. Classification (GTDB taxonomy): domain Bacteria; phylum Planctomycetota; class Planctomycetia; order Planctomycetales; family Planctomycetaceae; genus SXKJ01. The sequence continues at coordinate 109,893 of VGZH01000002.1, read as the reverse complement.
ATGCTCTATAGCCCAACCGCGACGTTGACCTACGACCAACTCGATCTGATCAGCACGCCGGGCGACAGCCTGTCGCTCTTGAGTCTTTTGCCACGCGAAGAAGTTGCCGCCGGAGACTCTTGGAAACCAGAGACTTGGGCGGTGCAGATGCTGTGCGGCATCGAGGCCATGACCAAAGGCGAGATCACCTGCAAGCTGGAAGAAGCGGATCCCAAATCGGCTCGTGTCACATTCAGCGGCGCAGCCGAGGGTGCAACGTTGGGCGCACCGACGAACATGCAACTCACGGGAGAGTTCAACTTTGATCGTATCGCGAAGCTAATAACTCGCGCGCGTGTCAAGCAGACGGAGACTCGTGCGATCGGTGCCGCCAAGCCGGGGTTGGAGGTGACGGCCACCGTCACTCTTGAACGCACGCTGGCGGAGGACAGTTCCGAAGCCAAGTTACTCAGCGATGCAGCGGTGGCAGAGCTTCCTGTCGAGCCTGCACCCGAAATGCAGTTCCTGCGATTCGAGTCGTGGGGCACTCGCTTTTATCATGACCGCGATTGGCACCAGTTTCATCAAACCAACGATGTCGCAGTCTTGCGGTTGATGGAGAATGGCAGCCTGCTTGCGCAAGTCAATGTCTCGCCAATCCCAGCCGCCGCCTCGGGAAGCCACACGTCCGAGGAACAGTTTCAAACCGACATCCGGCAGAGCCTCGACAAGAAACTCAAATCGATTACCAAGGCCGAGTCCCTCAAGCCCCGCAATGCGACCGACAAGCGATTTTTATTTCGAGTGACCGTGGACGGTTCGGCCGACGGCGTGCCGATGACGTGGTTTTACCATCTTTGTGCCGCACCGACTGGGCAGCAAGTTTCGTTTGTGTTCGCCGTCGAAACCAAGAACCTCGAAAAGTTCAACAACCGCGACCTCAGTTTGGTTCGCCTGCTGGAGTTCCTCCCCGCGCGGCCGGCAGCAAAGTAGCCGAGTCCCGCCCTACTCTTTCGTGGGCTTGGTTGTTTCGCGGCGTTTTTCTTCAACTGCGATGCGGTGCTCGTATAGCGGACCAGCGATGCGAATCGGGCGAATGTCGAGGTGAATATCAAGGACCGTGTAGTCCTCGCCGCCGAACTCTTCGGTGTACCAACCCTTGCTGTCGGGGCCGCGATAGAACCGAAACTCGAAGCCATCAGACGGTTGGTTCTTGGCATCCAGCCCGCTGAAGGCCAGGCCGATCGCTTCCGCTTTCTGGTTATCGATCAGGCGTCCGAGCAGATCAGCCACGGCCGCGTTTCCCAAAATGTCGGTGTAGAACATGCGATGGTCGAAGTACGGGTCGTAGTCGTCGGCATTGGGATCGAGCAGGATGTCGTCGAGTTTCTCTTCTGCAGGAGTCACGACGCGCGTGCGCAAATCGATCGAATCTCCACGGTCCAGGTAACTCAGCTTCACATTCTTCAGAGCAAAAATGTCCATGCTCGGATCTCGCTCGGCCTGAGAGATGTCCATGATCAGCACCCCTTTGTAGCCGATGACGCTGGCTTCGTAGCCCCGTTTCACGACGAGTGCAGTGTTCTCATCGACGCCGATGCCGAATGGAATTCCCTGCGAGTGCATCGCGACCAATGCGCGAGCGAATCGGCCGCGAACCAGGCAGTGCTGTTCGACGAACCAGCGCTTGTCCAGGAATCCCAACCCATCATCGAGTTCCTCACCCATGCTGACGCCGTTTTGCAAGATTTTCAGCGGCGGCGGTGCGTCGCGAAACATCACATGACTCATGATCGCTGCCCCAGCGCTGGTTCCAGCGATGACGCCGCCGCGACGGTACACATCCCAAATCGCATCGAGCATCGGAGTTCGTTGGCGATCGTCGTCCAGCAACGCATCAACGATTCGTCCTTGAGCTCCGCCGATGAAGTACACTCCAGTCGCGGCACGAACCCGGTCCACCAACTCTGGATCAAAGACGGCATCCTTGACGTCGAGATCGACTTCGTTCCACGAGACTGGCACGACAAACGCTTCCGCTCCCGCACGATTCAAAGTCTGCACGAGCTTCGCGCACGACTTGGCTGGTTGACCGCTGGCCGCTGTCGGAAAGACGGCGATCTTCGCTCCGTCGCCTCCCGCGAGTTCCACGATCGTGTCCCACAATTCGCGTTCACGAAATCGTTCCGACCCGCCGATGATGACCAGCGAACCTTTGGGGGCATCGGCCTCTTCCGCGACCGTCTTTCTCGCGGTCTCTTCCACGCGAGAATCCGCCGCATCGATGGCGGGCAAAAACGCGAGCAGGCAGAACCAAGCGATCGTGACTCTCACAGCGCTCTTCCTTTTTGATCGGAACGTCACCGGACGCAAATCAACCTCAAGAGCGAGAAGAGGTGTCGCGGTGCCACTCCTCGGACCACTTCCTTGCGGTTCGGGCAATCTCGTTCCGAGAGACTGCCAAGGGAGATGTACCCCCGCCGTCAAACTCCGTCAATTGGGTTCCTCGCGCTTCGGCCAACACTGCGGCAAACACTGTGGCTCACACTCAAGAGAGCATCGGGCGATTCGATTGTGAGCGTTCCTGCCGTAATTTTTGCGGAACCAAACTCGCTGGCAAGCCAGCAAATTGCTCAATTCACGGGCGAAGGCGACTCTTGTGGCGTTGAACTCGTGTCGTCCACAGCCGGAGCCTGCAATTCGGACATTAATTCCGCTCGCCGCGCGGCGACCTCGGCATCAAACGACGTGACCACGTCGATCGCTTTGTCTCGCGAAGTCGCCAGCCCGATGATGAGGTATTGCGTCACCGCCAAGCCGTAGCACACCCAACCCGCTGCGCCGAGTTTGAACACTGTGACAATCGCAAACACCGGCGACGACCGACTGAGATGCACACTCGCCACACCCCACAGCCACGCCCGCCAGGTCTGCCTGATCTCCCGACAGGCCATAAAAAACCGCGTCGATTTCAGCTTTGGGGGACCAGGATGAATAAATCGAAACAACTCCTGATCCGGCATCCCTTCGATGCAACCGATGGCCAGGAACAGTCGCAGCGCGAACAGCACCACGTCCAGTTCCTGTTCGTGCCACTTGGTCTGAAACAGGATTTCCTCCATGTTGTGCGTCGCGAACAGCAGCAGCACGGACGCCCGAAACCATTGCGACAGGTCTTTCTCCAACTCCTGGCTGATTACGTCGACGCGCAGCAGGTACTTCAGCAGGAAGCGGAATATCGGAATCGCGATCAGCCTCAACAACATCCGAGTGAGCGGCTTGGTGATCAGCCGCAGCCCCGGCAAGTTGAACAGCCACTGGACGAGATTTCCCAAGACTCACCTCGCAGATTTCGGTTCCGATCGCGCTCCAGAAGAGTGACTCGGCGAAGCGCGAGTCGCAAGTCACGGCCCCGATTCAACCTTTCTCCAGTTGGGCAAAGGTGGCCGAAGGCCGGAGGAGGGCCTCAATGATCAGTTGCTCACATTCTACAATTTGCGCCCCTCACCCCAACCCACTCCCCAAGGGAGAGGGCAAGACGCATCGCTGCTCCGCGACAGTTGCTCCACGCAAACTCCCATCTTGTTCGCATTTCGGCGATGTGGGATAAATCTTGGCCGATCGTCACTCTTACCCGGAAAAGGATGTCCGCGTGTTGGAGCCTCCTTCCACCTCGCTGCTCAAGACGCTTTCGACGCTGAAGCTTTGCTCGCCGCGCGATCTGCGGCGTTGTCGAGGCTACGTGCGGCGGTTGACACGCGACCTGCCGGCGTTCGATTCGATTTGGATCGACGCCCTGGTGCAGTCGCGACGGCTGACCGCCTTTCAAGGGCAGTCTTTGGAAATGTCGCAGGGGGATCGCCTGCAAGTGGGGCCGTGCCTCTTGCTGGAGCGACTTGGCGGCACCGCGACTGCCGAGACGTTTCTGGCTCGACGACGCGACGCCGATGATATTTGTGTGCTGAAGCTGACCTCGACCGCTCCGGAACAACTCCGTTCCCAAAGTGAGTTGCTCTCCAATTTAGTCGTTATTGGATCGGACATTTCACATCCGGCGATCGTGTTGCCGCAGGCGACACAGGTCGTCGAGTGGCCGTCGGCTGGTGACACTCGATTAGTGTCGATCAGCCAGCATGTACGCGGTCCGCACCTGGCCGAGTTGCTGGTACGAAGGGGGCGATTCCCAACGTCAATCGTCATCGAAATCGGTCGACAATTGTTGGATGGTCTGACTGCACTCGAGAAGTGCGGCCTCGTGCATGGCGACCTTTCGCTGACGAATGTCCGCATTACTCCGCAGGGTCAGTCGGTGTTGGTCGATGCGGGGTTGGTCTCCGTGTTTCGGCCTGAATTCAGTTTTCACACGATCCGCTCGGCGGAGCGTTATGACGGATTGGCCCCCGAGCGGATCTCCGCTGGCCTGCCTCCCTCCAGTTTGAGCGACCTGTACTCACTGGGTTGCTTGTTGTGGCAGTTGCTCGCAGGACGGCCGCCGTTTGCAACGGGAGACCCGTTGGCCAAGGTCGCGGCTCATCAAACACAAGCCATCGCCGATGTGCGCGAGTGGGTTCCTGACGCTCCCGAATGGCTGGCCAAGACGCTGCTGCGTTGGACGGCCACGAATCCCGCCGCGCGCCCGCGTTCACTGTGCGAGGCGGCGATTGACTTCGGTCGACCGGCTCACGGTGGACGACGTCTGTTAGCGAGTTTTCGCGGCGAGTTCGATCGTTCGACGCCACGCAAGCCGCGGACGGAATCGAACTCACGCTGGCCGTTGACGGTCGCGGCCATCTTCGTGATGTCGGGAGCCGCGTTGTCGCTGCTCGATCAAGGGGCTCGAAACTTCGTGCTCTCGCTGACGCGACCTCGTGCGGAAATCAGCACTCACGAAACACATCGTCAACCGTTCGAGGAATCACCGAACTTTGCCCGCGAACCGCAACCGCTGCCTGCGCCGGATGCGTCCGGTCGCATCGTGCTGGTTCCAAACGGTCGTTATCTGGCCGAAGACATCGCTGGCAGTGGCAGCTTGCAAATCGTCGGTGAGGAATTACATCCGGCGGAGATCGTCATTTCCGATCGCGCGTTGTCGTTGTGGGCCGAACGCATTCAACTGAGTCATGTGCGTTTCACGAAGCAGCCGTCCGCGAGGGATCCTTCGCCCTCGATGTTGATCGCCGACTGCCAAAAACTGGAAGTCCACAAATGTCGCTTCGATCAGATCGGAGACGACTCGACTCAGACTCGTCATCGCGGGGCCGCACTCGCGTGGCGACCACAAGAATCTCGATCGCGCCGCGAGACACAGGTTGTCCTGCGAAACGTCGTGTTCACCGGAACCATCTCTGGCGTGTACCTGAATACTCCGCCCAACCGATTCACTGCCGAGAACGTGCTGAAAGTCGGCCACGGCGATTTCGTCCAACTGAGTGACCCCGGTGCCGCCGATTGCATCTATGAACTGCGGCGCGTCACTTTGCGCGGCACTGGCCCCCTGCTGCGCTGGTGGACAACTCACGAGACCACGCCGCTCAGTCGACTGACCCTCGCTGCCACAAATTGCGTCTTTGACCTGAGCCGTTCGGCGTCAGGGGAGACTCGTCCCGCGTTGATAGCCTGGATGACTGGGCGGCTCCCTACCAATTGGAAATCAGCGATCGACTGGCAATTGGAGGGGATTCTTGTTCCCCCTGAAATTGACGTGATCACTCGCATTGCTCCGTCGACTGGCCGGCGAATGTCCATCGACGAATCGCAACTCAACATCGACGGCCTCGTCGCGGCGCGGTTTGATTTCGCAGGTTCCGCGACGCCACAGCCCGAAGACTCCGTCGTGCACACCAGTGACGCTCCGCGGGCTTCCGCCTCAGTTCCGGGAATCGAATCCGACTCGCTCCCTCAAGCGCCGTGAACTCGCAGTCGCTGGCCGCCGCGAAAGTATGGGGCGGATTCATTCCACCAATCCGGCTTCGCGAGACCACGCAACCGTCGTGCGCATCGCCTCGGTGAAGTCGGTCGGAGGATCGTACCCCAGTAGTCGCCGGGCCTTGTCGATGCTGTAGTCCAAATTCAAGCCGAGGAACTTGATTCGCGCGCTCGACAGCAAAGGAGCTTCTTGTTTGCCGAGCATCCGATACGCGGTTTCCATGAGGTTCGCCAGCATTTTAGCGACCGGCAACGGAACGTTTTTGGTCGGCGTCGGCAGGCCGGCGGCTTCGCAGATCGTGCCGATGAACTCACGGCGCGAGACCAAGCGGTTGTCGGTGATGTTGAATAGTTCACCGACGATCTCGTCTTTTTCGATCGCCAGGAAGATCGCTGCGATCAGATTGCCAACGTAAGTGTTGTTGAGCAATTGCTGACCGCTGCCGAGAAATTTGAATCCGCCGCTTTTGATGCGAGCCAGCAATTTTGGCAGGATTGTGCGATCTCGCGGGCCATAGATGAAACCCGGTCGCAAGATCACAGCCGGTAGTTGCCGATCGCGAATGTGGTCGCGCACGAGGTTCTCCGCTTCCACTTTTGTCAGCGTGTAACCGTCGATGCCTGTCGTACTGACCGGCGTGAATTCATCAGTGCCGTAGTGGTCGCAGGCGGGATACACGCCCAGCGAACTGATGTGGATGAACCGCTTCAACGAACCACTCGACTCGGCGGCATCCAACAGAGAGCGCAGACCGTCAACATTGACGGTGCGGTACTCATCGGTCGGTCCCCAATCGCCGACCTTTGCAGCGCAGTGAACGATGACCGTCGCCCCTTTCACCGCATTCACCAAAGAGTCGCGACGGGTCATGTCTCCTGCGACCAACTCGACGCCCCAATTCGCGAGATCGGAAGACGGATTCGGCTGGCGAACAACCGCACGGACATTGAAGCCCCGTTTCCGAGCCTGCTCCGCCACATGACTGCCAACCAGTCCGGTGGCTCCAGTGATAAGAATGAGATCGCTTTCAGTGAGGATCAAGAGAGGCTCCGTTCTAAGTTCACGGTCGTCGGATTTGCCAGTTTCAGGGTCAATAGGGAGGGACGAGCGGTGCGCTGATTCCACCCTGCAATGACGAACTGTACGGGCTACTTCACGGCCAGCTTCGCGCCGCGATAGGCAGATAACTGCGTCGACTTCGATTTGAGCGCTGCGGCGAAATGGGACATCGCCGCCTCCTTCTGGCCGGCGACTAGCTTGCGTTGGCCGATGAAGAACTCGGCTTCGCAAATCTGCGCGTCGGAGACCGTCGGATCCTTATTGACCGTCTTGCGCAGATCGGGCTCGGACTGTTTGTCGCCGAGGTAAATCAACAGTTGATCGGGCCATTCCCGTTTGTCCTTGGGGATCGCCAGGTCTGCCGCAAACTTCGCATCGGCTTGCGCCTTTTGGTTCAGGGCCAGCATCGCCAGATACCGCCACGGCAATAGGAACCGCAACTTTGGATCGATCTCTGCCGCCTTATCGAACTCATCCAAAGCCGCCTGCGTCTTACCGGCGAAGTACAAGGCAAAGCCGAGTTCCGCGTGCCCGTAACTGTTCTTGCTGTCCCATTTCAAGACCTCGTTGTAGTCGGCAATCGCCCCTTGGACGTCGCCACGCAACAGCTTGCTGCCGGCCCGCAGTGCGAGAATACTTGGCTGCGCGGCGTTAAGTGTCAGCGATTGAGTGAAGTCGTTCTCGGCGGCCTCGTAGTTTCCCTTGTTCATCTGCACGAAGCCGCGATTGGCGATCGCTTCCAGAAAATTCGGGTCCAGCTCCAACGCCTTGGTGAAGTCCAGAATGGCTTCATCCGCTTTGCCGATGGACTGCTGGAAGAAACCACGGTTGTTGTAAACCAGTGGCAGATTCGGAAACACTTTGACCGCGTCGTTGTAGGCATTCATTGCAGCGGCGTTCTGTCCGGCGGCGGCGAGCGCGCCCCCCAAATCGACCCGCGCCCCCAAATGATTGGGAGTGATACGGATGGCCTCTTGATAGTCACCGATGGCTTTGGCGTTTTCTTGAATGGCAGTGTAGGCCAATGCTCGTTGATAGAGAGTGTTGGATCGTTCTTCCCCTTTGAGCGTCTGTTGCAAAAGCAGTTGCGTGGCAAAATTGACAGCCACTTCTGCGTGTACTCGCTTGTTTTCCAGAATCGACAGGTTCGTCATTCCTTTGAGATACGGCAGGTAGTAGTTGAAGTTGTTTTTCTGTTTGATAGCGATGGACTCTCTCGCGTCGGTGATGCCGTCTCGGACCATCGCTGATTCGCCAGTCGCCGCTCCCAGGTCGATTCGAGAACTGCCCCGCAGATACAGAGCGACATGGTCCTTGGGGTTTTGCATGAGTACTCCCGACATCAATTCGATCACCTTTTTGTGATCGCCGCGGCGGTAGGCTTGTTCGGCATCGTTCCGCGCCCCATTGTGCTGGGGAAGCAAGAGCGGGTCTCGCGGCTGACTGGTCGGCGAGGCGGTTGCCGGGATTGGCTTCTTGTCATCGCCTTGCGCGAACGCCGCTGCCCCCGCGAAGTTCAAAGCGAGTATTGCGAGTGAAATCTGGCTGAGCTTGAGCATGTCTTATCACCTCCAAATGGAAGGGATTGGTCGGAAAGAAGGTGGAATCTTAGAAGCCAGTCACATGATCGGACAGGCTGTGAGTGGTTAGATCAGTTGCTAGAGTACCCCGCCATTCGTGGGGCAGGTTTTCAACCTGCCCGCCCAGTCCTCGGCAGGTTGAAAACCTGCCCCACGAACAATTCCATGACCAGCATCCTTGGCCTCTCCGCTTTCTATCACGATTCCGCCGCGTGTCTCGTGGTCGATGGCGACATCGTCGCCGCCGCGCAGGAGGAGCGATTCTCGCGCAAGAAGCACGACGAGCGATTTCCGAAGCTGGCGGTCGAATACTGCCTGAGCGAAGCGGGACTCACCCCGGACCAGCTCGACTTCGTCGCGTTTTACGACAAGCCGCTGCTGAAGTTCGATCGCTTGCTGGAAACATACCTCGGCTTCGCGCCGCGCGGGTTCGTCAGCTTTGTCAAAGCGATGCCGATCTGGTTAAAGGACAAGCTGTATCTGCCGCGCACGATGCGCCGCGAACTTCCGGGCTACAAGAAACGCTTCGTCTTCACCGAGCATCACGAGTCGCACGCCGCCAGCGCGTTTTTCCCGTCCCCGTTCGAGCGTGCTGCCGTGTTGACCGTCGACGGCGTTGGCGAGTGGGCAACCGCCAGCATTGGCATCGGCGAGGGGAACCGCTTGCGACTCACGCACGAAATGCACTTTCCGCACTCACCGGGGTTGCTGTACTCCGCCTTCACCTACTTTTGCGGCTTCAAGGTGAACTCCGGCGAGTACAAGCTGATGGGGCTCGCCCCCTATGGCGAGCCGAAGTACGCCGACCTCATCCGCGAGAAATTGATCGACCTCAAGGACGACGGCTCGTTCCGTATGGATCAGTCGTACTTTAATTACTGCCAAGGTTTGACGATGACTTCGGCGAAGTTCGACAGACTCTTCGGCGGTCCTCCGCGTCAGCCGGAAACGCCGCTGACACAGCGCGAGATGGACCTCGCCGCATCGGTCCAAGTCGTCACCGAAGAAATTCTGCTGCGGATGTCGCGTCACGTCGCCGCGGTCACCGGCGAGAAGAAACTCTGCCTCGCCGGAGGTGTCGCGCTCAATTGCGTCGCGAACGGCCGCATCCTCCGCGAAGGCCCCTTCGAGGACTTGTGGATTCAACCCGCCGCCGGCGACGCTGGCGGAGCACTCGGAGCCGCGCTCTTTGTCTGGCATCAGTTGTTGGGCCGCTCGCGTCACACCAGCACGACGCGCCAGCAAGTGGTTGCCGCGAACGAACCCCTCGCCGGCGCGTCGGGCTGGTGTGGTGACTCCCAGCACGGCTCGCTGCTCGGCCCGCGTTGCGATGAAGCGGATATCAAAGCTTTCCTCGATGCGAAGGGGGCGAAGTACCTCCACTTCGACAACGAGGACGAGCTCTGTAATCACGTCGCCAACTTGATCGCCACCGAAAACGTCGTCGGCTGGATGCAAGGCCGCATGGAATTCGGCCCACGAGCACTCGGCAGCCGCAGCATTCTTGGGGACGCGCGCAGTCCGCAGATGCAATCAGCGATGAACGTGCGGATCAAATTCCGCGAGTCCTTCCGCCCGTTCGCTCCGTCGGTGCTCGAAGAGCGAGTCGTCGAGTTCTTTGAAACCCGCCCGCACGAGCAATCGCCGTACATGCTGCTCGTCGCCAACGTGCGCGATTCGAAAAGGACCCAACGATCGGCCGACACTCCGAAGCTGACCGGCATCGACAAGCTCAAAGAGTTGCGGTCGTGCATCCCGGCGGTGACTCACGTCGACAACTCCGCCCGCATCCAAACCGTCGATGCCGAGCGTCACGGCCGCTACTACCGCTTGCTGAAAGCGTTCGAGGCCCAGACCGGCAGCCCGGTCGTCATCAACACCAGCTTCAACGTCCGCGGCGAGCCAATCGTCCTGAACCACGAACACGCCTACCGCTGCTTCCTCGCCACGAACATGGATGCCCTCGTCCTCGAACGCTTCGTGCTGCTGAAGAAAGACCAACCCAACGCCACCGAGCAGACACTGGAAACTTACCTCAAAGAGTTCGCGCTGGATTAAATCGATCAATCAAACAGTCCGCTGACCGACTCGTTGCGGTGGATGCGGCGGATGGCTTCGCCGAGGAGGGGGGCGACGGTGACTTGGCGCAGGTTGGGAAGCAGCTTGTCGCCGAGGATCGGCAACGTATTGGTAACGACGATCTCTTTGATCGGCGCTTCGCGCAGACGACCGACAGCAGGGCCGCAGAGGACCGCGTGGGTCGCGCCGACGTAAATCTCGGCCGCGCCGTGAGCCTTCGCCACGTTGACGGCTCCAACGATTGACCCGGCGGTCGTGATCATGTCGTCGAACAGCAGCGCGATTTTTCCGTCGATCGGGCCGCCGATCAGGTTGGCTTGTTTGGTTTCTGTCGCGCTGTAGCGCCGCTTGTCGACGATCGCCAGCGAGCCGCCGATGTTCTCCTGATGCTGCAACGAGCGTTTGATGCTCCCTTCGTCTGGGCTGACGATCACCAGTCGGTCTTTTGGAATCTTCAGGGATTGAAAATACGCATCCAGCGTCTTCGAGGCATACAGGTGATCGACCGGGCAATCGAAGAAGCCTTGAATCTGTGCGGCGTGCAGATCGACGCAGAGAATGCGGTTAGCTCCGGCTTTGGTCAGCAAATTGGCAACGAGCTTTGAGGTGATCGGCACGCGGCCGGCGTCCTTGCGATCCTGTCGAGCGTATCCGAAATACGGGATGACGGCGGTGATCCGTTCGGCACTGGCTCGGACGCAGGCGTCGATCAGGATCAGCAGCTCCATCAAGTTCTCTTGAGCGTTCGGCCCGGTCGGCTGAATGAGAAACACATCGCGACCGCGAATGTTGTGCTCAAGCTGCACGAAGATTTCGCCGTCGGGAAAGTTCGAGATCGTACACGGCCCCAAGTTGAGGCCGAGGTAATCGGCGATCTCTTGAGAAAGGGCGCGGTGTGCTCGGCCGCTGATCAGAGTCAGATGGTCGTACATGCGCAACACCGTTCCGATCACGGGTGAGAAAAGACCTTGGCAGCGGCCAAGGCTCGAGGAGTCACGGGCATTTCAGTCGTCGCGTGCGCAGCTTGTCAAGCAGCCGGAAGCTGTAATCGTTGCCGCACATCAATTCGCCGAGTTCACTCCGGTTGTGTGTCTTCGCCCGGCCCTTGGATCGACTCTATGGGCGGATCGGTTCCCGCTCCAACATACACCTTTACGGAATAGTTGCGGAAGATTCCCGACCAAGTGTAGGTTTCGATCGTTCGTGCGGCATACGGGTTCGCTCCGGCCGGGCTGGAGACAAGCTGGGGACTCCTTTGCACGGGAATCTTGTCGAATTCGGACTTCAGCAATTCGACGTCTTCACCTTTAGCTCGGATCGCTGCACGCCAAGCCTCGGAAGTGGTCTGAGCCGCTTGCTTGGATTGGAAGTCCAGCCGCGCGAAAACCAGCAACACGGCCAATGCACCGAAACCGACTCCGCGAATGATCCAGTCGCGAGTGGCTGACTTCGACGGCTTTATGGTCTTTGATTTGGCCATGACTGGTCCTCTAAAGTGAGCGGCGATGCATGAATTCCCGGTGAGATCATCCTCTTGAACTCGACGTATCAAACATCTTAGCCAACCTTTCTGAGACAATCGTCTGTACGCGGCAGACGTGGATATCCGCAACCACTGGACCCTGTTGATGCCTCGTCTCTTCGTTGGCAACTTTCATTTTGAGCACGAACTGACGGCGGTCGCCGGGTGGCATCCGTCGGTGGCATTGAAGCGGATTTCGGCCGAACGCGTCCCGTCTTGGATTTCGCTCGCGGAGGATGGCGATCTCATTTGGACGCCGGAGCCGGTTGCCGAAGACTTCTGGCATTCGCTCGCCAGGCAAGGTCTGCCGCGCGTCCGCGGAGTCGTTGATCTGAGCAGCGCCGCCAGCAACGTCGACGAGGTGGTTCCTTGGGGATGGTCGGCGCGGACTCGAGCGATCAGCGGTGCGATTGCTCAGCCGAGCGATTCCTCGGTGAGACAAGGGAACTCGCGGGAATGGTCCTTCGCAATGGAACACGAGTTGAGAGTTGCTCTGTTTGGAGCCGCGCGGCTCGAACGAATGGAAGACCTTGCGGAAGCCGTCCGTCGCTCCGCCAGCGAATTCGGCGAACCGGTCGTTGATCACGCGTGGGTCATCAAAGCCAACTTCGGAATGGCTGCGCGCGAGCGGTTGCTGGGCCGCGGATTGGCTTTCGCGCCAGCGCAAAGAACTTGGCTGAGTCGGCGACTTGATTCCGACGGAGCCGTCTACTTCGAACCATGGCTGCAACGCTGCGCGGAAGTTGGGATTCAATGGACGTTGCCGCCGCCCGGTCAGGGCAGGCCCAAATTGGAAGGAGTCACGCCGCTGTTGTGCGATCCGCAGGGAGGCTATCGCGGCAGCGAATTCTCGCTCGACACGAGCGTCCCGAACGAGTGGCAACGTGCGGTCGAAGTCTGTGAGCAAGTGGCGAAGCGACTGCAGTCACTCGGCTACTTTGGGCCACTCGGAATTGACGCGGCGATCTATGAGGATGCTACGGGAACTGCGCACGCTCGGCCGCTGCAAGACATCAACGCGAGATTCACGATGGGACGCCTCGCGCTGGGCTTCCGTCGGCTGCTGCGAAGCGGTGAATGTGGCGTCTGGCGACATGAACGCACCGCGGAACGGACTCCGCTCGCGACCGATGAGGCTGCGCGCGAGATCGACCTAACGCCTCCGCTGGTCGGTGGAACCACGCCGGCAAACGGCTCGCGGCTGTGCATTCGCCGAGCCGATTTCGCCGATCGACGCTGAAGCGGTTGGATTCACAGCCGTTGCATGACGGATCCGCGGATGAGCAGGTTACGATCGTCTTGGAGTCGATCTCGCTCACCTCTTGTGGTGGCGTCCTTTTCAACGCAAGTAGTCCGCCTTAGATTGGCCACCGAAATTAAATTCTCCCGGCGTACACTGGCAGCCAATGCGTATCGGCTCGCGGCACGGGTTTTTTCGGAAGAGAGGCAGCGATGAAACGGAAATGGTGGATGTTGGCAGTGGTGGCAATGGTCTCGTGGCTCGCCGCGGTCGGTTCACAGGCTGAAGACACCAAGAAAGATGGCGAGGGCTGGGTCAGCCTCTTTAATGGCAAAGACCTGACTGGCTGGAAGAAAAACGAGGACGGAAAATTCGAAGTCGTGGACGGGACGATCAAGGTCAGCGGCAAGCGAGCGCACCTCTTCACCGAAAAGGAGTTCAAAAACTTCGAGTACAAGGTCGAATGCAAGACAACCAAGGGGAGCAATTCCGGTCTGTACTTTCACACGAAGTTCCAAGAGGACGGCTGGCCGGCTTTGGGTTACGAAGCTCAGGTCAACGTCTCGCATACGGACAAGATCAAGACCGGCAGCTTGTACGGCGTCAAGAACGTCGGGGAGGTCGAGGTCAAAGACGACGAGTGGTACGAGACCTACATCAAGGTGGTCGGCCGGCACATCACGATCAAAATCAACGGCAAGACCACCGTCGATTGGGAGCAGCCGGAAGACTTCAAAGACAAACAATTCCCCGGTCGCAAGATCAGTACCGGATCGTTTGCGATTCAGGCTCACGATCCAAATAGCGTGGTCTACTTCCGCAATATCCGCGTGAAGCCGCTGGCGGACTAGTCAGTCACTTTGTTGACCAACGGGAGGGCGAGGCTCCCGCCGAGCCGAATCGAACTCCGGCTCGGCGAGAGCCTCGCCCTCCCCTGTTTGATTTCGGCCTTTGCCATGTTGCTCGGCTACAACACCAACGGTCTCGCGTTTCATCGCTGGCAGGACGGTCTCGAACTGCTGGCCGAGGTCGGTTACCAGGCGGTCGCGATCACCGTTGATCAGCATTGCTTGAATCCGTTCTCCGCGAACTTCGCGAGTGAACTTGCCGAGATGCGGCAAACCCTCAAACGCTTACGCTTACGGTCGGTGATCGAGACCGGAGCGAGGTTCTTGCTCGATCCACGCCAGAAGCATGAGCCGACGCTGATCTCGTCAACGGCGGAAGGTCGATCACGTCGAGTCGAATTTCTTTGCCGCTGCGTCGACATCGCTCACGAGCTAAATTCGGATGCTGTCTCGTTTTGGTCCGGCGTGAGCAAGACGGGCACTCTTGTCCGTCCTGAGTTTGGATCGGGCAAGAGTGACTCACCGACAGAAACTGCTGCTCAATGGTTGCTCGATGGCTGTCGCCGAGTCACCGACTACGCGGAGGCTTGCGGAGTGCAGCTCGCCTTCGAGCCGGAACCGGGCATGTTGGTCGAGACCTTGGAGCAGTACGGCCGACTCGCTGAGCAAGTCGGCTCGCCGCGCTTCGGCTTGACCATCGACATCGGCCATGTTCAGTGCGTCGAAGAGGGTTCAATCGCCGATCAGCTGCGGCGTTGGGCGAAGCCGCTGTGTAATGTCCACATCGAGGACATGCGGCGCGGCGTTCACGAGCATTTGCGATTTGGCGACGGGGAGATCGACTTCCCGCCGGTCATGGCCGCGCTTCGTGAGATCGGTTACACCGGCTGCGTGAACGTCGAACTCAGCCGGCACAGCCACATGGCCTCCGAAATGCTCCGCGAGTCGTTCGAATTCTTGTCGAGGTTGTGATGCGTCCCTTGTTTGCGTTGCTCGCACTCTCGTATTGGTCTGCCTCGTTGCTGGCGGATGACTTCTCGCCGGAGCTTGTTCGCTTCAAGCAGCACGGCGACAAGCCAGTCTTCACCGCCGCGGGATCGGGGACTTGGGAGGTCAAGATTCGCGAGCGCGGTTGGATTCATCTCGATCCGACGGCGGACGGGACGGACTCCGCGAAGCCGAAGTATCGGATGTGGTACACCGGCTACGACGGGACTCGCGAAGGGATCAAGCGATTGGGTTATGCGACCTCGGCTGACGGCATCGCCTGGACGCGGCACAAGGACAATCCGATCCATGCGCAGCATTGGGTCGAGGACATGTCGATCGTGCCTCACGGCGGTGTCTTCCACATGTTCTCCGAAGGCAAAGACGATCAAGCGCAATTACTGACCAGTCGCGACGGTGTGAAGTGGCAGCGCGCTGGGCAACTCGATGTGCGCAAGGCCAGCGGCGAACCGATTGAACCGGGACCCTATGGCACACCGACCGCGTGGCTGGAGGACGGCGTGTGGCATTTGTTTTACGAACGCAGCGATGCTGGCGTCTGGCTGGCCACGTCGCGCGATCTCAAGGTCTTCACGAACGTCAGTGATGAACCGGTGCTGCGGCCAGGCCAAGGTCTGCACGACCGAGACTTGATCGCCATGAATCAAATCGTGAAGCACAAAGGGCGGTACTACGCCTACTATCATGGCTCGGCGAAGGGCGAGACGCCGTCGTTATGGAGCACTTGTGTTGCAGTGTCCGACGATCTGCGAACTTGGAAGAAATACGACAACAATCCGTTGCTGCCGCGCGAACTGAATCGTTCGAGCGGCATTATCATCCGCGACGGCGAACGATTTCGGCTCTACACCATGCACTCGGAAGTCTGGCTGCACGAGTAGGGGTTGGGAATTGGGGGTTAGTAAATTCCCCAAATCCCCAACCCCTGACCCCTCACGATGTCATTGGAACTCCTCAATCCCTGGATGCTGGCGGGCTTGGCGGGCGTCGCTTTGCCAGTGATCGCGCATCTGTTAAGCAAGAAGAAGTACGACATCGTCTCTTGGGGAGCGATGCAGTTTCTGAAGCTTGGCCAAGAGACTCGGCGGCGAGTCTGGTTGGAGGATTTGTGGCTGTTGCTGCTGCGGATGGCGTTGGTGGCGTGGTTGGCGATCGCGTTGGCTCGGCCGTGGGTTTCGGCGAAGTGGTTGGGGGACATTGGGCCGCAGCCGAATCGGGATATCGTGCTGATTCTCGATGGCTCGTACAGCATGGCTTGGGAGGCGACTGCGATTACACCGCAGGAGCATGCGGTGCGTTGGATCGACAAGTTCCTGGGTCAACTACGACCGGGGGACACAGTCGCTTTGCTGGAAGCTCGCGAGCAAGTTCGCACGCTGATCGAACCGCCGACGCGCGACGCAAACCGCGTGCGTGACGTGCTCAAGCAACTTTCGCCGCCGACCGGGACCGCGAACTTTCCGGAGGCGTTGTCGCATGCCGTCAAGCTGCTCAGCCGGACGAATCATTTGCGGCGCGAGATCGTGCTGCTGACCGATGGGCAGTCGCAAGGTTGGTTTTCGGAAGACTCGAATCTCTGGTTGCGGCTCGACGATCTCAAGAAGCAATCGTCGGTCACGCCGCATTTGTGGGTCGTCAACGTTCTGGAGGCCGCCGAATCGGACGGCCAGGCAATACCGGGCGGGGGCGAGCGACTGAACTTTCATGTCGAGCGATTGCATCCGTCACGTGAATTGTCCGTGCCTGGATTTCCGGTTCGTTTTCAAACGCGAGTCCGATTCAGTGGCGGCTCGACGAGCGTGACTCGGCAAGTGCATTTTGAAGTTGATGGGCAACGGCTGGCCGAGCGAACGCAGTCAGTTACGCTCTCACCAGATGGCGAAGCGAACGTCGAGTTCGAACATCGCTTCGAGGCGACCGGCTCGCACCTCGTACGAGTGGCCCTCGATGCCGACGACTTGCCAACGGACAACGTCAGCGAAGCGGTGGTCGTCGTGTCGGAGGCGGTGCCCGTGTTGCTCGTGGATGGCGACCCCCGGCCGGAACCGGTGCAAAGCGAGACATTTTTCATTCACGCGGCATTGGCGGCGGCTGGCAACGAAACGCCGTGGGTCCAACCGACAACCGTGAAATGGACCGAATGGACGCCAGCGTTTCATGTGAATGGGGCCGCCGCGCTTTCCGCCGAGCCGCTGCCTGGTTCGGAAAAGGCCGCTCCCAAAACGGCGCGGCGGGAGTCTCTCCCTCTGGAGGAAAAGCCTGCGTTCAACGACCTCGATAAGTACGCAGTTGTCATGTTGGCAAACGTGCCGAAGCTGACCGATGCTCAGCTCGCAGCTTTGACGGATTATGTCCGGAGGGGCGGTGGTGTCGGATTCGCGCTGGGCAATCAGATCGACAGGGATAGTTACAACCATCGGGTCTTTGCCGACGAAACGGGTTTGCTGGGAGTCTCGCTGAAAGGCATTGAGTCGGAGACTCCGGAACAGCGTGAACTGGGGGTGATGATTGCCAATGCGTCACTCGAATCGCCGTGGCTGCAACGCTTCCGAGTGGAACGGGGCGCGGCCTTTACGACGGCTCGGTACAGTCGTTGGTGGACAGTGGAGGTCACGGAAGGCGGCGAAGACAAGGGGGATGGCGGAAAGCAGGAGGCAGAAGGGAGTGACGAGTCGGAACCGAAAACGATTGAGCGTTCGCCGGCAATCGCGCTGGCTCGATTGCAGTCCGGGGTGCCGTACCTTGTCGGTGGTCAGTTTGGTCGCGGGAATGTGTTGCTGCTGACGTCGCCACTGGATGCCGATTGGAACACTTTGCCGGCCCGGCCGGACTTCGTGGCGTTCGTGCATGAGTTGCTCTTTCAGCTCGCATCGCGTCGTGGCGAACGAAACCTTACCGTCGGACAGCCGCTCGTCAGTCCGCTGCCGAATGCGGTTGAGCCGGTTGGGGTGGGAACTGTGGTGAACTTCGTTTTCGAAGGGCCGGATGGGGAACCGCATGAATCGAAGATCAGCGGCGAGGGAGCTTCACGGCTGTTAGTGTTCGACAACACATCGCTGCCCGGCGTGTATGTCTTGCGTCGTCGTGAGCCGGAGGACGAGAAACGACTGGCCGGCAAAGAGGAGCCGGATTCCAAGCCGATTGCGCTGGTAAAAGAGAAGCTCCCCAAGCCGCTGGCCGCACAAGGCCGTGAGCTATTCGTGGTCAATGCGGATCGGGCCGAGTCCAATCTCACACCGCTGACAGACGAGCAAATCGCTACGATCACCGCCGACGAACGCTTGCAGTTCATTCGCGAAGGTCGCGAGATTCAAGCGGCAGCCTCCAACGAATTGCCGCGGCACGAGCTGTGGCAGGTGCTGTTTCTGGCGCTCCTCGCGTTGCTAGTCGGCGAAGTGCTGCTGACTCGCAAGTTAGTGCGCGGCGGACATGTGGCGGCAGACGCCTGAGCTGCCGACCTCTGCGCATCGCCGCATCCGAGCGACTTGGACAAAGTGGTCAGATCTCTTTGAACTGCGCCGCCTTCCCGAATGTGGCGCCATCCCTGCAGCGTCATGCTTAGTCCTCAAGTCCGTATCAACCGAGCGTTCGATTTGTTGATTCAAGGAGCCGCTCCGTTCGTCGAACCGGAACTTCAGGGCTGTTATCGCGACAACTGGCAAGAGGCGCCGCGGGGCAGCTTTCGCGAAGATGGCAGGATTGCGATCAACCAAGGGAAGTCGATTCGCTGGGACACGCACTCGCCGCTGACTGTGATGTGGGATCAATAGAACGGGGTGTTCCGCCACAAGCGAGGGTTCTCGAACGCAGGCTTGTCAGTGAACTGCGTGAGTACCGCAATCGTTGCACAAATCAAACGCGGGTTGAATTTGAAGACAGCGATCGCATCCCGGACAGTGTTGAATGACTGCTCAAAGCTGGCGGAGCCGCAGGGGCTCAAGCCGTTCGTCAGGAACGAGTCGCGTTGGTGCGAGAAGAACTTTCCAAAGAACTCAACCACACGTCGAAGGCGATGCTCGCACGCCGCAACTTTGGAGAAACGCTGGCGGTCTACATCGTCTGCGCGGCCGCTCTGTCGTACATGGTCATCGCCGAGTGGGGATCCGCCGGTCGGATCATCGCCGTGTTGATCGTGATCTTGTTCGCGCTCCTGACCGACAAGCGACTGCAGCCGCTTGGCCCGCACGAGTGCCAAGGCGATCGCCGTATCATCTACCGCACGCTGTGCCCTTACGGCCAACCCGCAAAGGGGGGCGTGTGAACGAACCTTTAAGTGCGGCCTGCGAATCCAAACAAAGCCGCGGGTCTCGTGGCTGAGCCTTTCGAGTCGAAACTCGAGGGTGAACGCCAGGAGACCCGCGGTTGGTTCGGCTCGCCCGTCCCTGCGGAGCGTCGAGCCGGAGTGTTTGAAGGTCAGATCTACCCGACCGGTTATTCCGGAAGGGCAATTTGTTCGGTCAAATGAGCTTTGTAGTAGCGAGTGCCGCGCGTGTCGTAGAAATAGACGTCGTTGTGGTCGCTGGCCCAGACGGCTCCGAGACGCACTTGCCGAGGTCCCTGCACTGAGAACTGATACCCGCATAGCTTGCCCTGCTTGATGAGCGGAGCGTGCCGGACCTTCGTTTGCTCCAGCAGCAGGTTTTCTTTGTCGCAGAGCTTCGTACGCACGAACGATTTCAGTTCGTCGAGCGTCCGAATACCCAACACGATGTCACTCATTGCGTCTGTCTCCGAGTGTTGCCGAAGGGATATCGGCCGAGTCATCGAGAAGCTGCGTTCCGTCGTTGGCTCGCCGAGCAACCGACATCGCAGGCTTGCTCCGCACGATGCAACTGGGCGGACGAACCGTTCCCGGCGGAATTTTTCCAACCGGAATGAATCCGCATCACGGACATATTCGCTACGATGCCGCCCGCTCGGCGAACTGATTCAGACGCGCTAAGTCCCACTGAAGTAAAATGCTGAGCCTCGCGGAAACTTTTCCGATTGTGCCTGCGACAACCACCTTTCTGAAGAACCTCTGAAGGAGACTTCTCGTGCCCGTCATTGCCTCAGACTCACTGATCGAATTCGCCGTCCAGCTTCTTTCCAAAGGAGGAGCCGACGCCGAGGAATCCGGCATCGTCGCCGACAGTCTCGTACAAGCGAACCTGCGCGGACACGATTCGCACGGAGTCATGCGGATTCCGTTTTACCTGCAAAATGTGAAGAGCGGACGACTACATGCCGGCTCGCGACTGACGGTTCTGCGAGAGACCCCCAGCGTGCTCGTCACCGACGGTGGCTGGGGATTCGGACAAGTACTGGCTCGCGACCTGACGAGCCGATTGATCGCAAAAGCAGCGAACACCGGCATCGCCTGCGGTTCGCTGCGCCAGTCGGCGCATATCGGCCGTTTGGGCGAATACGCTGAGATGGCTGCTGCAAAAGAAATGGCTTCGATCATCGTGGCCAACACACACGGTGGCGCGCCGCGAGTTGCTCCGGTCGGTGGCAAACGTCCTCGGCTGGGAACGAACCCGTTGTGCATGGGGATGCCGCGAGCGAACGGCGGTCCGTTTGTACTCGACTTCGGCACGAGTGCGACGGCCGAAGGGAAAGTCCGCGTCAAACACATTGCGGGTCAGCCGATTCCGCTGGGTTGGGTGCTCGATCCTGACGGCAAGCCGACGACGAATCCCGCGATGCTGTACGGGGACCCGCCCGGCACGATTCTGCCAATGGGTGGCGATCAAGCCTACAAGGGCTTCGGGCTCGCCTTCCTGATCGAGACGTTTTGCTGTGGCCTTTCCGGAGGTCCGACCGTCGGTCCAAATCCGCCGCCACCGCTAGGGAATGAGGCAATCTTCATCGTCATCGATCCGAAACTATTCTGCGGTGTCGAGCACTTGTTCCAGCAAGTCACCGGCCTGGAGGAGTTCGTCCGCAGCGTGCCGCTGATCGACGGAGTCAAAGAGGTCACGCTGCCCGGAGATCCGGAACGTCGCGTTCTGAACGACCGAACCGCGAAGGGCATTCCTCTGGACGATGGCAACTGGCAAGCGCTGTTGAAGCTCGCTGGCGAATTGAACGTTGCGGTGCCGAGCGTCGCATAGCGTGTCGCTCGGACGCCGACGTCCGGACTGCGGAGGCTTTCCCGATGGCAGATGCCACCGACATTCAGAAACAACGTGCGATCGAAGCGGCACAGGGTTACCTGATGCTCGAACTGCCCGATGCGGCGCTGCGACGGCTTGGGTTGTTTCAGGGATCCGAAACACCTGCCGAGGTCGAATTACTGCGCGGCGAATCCTTCCGCCTGAAAGAGGACTACGAGCGCGCGTTGCAGTCTTATGAGCGTGTCACGGACGATGCCGAAAAGAATCTCGAATTGCAGATGGGCAAGGCGTGGTGCTTCAAACGGATCGGTCGGCTCGACAAGGCTATTGAATCGATGCGAGCGGCGTATCGAGGTTCGCCGAAGGTCGCGATCGTGCTCTACAACCTCGCCTGCTACTACTCACTTGCAGGAGAGAAAGAAGAAGCGCTCTCGTGGCTCGCGCGAGCATTCCGCATGGACAGCTCGTTGCGAAAGCTTGTGTCGCTCGAGACCGACTTCGACCCGATCCGCAATGACCAGGACTTTATCTACCTGATGCAACTTTCCGAGCCGAAGGAAATTCGCAAGAAGTCATGAACGACATCGAGACGGAACGCCTGCAAGAACATCTGGCGACCATCGTCCGCCCGCGTCCCAGCGGCAGTCCGGAATTGGAGTCGCTGCGAGGTTACGTCAGCGAGCAACTGACTCGATTCGGCTGGGCGGTTCGCCGACAGGAGTTTGAGACTGTCTCTGAAATCGGCGACCGCCTGACGGGAATACAATTGATTGCGACGTTGCCGAGTTCCGCGTCGCATGCGGGTTCGTGGCTGAGCGTCGCCGCGCATCTCGATTCGCGGCCAGAAACTCCCGGAGCCGACGACAACGCGACCGGCGTAGCTGGCCTGCTGGAGATTGCTCGCTGTTGGCCCGCTTGGCGACCGGAGGGGGGTGCTGAAGTGGAGTTGGTCGTCACCGATCTCGAAGAGCACGGCATGTTGGGAGGTGCCGAGCATGCGCGGTTGTGGCGCTCCCGGTCGGAGCGGTTGGTCGGCATGATCGCTCTGGAAATGATCGGCTACTGTGACCAGCGGCCGAACACTCAAGCTCTGCCGAAACAACTGGTCGGCAAGTACCCGACGACTGGCAACTTCATCGCCGTCATCGGCAATCAAAACTCAACGGCGCTCATCGAGTCTTTCGGCAACGGTCTGAAAGAGATTCCGCGACTGCCGGTCGAGACTCTGCAAGTCCCCGACAATGGCAACTGGCTGCAGGCGGTTCGACTGAGCGATCACAGCCCGTTCTGGGATGCCGGCTTCTCGGCCGTGATGATCACCGATACCAGCTTCCTGCGAAACCCGCACTACCACCGTGGTAGTGACACGATTGAGACGCTCGATCTGGTATTCCTCCGCCAAGTCACTGCCGGCTGCCTGCGAGCGATGCGCCTTGCGGTCCAGCCTACAAAGACGGAAGCCTGCGCGGCCGAGTGTTGATCCTATAGGCGCGGCGTTGTTCATCGACCTGCTCGGCCGTCAGTCGTTCGACATGCCCGCTGCCACCGCGCGAGCGCTGGACGATCACTTCGACAAGATTCTCTTCACCACACTGCTGCCGCAGCCATTCGACGACTCCGAACTGAAACCGTAACTGTGGATAGATCGGCACATCCAGCGCGGACAATGACCAGCGGTCGAGCGGCAATTCGCCATCCGTCACACAACGCCGAGCGGCCTCTGGCAAGCGCCGCAATCCCTCATCAGTGAGTGTCACGCTGATGCGCTCAGATCGCGCAGCATACACGCTCCAGCCCAGCCAGCGATCGCAAAATCCCCAGCGCTCGGTTACCGGCCAAATACAAACGAAAAACAAACTAACCCAGAGCGTTAGCGAGGGCGATCGCTGCATGACACTTCCGAGTGAGTGCCTTGGGAAACGCTCTCCCTCGCAGGCACTTCCAGTATGTTTGAAAGCTCCTCCTGCCGACCGACCGAACAGCAGCCAGTCATGTCCGATGAAGGCGACGTTCCACAACAACACGCCCGGACGATGTCCCAATCCCAGTGGTCCCAACGCGAAGATCAGCCCGACGTGCAGTGCGGTTGCTGCGATCAGGGCGACTCTTTTATTCCGCTGCCGGCACAATCCGATGGCCACCAGTAATTCGCCGACCGGAAGTGAAATGGCGAGCCATGATTTCAGACTCGCTGGCCAGTTCAGGGCATTGATGCCGACCGATCGAAACAGCGACTCGATGAGCGTCTGTCCGTGCCAGGTCGCGAAGTCAGCATCAAGTTTCGAGAGCGCGGACCAGAAATAGATGCTGATGGTGAGTGCAATGCAAAGCAGATTCGAAACTTGCCGTACGTGGCCACAGCTCCACCAAGTCGCCATCAGCAAGAGTTGCCAGGCCCACGGTTGCAGCCGGTGTTGATCGAGAGCCAGCAGCACGCCGAGCGAAACGGCGGTCGCCAACCAACTTCGCTGCGAGTCCGGTTTCAAGGTTGCTGTTGCGAGCGATCCTAAGAGAACTCCGAATGCCAGCCAATGCACGAACGGAGGCAACAATCCCGCCCAACCAAACAGCGGAATTTGCGGGAACTCAGTCTGCGGACTCCACAGGGTCCACGTCACAATCAACAGCGATAATCCCGCAATGGCCCACCAACGCTGGAGCACCGCCATGCAACTTGACTCCGAACTGGCTGCGTCAGCGAGCATGTTGAACCGCATTGCCGATTCCACCGACCGCCGCCACGGCCGCGATGATTCCCAACACGATCATGATCGCGAGGAATATCTTCCAGAAGCTGTAGGGCCGCTCCCCCTGGACTTCGCCCGTCACGGCGTTAATGAAGATCTGATACGACTTGTTGTGGTAGCGATATGCCAGCAACCAGACCGGTAACAGCAAGTGTTTGAAAGTGAGTGCGTCGTATCGAGTCTTGATCTCAGAGACGCGCTGTTCGTCGCCGCCGATCAGGCTGCGCACGTCTGAGGCGATGCCGGAGTCCATGATCTTTTTCGCGAGCGGAAAACCTTCGTCGAGTTCGACCTCGTAGGTTCGAGCCAGGAATCCAGCCAGTATCTCTTGAGTGAAGGGCTGGATTTTCTCCAGAGGCCATGGTTCGAGCGACTCCATCATGTCGCGACGCATCCCCTTCGCTCCGAGGATCAGCACGTCGTCAAAGAATCGTTGGTGACTGCCGCTCACGGACGACCAGCGAGTGCGGCGTTCTTGCCGAGTTTGATTATTCTCGGTGACCGTGACGTAGTAGTGGTCGCCCCGCTCGCCCCAATAGCGGCTGAAG
This sequence comes from Planctomycetota bacterium, assembly GCA_016872645.1. Taxonomy (GTDB): domain Bacteria; phylum Planctomycetota; class Planctomycetia; order Planctomycetales; family Planctomycetaceae; genus SXKJ01. The sequence goes on along the minus strand of VGZH01000002.1, from coordinate 85,259 downwards.
GTCATCGAGTCGTACGTCCAAAATGGCAGATAGACGCCGTTAAAACGACCCTCGACGCCGCGCAGTGCGAACTCGCTGGGAGCGAACCAGCGCGACTTCACCCACGCGGTCAGGTTCTGCCGAGCCTTTTCTTTCTCGATGTGAAACGACAACACGCCATGCACCGGTATCCTTTTCGGCGAGTCATGCACTTTGTCGAGCTGAATTGGCGAGCCGCAATACGGACACTCGCTGCTGGTCAACGAGCCGATAAAGACGACGTTGCTGCCGCAGCCGACGCAGCGAACTTCGCTCTGGCCGTCGGTCGTATGATTCACCGACTTGCTGCGCCACTCGCGGACCTTTTCGAGGATCGCGTAAAAGTCCTGCTCGGCGATATCCGCATCGGCTGCGAGTTCGATTTGTTTTGTATGGCCGCAGAACGGACACTTAAGGCTTTGTTGCCCGATGTGGAATTCCAAGTCCGCACCGCACTGCTCACAGGGAAAAATGTGTCCCTTGCCGTCATCGACGGACTCGCCGGGCTTGGTGGAGTTTTCGGGGTGAGGCGAGTCAGCCATCGACGATCACCATCCCACCGGGCTTGCCCCGGCGGTTCGCGGACTTCTGCACGACACAGCCGATTCGTTGGAGTAAAACTTCTGCAGGCAAAGTAGTCCCAAAGCCTGGAACCACCGGGGTAAGCCCGATGGAGTGAAAGGCAAATCATCTCGGCAGCGGCGGTGGAACGGCTCCAAACAGGCTGGCGGTTTGGGGTACTTCACCGGCGGGTTGCCAGTTGCTCATGCCTGTGCACCAGACCAGCGTCGAACGATCAAGTTGCCCCGCTTGAATCGCCGTCTGAATCTGAGCCAGCGAGTATGGCCCGGAGGACTGTCCACCGATTGCTGCGTGCCAAGTTGCGGCGTCGGGAACTGGAGGAGGTGTTCCGGTTGGTTGCGCCCCCGGAACCGCGCCCATCTGAGCCATCCGATTTGCCATCGCGAAGCCCATCCCTAAACCCATCCCTTCGGCGGCTCCACCACCATTGGGGTTGTCGGCGGCGGCCATCATCGCGTTGCCCATCTGATACTGCTGGTACTTGTTCATGTCGCCGACGACACCCATGCTGGTTCGCACGTCGAGAGCCTTCTCGACCGCTTCTGGCAACGACACGTTGACGATGAAAAGTTGCGGAATCTCCAGTCCGTACTCGTCATCGATGCGTTCCGCGACAAGCTTGCGGAGCTCGCCCGCCATCTCTTGATAGTGCGCCGCCAAGTCCAACGCGGCGACTTTGGCGGTCCCCAGCATATCGGTGAACGCCTGCGTGATGATCGACCGCATCACTTCCGCCACATCATCGCTGTTAAACTCGGCGTTTGTGCCGACCAATTCTTTCAGCAGTGCCTTCGGATCGACCGCCTTGAGCGTGTAGGTGCCGAAGGCTCGCAACCGGATCGGGCCGAATTCCGGATCGCGCAGCATCACGGGATTCGGCGTTCCCCATTTCAAGTCAGTGATCTGCCGTGTGCTGACAAAGTACACCTCCGAACGGAATGGGCTGTTGAACCCATATTTCCAGCCTTGGAGCGTGCTGAGGATCGGGAGGTTGTCTGCCTTGAGTTCGTAGTTCCCTTCGTCGAAGACGTCCGCGATTTCTCCACGATGCACAAAGACCGCTTTCTGCCCCGGCCGCACGATGAGCTGGGCACCATTCTTGATCTCGTTCTGATACCGTGGAAACCGCCAGACGAGAGTGTGTTTCGAATCATCGATCCACTCGACGATATCAACCAGTTCGCCACGAAGTTTGTCGAATAGCCCCATGATGTGATCTCCGAATGAGTTGAAACGGCCGACTGGCCATTCGGGACGGATTCTACGAACGCCTCCGCCAAGACGGTAGCGGACGGGTATTCGTCAAGGAGTCAGAAATCTTGGTGTCAGCGGGCAATTATGCGATCCGGCTCACAAATTCCACCACTCGATGTAGGCCGTGACGAACGAATCAATCCACTCGATCCGACACGCCACTCGCAGCGGTTCATAAAACGCGATCACCCAGTAGTCTGCCGATGTCGAGACGTACATGCCACTGTACCAGTACCACCACATTGGTCCGATCGAGAGCACGTACAGCGTCAACAAAACCACCAGCGCGAGGACTCGTTGTACAGCCCATTTGCGAAACTTTAACCAAGTCCGTCCAGTGGACGGACTGGCTGCGATCGTCGTTTCCGAAGTGGGAGTTACGATGGACATGCCGCCAAGCTACCGCGAGACCTGTGCGGCGGCGAGCGTACAAATGACTTGGCGGCGAGATTGTTCCACGCTCGAGTCCTCTTAGGTGGTGTGCAACGATGGCCGTCCGCAGCGAGACCGGTATACTCCGCCACCCCTGTCCTGAAATCGAACGGGATGACGAGCTGTGCGGACATGTCGCTTGGTGACGCTGGGTTGCAAGGTCAACCAGTACGAAACGCAATTGGTGAAAGAGGCCCTGCTGCGCGCCGGTTTTCGCGAGGCCGCCGAAGCTGAACCCGCGGACTTGTGTGTCGTCAACACCTGCACCGTGACCGAAAACGCTGACTCGCGAGGGCGGCAAGTCGTGCGGCAGTTGGCTCGCGAGAATCCGAATTGCCAGACGATTGTCACCGGTTGCTACGCGACTCACGATCCGGCCGCGATCGCTAAATTGCCAAACGTGATCGAAGTCGTTCCTGACAAACGTGAACTTCCCGACGTGCTGCTGCGATTGGGTGTCGCCGAGTTTCCGACCGGAATCAGCCGCTTCGACGGCCACAAGCGAGCGTTTGTCAAAGTGCAGGATGGGTGCCTCTTGCGCTGCTCGTACTGCATCATCCCGATGGTACGGCCAGGGTTGTCAAGCCGCTCGCCCGACGACATTGAGGCCGAGGTTCGCCGGCTGATCGAGTTCGGCTACGAAGAAATCGTGCTGACCGGAATTCACGTCGGCCATTACGGCGTCGACACGACTCGCGGCCGATCGGGGCTGCCACCGTTTCGGTTGTGGCATCTGCTACAACGGCTCGATCAAATACCGGGCCGCTGGCGGTTGCGATTGTCGAGCATTGAAGCCGCTGAGTTCAGTGACGACTTCATTTCTGCTGCCGCCGACTGTGAACATCTGTGTCCGCACTTTCATCCCGCGTTACAGAGCGGTTCGGACACGGTCCTGGCCCGGATGCGGCGGCGCTATCGGGTCGCGCAGTTTCTGGAAACCGTCGCCAAGCTGCACGAGCGATTGCCGAATCCAGCTCTCTCGACGGACGTGATCGTTGGATTTCCAGGCGAGACCGATGAAGAATTCGAGCAAACTCTTGATACCTGCCGGCAAGCGAGATTCATGAAGATCCACATTTTTCCATTCAGCCGACGCCGTGGAACTCCGGCGGCGAAGATGCCGAATCAGGTTTCGGCACCGATCAAGAAACAACGTTGTCAAGAACTAGCACGGTTGGAAACGGAAATGACCCGGCAGTTTGCATCCACATTGATCGACCGCCCCGTCGAAGTCTTAGTAGAGGGGCTGTCCTCTTCGCGATCAGGATTCGTACAGGGGACGGACCGCCGCTACGCAAACGTCGAGTTGCCAGGAAACTCACGGGATTTCGGACACTTGGTTTCGGGAATGGCCAGCCGGATGGACTCGGACGAATTGGTCGCGATCCGATTTTCCGCCCCCAATCAGGCGAGCGTCTTCGCCGTTGACTGTTTAGAATCGTCAACGTCACAGCGAGCGACCACGAACTGTGCGATCCATGAATCCCCGGCTTAAAAAACGAATCTGACGACCGGTTTGCCAAGAACTCGATACCTCGAAAGAGCGATTCATGCCACTGCCCGATCACCGGAACAGCTTCATCACGCTCGAAGAACACGGAGACGTGTTGGTCGTCCGCTTCAAGTCGCGCCAGCTCAACGATGAGGAGAATATCGAGCAGTTGGGTCAAGAACTGTTCTCACTCGTCGAGCAGGCCAATAGGTTGAAACTCGTGCTCGATCTGACCAACGTCGAGTACTTGACCAGTTCAGTGTTGGGGAAGCTCATCACCCTGCACCGCAAGCTGCACCGCAATCAGGGGAAGATGGTTTTGTTCGGTTTGTCCGAAGGAGTCGATGCGATTTTGCGGGCCAGCAAGCTGCTGACGTACTTCGCCATCGCCGGGAACCGTGATGCCGCGATTGCCCAGTTGGCCTCCTGACCGAGATCAAGACGAGGCAACCGTGGCTCCGCTGATTGTGATCGAGGGGATTGACGGCTCCGGCAAAGGGACGCAGGCCCAGCAACTGACCGAGCGACTGACGGCTACCGGCCGCCGAGTTCGTTTGCTCAGCTTTCCGCGCTATCGTGATACGCTGTTCGGCCACGCGATCGGCGATTTTCTGAACGGCCGCTTCGGGCAGCTCAACGAAGTCCACCCGTTTTTGGCCTCAGTGCTCTACGCTGCCGACCGCTTCGAATCGAAGAGTATGCTCAACGACGCGCTGCAACAGTCCGACATCGTTGTCTGCGATCGTTACGTGCCCTCCAATCTCGCTCACCAGGGAGCCAAGCTTGACGGTGCTGAACGGGACGAGTTGCTGCGGACGATTGAGCGGATCGAGTTCGACGTGTTTGCGTTGCCGCCCCCTTCGCTCGTCGTTCTGTTGGATGTCCCGGTCGAGATCGCGCAGCGCAACATCGCTGCCAAGAAGCCTCGCAACTACACCGACAAGGCCGCCGATCTGCAAGAGGCGGACGCCGAATACCTGCAGCGTGTTCGGGACGTTTATTTGCAGATCGCCGCTCGTGATCCCCTTTGGCGGCGAGTCGACTCCGCCCGCGCAGGCCAGCAACGCTCGATCGCTGAAATCAGCGACGACATTTTCAACCAGGTCCTGTCGACGATGCGATAGTGAACGTTCGCCACATTCGACCGTCGGTGGTATATCCATCGCCGGCCGGGAGCTGATTTGGAGACTCACCGGCCGGATAGCGTTCGGAAGTTTCGTAGGGCGTGGCCCACAGATGATGTGAAGCGAAGCCGGCGCGCTTCATCACGGCCGCGTCCGTTCGCAAGAACGGCGGGCAATTCTCACCGGGCAGCAAGCGATAGCCCACCGGCCACGCGAGGCGAGCATTGATTCGGGATTGGTCGCCAACACCAAGCAACTTTGCTTGCGAATGGGTCTTGGAGTGATCACAAGTGACGGCATAGCATTCGGGCTATGGAGGATCGCTCATGGCGAACAAAAAATATCTCGTCACCGGCGCAGCTGGGTTCATCGGGTTTCACACCAGCCAGAAATTGCTGGCTCGTGGGGACACAGTCGTCGGGTACGATAACCTCGTTCCGTATTATCCGGTCGAGTACAAGCACGCTCGGCTGAAGCAGCTTGTCGGGCAGCCAGGGTTCACGTTTCACGAGGCGGACCTCACGGAACGCGAACGGCTGATGAAGCTTTGCCGCGATGAGAAGTTTGATGTGGTCATTAACCTGGCGGCTCAGGCGGGGGTCAGGTACTCGCTGGAAAACCCGCACGCTTACGTCGAGGCCAACCTCGTCGGGTTCGTCAATATTCTGGAGGCGTGCCGACACAGTGGTGTGCAGCATCTAGTGTATGCCTCGTCGAGCAGCGTTTACGGAGCGAATACGAACAATCCGTTCTCGGTGCATCACAACGTCGATCACCCGATCAGCCTCTACGCCGCCACGAAGAAGGCCAATGAATTGATGGCTCACAACTACAGTCACCTGTTCGCTCTGCCGACGACCGGCCTGCGGTTTTTTACCGTGTATGGCCCGTGGGGTCGGCCCGACATGGCGCTGTTCCTGTTCACGAAGGCGATCCTCTCCGGCAAGCCAATCGACGTCTTCAACAACGGCCAGATGCGCCGCGACTTCACCTTCGTAGACGACATCGTCGAAGGAGTCATCCGCGTCGCCGACAACATTCCGACAGGCAATCCCCATTGGAGCGGCGATCATCCCGACCCGGCGACCAGCAAGGCTCCTTACAAGGTCTACAACATCGGCAACAATCAACCGGTCGAGTTGATGTACCTGATCGAGACGCTCGAAAAATGTCTCGGGCGCACGGCGGAGAAGAACTTCCTTCCGATGCAACCGGGGGACGTGCCCGCGACGTATGCCGATCTCGATGATTTGATCCGCGATGTCGGCTTCAAACCAGCCACGCCGATCGAGACCGGCGTGGCGCGATTCGTCGAATGGTATCGCAGCTATCATGGTGTTTGACATCGATCAACACTCCTCTCCCAAGGGAAGAGGGGCAGGATCATGCCAACTGGAGCAATCGAAATGGCAATTCGCAAAGGCATCATTCTCGCCGGAGGTTCCGGCACGCGGCTTTACCCGGCGACGCAGGTTATCAGCAAGCAGTTGCTGCCCGTGTTCGACAAGCCGATGGTCTATTACCCGCTGGCCACGCAGATGCTCGCGGGGCTGCGGCACATCCTCGTCATCAGCACGCCGCATGACTTGCCGCTGTATCGGAAGCTGCTGAAGGATGGCAGTCAGTGGGGCATGCAATTTGAATATGCCGAGCAACCGCATCCGGGCGGCTTGTCGCAAGCGTTTTTGATCGGCGAAGAATTTCTGGCCGGCGATCCGGCGTGCTTGATTCTGGGTGACAACATTTTCTACGGCCACCAGCTTTCGCAGCAGTTGCAGCGAGCGGCCGAGCGAGATACCGGTGCGACGGTCTTCGCGTATCACGTCCGCGATCCGGAGCGTTACGGCGTCGTCGAATTGGACTCAACCGGCAAGGCGATCACGATCGAAGAGAAGCCGAAGCAACCGAAGTCCAACTTCGCCGTGACTGGCTTGTACTTCTACGATCGACACGTCTGCGAGTACGCGAAGCAACTCAAACCTTCGCCGCGCGGGGAACTCGAAATCACCGACCTCAACCGTGTGTACCTCGAACGGGGCGAGCTGCAAGTCGAGACATTCGGCCGCGGTTCGGCGTGGCTCGACACGGGGACTCACGAATCGCTGATCGAAGCCAGCACGTTCGTCAGCGTGCTGGAGACGAGACAAGGCTTGAAGATCGCCAGTCCCGAAGAAATCGCCTGGCGCATGAAGTGGATCGACAGCGCTCAGGTCCGCAAGCTGGCCGAGCCGATGAGGAACAACAGCTACGGCCGGTATTTGCTGGACCTCGTCGCGCGGGGTGAGTGAATTGCATGAAGATCATCGTCGGTTTGGGGAATCCCGGAGATCGCTACTCGCGAACTCGGCACAACGTCGGGTATGAGGTGATCGACGAACTCGTTCGCCGGTTCGCGCTGCCGAAGCCGCGAGTCAAGTTCGAGGCGGAGACGTTTGAATTGGAACTCGGCGGCGAGAAGCTTTGGTTGCTCAAGCCACTGACGTTCATGAATCTCAGCGGACGGAGCGTGCGGCAATGTTTGGAGTTCTTTCAGGGTTCGCCGCAGGATTTGCTGGCGATTTCGGATGACCTCAATTTGCCGCTCGGACAGTTGCGGATGCGAGCCTCTGGATCAGACGGTGGCCAAAAGGGGCTTCGCGACATTCAGAACCAGTTGGGAACGCAAGAGTACGCTCGGCTGCGTATCGGCATCGGCCGTCCGCCGGGGCAGATGGACTCAGCCGATTTCGTGCTGTCCCGATTCGCGAAGTCCGAGCAGTCCGACATCGAACACGCGATCGTCTGTGCCGCGGATGGCGTCGAGTTGTGGGTTCGCTCCGGCATCGCTGAAGCGATGAACCGTATCAATGTTTCGCTTCCTAAAGACGGTGAGTGATCGCTCGGCGAATGACAGAGTCTCGCGTTACACTGCCGCGACTTCACGAGAGACGATTGCGGAACTAGCACAACGCGCAAGTGAGTGGTCGATTCGTTCGACAAACACAAACTCTCGCTGGCGCGGCGAGCTATTTGAAACCGCTTCAAGAGGACTACATGGCGACAGACAGCGGAGAACTGCGTGACGGTGGCGAGCCGATCGTTCCCGGACCAGACTCGGTCGGGTTCGTGACGAAACGCTCCGCCACGCTCTTTGCGCCACCGAATTCACTGCGATTGGCGGGCGGAGGCGAGCTGGGGCCGGTCACGGTTTCGTACGAAACCTACGGCGAACTCAGCCCGAAAAAAGACAACGCCATCTTCGTTTGTCATGCACTGACCGGGGACGCTCACGTTGCCGGCTGGCACACACCGCAAGATCGCAAGACCGGTTGGTGGGATGAATTCGTGGGGCCGGGCAAAGGGCTCGACACCAATCGCTACTTCGTGATCTGCGCGAATGTGCTCGGTGGTTGCCAGGGGACGACCGGCCCGCTCAGTCTCAATCCGCAGACCGGCACGCCCTACGGGCTCAGCTTTCCGTTCATGACTGTCGGCGACATCGTCGAGGTTCATGCCGAACTCGTGCGGTCGCTCGGCATCGAGAAATTGCTGTCGGTCATCGGCGGAAGTCTCGGCGGGATGCAGGCGCTGGAATGGGCCGTTCGATTTCCGAAGAGGATCGCTTCGGCCGTCTGTATGGCGTCGGCCGCGAAGCTGACCGCTCAAGGGATCGCGTTCAACGCCGTCGGCCGTCGAGCCATCTGCACCGATCCGAACTTTCACGGCGGGCAATACTACGACAAGCCCCAAGGTCCGAACGTGGGACTCGCGCTGGCCCGCATGGTCGCGCACATCACATACCTTTCCGATGCTTCGATCGAGATGAAATTCAGCCGTCGACTGCAAGACAGCGACAAACTCTCGTACGACATGATGCGGCAGATCGAGTTTCAAGTCGAAAGCTACCTGCACTACCAAGGGAAGCGGTTCATCGAACGCTTCGACGCCAACAGCTATCTCTACCTGACGCGAGCGATGGACTACTTCGATCTTGCCGAAGGCCGGGGCTCCGTGGCCCAAGCGCTCAGCCAAACGAACGCGCGATTTCTCGTCACCAGCTACACGTCCGACTGGCTGTTCCCGACGATCCAAAGCAAAGAACTGGTCCGAGCCATGATCGAGGCCGGTCGGCATGTGACGTTCATCGAACTGGAAAGCTCGTATGGCCACGACGCGTTCTTGATCGAGTTCGAATGGCTCGAACGGCTTGTCCGTCCGTTCCTCGAACAGACGCTGTTATCCATTCGCAAGTAGGGCGCAGGGAGGCCTCATGATCATCGATGTTCACAGTCACGCCTGGGAGTACCCCGCGCACTTCAGTGACGACTTCCGGCAGCAGGCCAAGCGAGCGAAGGCGGGAGTCGAAATGGACCTGACCGTGACATACGACGCCTATCGAGCCACCGCCCCCGAAGACACGATCACGATCGTCTTCGGCGGCAAAGCGAAACTCAGTGGCTTGTGGGTCGATGACCGTTACGTCGCAAAATACGTCGCCGCCGATCCCGCGCGGTTGATCGGCTTTCTGTCGGTCGATCCGACGCAGCCCGGTTGGGAAGACGAGCTGCGATTCGGGCATCAACAGCTGGGCCTGCGTGGCATCAAGCTGCTCTCGATGTATGCCGGCTTTCGTCCCGACGAATCGCGGCTCGATCCGCTCTGGCAGTACGCGACGCAACATCGGCTGCCGGTCTTACTGCACACGGGGACGACGTTCGTTGCGCAGGCGCCGCTCGAATGCACGCTGCCTCGGCATCTGGACGTCGTCGCCACGCGATTCCCCGAAGTCCGAATCATCATGGCTCACCTGGGCCACCCGTATGAGGGGGAGGCGATCGTCACGGCTCGCAAGCATCCGCATGTTTTCTGCGACATCAGCGCGCTGCATTACCGCCCGTTCCAGTTTTATCACAGCCTGATGCTCGTGCAGGAATACGGCATCTGGGACAAGGTCTTGTTCGGAACCGACTACCCCTTCACGACGGTCAATGCGACGCTCGACGGATTGCGAAAACTCAACGATATGCTGGCCGGCAGCGCGTTGCCGCGACTCAGCCACGAGGCGATCGAACGGCTCATTCACCGCGATTCGCTCCCGCTGCTGGGACTGCGCTGAGCAGCCTAACGACAGTTTTCCGAACACAATCGAATGAGCCAGTCGTGTCTGTCTGCCGGATTTCGGATGCCATGCTGACCGATGCTGGATAGCATACTTTGGTCATCTGTCTTTCCCATTTCCGGAGGCATTGAAATGCGAAATATCGTTTGGACTCTGGCGTCGCTGGCTTTGGTTGTCTGCGTCAGCGCGACGGCTTGGTCATCGGAAGCGGATGAACTGCGAGCCAAGGCTAAAGCCGTCCAGCATGAAGCGGAAGTTTTGGTCAAAAAAGGCCGCAAGGAAGAGGCTGAGAAACTCTTCCGCCACGTCAAAGAGCTGCTGAATGCTGCGGACAAGCACGAAGTGAAGTCGTCAGCTTCCTCGGACCGCGAGATCGATGAACTGCATCGACAACTCAAAGCGATCGCCGAAAAGGAAGAACACGCAGAGAAGACCAAAGACAAGCAAGCTCTCGCCGAGCTGCGCAAGCATCGAGCCAACATCGAGCGCGAGTTGGCTGAACACCGTGAGCATCACGAGCCAAAGGCCGGACAAAAGCCGATTGGCAAGCACTCGCCGGAAATGCCTGAGAAGTTGCAGGCGGCCGCTCGTCGCCTCAAGCACTTGCACATCGCCATCGAAAACCTGCACGCGGCCGAGCTGCCCGACCTCGCCGCACAACTGGCTGATAAGGCGGAGCACATCGAGCGTGAACTTCATCAGGCTCACGAACAATTCGCGAAGGAGCGGTCATCAACGGAGAACGAGAAGCCGGCACTCCTGAAGTCCAAGCAAAGCGAACCTCCGATGAAGAAGCCACAGCCGAAATTAAAACCTAAATCCGCTCCCGGCCGCGCCCCGGTCGAGGAATTGCGCGAAGAACTGCAACGCCTGCGAGCCGAATTGAATGAACTGCGGCAACAAATCAAGAAGTGACCAACAGCGCTCGATACTCTTGGATAGTCTGCGTGTACTCTTTATCTCTGCGATAAAGAATTTCACTACAGAGAACACAGAGTCAGGCACAATCGACTCACAACATTGGTCACCGTGATGCGACTCACTCGAAATTCAGCGTCCGACAGCGAAGGTTTTTCTCGTCGCAACTTTGTGCAAGCCGGAGTCCTCGGATTCGGCGGGCTGAAGTTGCCGCAGTTCTTGGCCGGTCGCAGCGAGGCCGCTTCCCGCTCCGGCATTCGTTTCGACCCGACGCGTGCTGGCTCGAGCGTCATCCTGATGTGGATGAGCGGCGGACCGGGACATCATGAGACGCGGGATCCAAAGCCTGAAGCGGTCTCGCAGTTTCGCGGACCGTTCGTTGTGAACTCGAACCCGAACGCGGCCGACTACCGAATCCGCGGTCTGTCGCTCGCCAGCAATCTGACATTCGACCGACTGCGTGACCGCCGTTCGCTGCTCTCGACGTTCGATGCACAGCGCCGCGAACTTGACCTGCCGATGCAGGACCTCGACGCAAATTATCAATCCGCGTTCGACATCAACGCCGAACCGGCCACGATTCGCGATACCTACAGCCGTCACGAATTTGGTCAGAGCGCGCTCCTGGCTCGGCGACTGGTCAAGCGCGGCGTGGCTTTCGGCACGGTCAACACGCAACCGTGGAACCATCACGGAACCGCAAACCGCTATGCAACTGCCGAAGGAGCCAAGCTGCGGGTGCCTCCGTTCGATCGCGCGCTGGCCGCGCTCGTGCGTGACTTGATCGACCGCGGCCTCTACAAAAAGACGGTCGTCGTCGCGATGGGCGAATTTGGCCGTCTGCCGCGCGGCATCGTGGTCGGCTCGTCCGATTATCACCGAGCCAACGTCGCAGAACGCCCGCTCTTCCCCGAAGATGTCGCGGCCACGAGCTATCATCACCTGGGCATCGACGGCCAACACACCACCTTTCCCGACCGGTCCGGCCGCCCCGTGCATCTCGTCGAAACCGGCGAACCGATCCGAGAACTCGTCGGTGTTACTTAACCCGCCTCAACCGTTCCCATGCCAAAACATTTCTTCAATTTGCCGTCTCGTCGAAACTGGCATAGCTGGATGGCCATCGTTTTGTTGGCAGCGTGCTCGTGTCTCAAGGTGAACGCCCAAGAGACGGACGGCACACGATTCTTTCGCGACAGGATTGAGCCGGTGTTGAAAGCTCAGTGTTATTCCTGTCACTCGCGACAGGCCGACGAATTGCAGGGAGGTTTGCGGCTGGATTTCAAAGCCGCAGTGCTGCGCGGCGGTGACAGCGGACCGGCGATCGTGGCCGGGAAGAGCGGCGAGAGTTTGTTAATTCGGGCGATTCGGCACGAAGGCGATCTGGTCATGCCTCCGAAGAAGCCGAAACTCGCGGACAAAACGATTGCCGACTTCGTGAAGTGGGTTGAGATGGGTGCTCCCGATCCGCGCGATCGCGAGCCGACCGATGCGGACGATTCCAAGCTCGTGGAGGCTCGGAAGCATTGGGCGTTTCAGCCGCTGCGGAGACGAGAGCTGAGAGCTGAGAGACGAGAGGGGGACAAATCAAAGAGCTCTACGACTCAGGAGTCTTCGCTTTCAGTTCTCAACTCTTATCTCTCAGCGTCTTCTTCACCTTCGTCTCGCGATTCTCAGCTCTCAACGGCTCCCGGCAAGCGCGCGCTCATTCGCCGTGTGACGTTTGATTTGATCGGGCTGCCGCCGACGCCGGAAGAGGTCGAAGCGTTCGTCAGCGACGAAGCGCCGAACGCTTACGAGAAGGTTGTCGATCGGTTGCTGGCGAGTCGGCACTTTGGGGAGAAGGCGGCGCAGTTGTGGCTCGATGTGGTGCGGTTCGCGGAGACAGAGGGGTTTGAGTACGACCGGCATATTCCCGGAGCGTGGCGGTATCGGGATTACGTCATCGATTCCTTCAACCAGGACAAGCCATTTGATCGGTTCCTTGTCGAGCAGATCGCGGGGGATGAGATCGAGCCGGAGAGTCACGAGTGCCTGACCGCATCGATCTTTCATCGGCTTGGCCCAGTGCGGCGCAACGCGGGGAATACCGACATCGCGCTCAGCCGCAACGAAGTGCTCACCGAGCGGACCGACATCATCGGCTCGGCGATTCTCGGCCTGACCGTCGGGTGTGCTCGCTGCCACAATCACAAATTGGAGCCGATCTCGCAGAAGGACTACTACCGCTTGCAGGCATACCTCGCCGCGACCGAGGAGCACAACCTTGTCCTCGCGACGGCCGACGAACAGCAGGCGTGGGAGGCCGCGACGAAAAAAGGCAAAGACGAAATCGCTCGCGTGCAGAAGTTGGCCAAGGACGCGACCGACGCTGCACAGAAAGATCAGCTGGCACAACAGATCGAGGAGTTGGAAGACAAACTCCCCGCGCCGCTGCCGACGATTCCGGCCACTCACAACGACTTCGCGAAAAGAACGGCAATCCACGTCTTGAAGCGGGGCGTCTGGGAAAACAAAGGAGAGCCGGTCCAGCCACGACCACTAAGCGTGTTGGTCGCCGATGACGTTGCCGAGGTCTCATCCGGTGAGACGCAGCCGCGCTCGCAGTTGGCCAAATGGCTGACGTCTCCCAATCATCCGCTGACCGCGCGCGTGATCGTGAATCGTCTCTGGCAGCAGCACTTCCGCGTCGGACTCGTGAAGACACCGAACGACTTCGGCCTGAATGGCGCGAAGCCGAGCGATCCCGAATTGCTCGATTGGCTGGCAGCCACGTTGATCGACAACGGCTGGCGGCTCAAGCCGCTGCACCGGCTGATGGTGTTGAGTGCGGCGTATTTAGATCGGACGCCAACGCTCGATCGCCCGGGCGTAGGTGTCCGGGCGACGACTCCCCACCGCCTCTCGGCCGAAGAAATCCGCGACGCGATGTTGGCCGTTTCAGGTCGGCTGAATCCGAAATTCGGTGGGCCGAGCGTCATCGTCCCGGTCGATCCCGAACTGGTGAACCTGCTCTACAAGCCGTCGCAATGGGAGATCACGTCCGACGTGACCGAGCACGATCGGCGCTCGGTCTACTTGATCGCCAAACGCAATCTGCGACTGCCGTTCTTCGAGAACCTGGACGCTCCCGCCTTGCAGACCAGTTGTGCTCGCCGAGAGGTGAGCACTCATCCGCCGCAAGCGTTGGAGTTACTCAACGGCACCTTGGCGAACGATCTGGCTCAGTCGTTTGCGAAGCGACTGGAACGTGAATGCGGCAGCGATCGTGACAAGACCATCGATCTCGCTTTCCGGCTGGCATTCGGCCGAGCACCGACTGCGAAAGAGCAGGCACAATCAGCTGTGTTTCTGCGTGAACAACCTTTGAGTGAGTTCACGCTCGCGATGTTCAACCTCAACGAGTTTATTTATCTCAGATAATCGAGGAGTGCGGTGCTGACACACCGCAGTCCAAAAGGAAAACGGCGATGAATCCCCGCACTCCAAAGATTCATTCGAGAATCACCTCCACGCGACGCGAGTTCGTGCGCGAGGCGTGTTGCGGGTTCGGCGGACTGGCGTTGGCCTCGTTGTTGCATGACGAGCAGCTTCAGGCGGCGGGGTCGAATCCATTGGCGGCGAAGCCTTCGCATGTCGGGGGGCAGGCGAAGTCCGTCATCTTCCTGTTCATGGCCGGCGGGCCGAGCCACGTCGAGACGTTTGATCCCAAGCCGCTGCTCAACAAGCTCAACGGACAACGGCGGCCAGACGAATTCGGCGAGGCGAAGTACCAGTTCGTTCACGAAGACGCGCGGCTGTTGGGGACCAAGCGGTCGTTTCGCAAACACGGCGAGAGCGGGATCGAAGTGTCCGACTTGTTTCCGCACACAGCGACCTGCATCGACGATATCGCCGTGCTGCGGTCCTGTTACGGCGACAGCGTGGTTCACTCGGCCGCGCAGTACGAATTGTTCTCCGGCCGCGTCGTGCCTGGTTTCCCCAGCATGGGTTCCTGGTTGCTGTATGGCCTGGGTGCGGAGAGCCAGTCGTTGCCCTCGTATGTCGTGATGCCCGATCCGAAGGGAGCACTCGAAGCGGGCCAACCGATGTACGCGCACGGGATTTTGCCAGCGGTGTATCAGCCGACGATGTTTCGGCCGGGAGAGCGCCCGGTGCTCAATTTGGATTTGCCCAAACATGTTACGAGCCAACAGCGTCGCCGCACATTGCAATTCTTGCGCGGCCTGAATGAGTCAACGCTGGACCCGGCCAACGAGGAATTCAACGCGCGTATCAACGCATACGACGTTGCGTTCCGGATGCAGACTGAGGCTCCCGAAGTATTCGATCTCTCTCGCGAACCGCAAGAAACATTGGACCTCTACGGGATCGGTTCAGAGCCCACCAACGACTACGGCCGGCGCTGTTTGTTCGCGCGGAAGCTAGTCGAGAACGGAGTCCGCTTCGTGTGTGTCGTCTCTGGCGGCGGCCCCGGCAACATGCAGTGGGACGCTCACGGCGATATCGAAGAGAATCACCTCCGCAAGGCGGCTGAAACCGATCGACCGGTGGCCGCGTTGCTTAAGGATTTGAAACGGCGCGGATTGCTCGACAGCACCTTGGTGCTGTGGGGCGGCGAGTTCGGACGATCGCCCGATGCGCAATCACCAACCGGTGGCCGCGATCATCACAATCTCGGCTTCTCGATGTGGATGGCCGGCGGCGGCATTCGCGGCGGACGAGTCGTCGGGGCGACGGACGCAATCGGGCTCAAGGCAATCGAAAAGCCGTATCACTTCCGAGACATCCACACGACGATCCTGCATCAGCTGGGACTCGATCAGCACCAACTGACCTACCCGCACCTGGGCCGCGACGAACGGCTGACATTTCTGGAAGGCCGGGTTATTCGAGAGATCGTGTAGGTCAGCCATTCCAGGCGGATTCAGTGCCAAGTCGATGGTATTTTTTCGGCTCGGGTCAGGTTGGAAAGCCTGACTTAGTTGCGTTGAGGTTGCAGTCTGGCGAAGGACTTCTTTGAATGTCCGCCCGTCCCAGTCCAATCCTGCTTCTAGGATCGTCCATCCTCTTCTCTTTAGGAGCGACCAATGAAGTCTTTCTCCTTGATGTTCGTGGTGATCGTCTTGGCGTTGAGTTCTCTGAAGGCCGCCGATCCCCCGAAGGGCGATGCGGCGAGCGGCGCGGCGGCTTCGGCCACGGAGCAGTACCAAAACAATCCCGATGACCCCAAAGCGTTCACGGCTTGGTTGAATGAGACCTTCAAAGAAATCTCCGAGTTGATGGACACTGCTCCCGAAGATGCCGAGAAGAAACTCGTGGCGGCTAAGGAGTTCGTCGGTTCGCTGAAGCCGGAGTCGGCGGCGGGGAAGTCCAATCAGACGCGAGCCAAACTGATCGCGACCAACTTCGAAGAGACTCTGGCCCTCGCCCGTACGTCGTTGGCGGATTTGGAAAAGCAGATTGATGACAAACCGGACGATCAGGCGGTCTTGCGGAAGTACAGCCGCAAAGTCACCACCGAAATTGGCTCGATTGCTCGCTCCGAACCAGACAAGGCGGAGCAGTTGTTGAATACAGCCAAGGATCGGATCGGGAAGCTCAAGGAAGCCACAGAAGAGAAGGCAACAAAGACCCAATTGGAAACACTGGAAAAGACGCTCACGTCATACGCTGGCATTATCAAGCACGGTCATGAACTCGCGGCCCTGATCGGCAAGCCGGCTCCAGATTTGAACGTCGAGGAATGGACGAATGGCTCACCGTTGTCGGCGGACGACCTCAAGGGCAAAGTCGTGCTGCTCGACTTCTGGGCCATCTGGTGTGGCCCATGCATTGCCACTTTCCCGCATCTTCGCGAATGGCAAGAGAAGTATTCGGAGAAGGGCCTAGTCATTGTTGGCATGACGCGGTACTACGGATACGAATGGAACGACGCTGAGAATCGTCCCATGCGGCCAGTGAAAAAACCGGCCGAGAAGAAAGAGGGAGAGGACAAAGAAGCCGAGAAAGAAAAAGACCCCGTCGTGACTCACGAAACCGAGCAAGCCATGCTCAAGAAGTTCGCCGAATTCCATGGCTTGAAGCATCGATTTGCGTTGCAAGGCGAAGGGAACACCGTGGCCAAGCAGCTCGCCGTGCAAGGCATCCCGCAAGTGGTGCTCATCGATCGCCAAGGCAACATTCGCCTGATCCGAGTCGGCAGCGGTTCGAAGAACGCCACGGCGATTCACGACATGATCGAGAAACTGCTCGCCGACGAACCAGTCGCGGCCAAGTGAGCTGAGTGTTTGGATGGCAACTTGAATGTGCCTCCGCTTCGAATTCATCCATTCGAGGTGAAGTGAAGATCTGCATTTGAGCCAAATGCTGGAGCCGTTTTATGCGGCCAATCTGCATATTTCTTGCCAGCGTGTTGGCTCGGGCATAGCCAGATGGTACTCAACACCATCATGGTTTGCAGAATTCGGCGAGCAGACGGCATCAACGAATCTCCTCGCTGAACAGTCAACACAGACACCAGCCTGGACGGTACTCGCGGCGGATCAAGCGATCTGCTTCGGGAGCGTTTGGGCAATTTAATTCGGCGGCATTCCATTTGATCTTCTTGCCCAGCCGATACGCGACGTTGCCAAGATGATTAGCCTCGGTCAGCCAGCCGGAGTACTCGAAGTTGCATGTCGTCGGTGCTCCGGTCTTGCAAGCGATCAGCCATTCGTGCATGAGGCCGGGAGATTTCGGGATCGACGGATCGGGACGTTGATAGCCCTCAAAGTTCTTCTCCGGCAGCAGGACATGCTTGCCGTAGTCGGACAGCAGCATTCCCTTGTCGCCGATGAAGAGCACTCCGCTGTCCCACTTGGGGATGCCACCATCGGTCCAGATCGCCGGCTTGTTGACCCCTTGATGCCAGGTCAGTTTGACGGGAGGCATCTCACCGCGCGGGCCGTACTCGTAGGTCGCTTGCATTGAGGCCGGCGCGATCTCGGCGTGCGGCGGCGGGCCGGAGGCTTCGATCGTCAGTGGAGCTTGCAGCTTGAGTGCCCAGAACGGCAGGTCATTCCAATGGCTGCCGAGGTCCGACATCGTGCCGCTGCCAAAGTCCCACCAGCGATACCATTTCGGCCCCGGAAAATAGACGCTGTGAAACGCCCGCGGCTTCGCAGGACCGAGCCACAAATCCCAATCCAATCCCTGCGGTACGGGCTGCGCTTCGGTCGGCCGCTCTTCAACGTGGACGATGTCGCCGTACTTCTTCGCGTCTTCCGCGCTCTGGCGTCCCCAGGCTCGGCCGACCCACACATGAGCTTCGCGCACAGGCCCGATCGCCCCCGCTTGAATCAGTTCGACCACGCGGCGGTAGTTTTCTCCCGAGTGAATCTGAATTCCCATCTGCGTGGCGACTTTCACGCGACCAGCGGTCTCGCGAATCTGCCGAGCTTCCCAAATGTTGTGCGTCAGCGGCTTCTCGCAATAGACGTGCTTGTTGAGCAGCAACGCCGGATAGGTCGCGAAGGCGTGTGTGTGCTCGCAGGTGCTGACGACGACGGCGTCGAAGTCGCGGTCATGATCGAACAGCTTGCGGAAGTCGGCGAACTTCTTTGCCTGTGGATATTTCTCGCTGACTTTGCCAAGCGTCGGTTCAAAGACATCGCAGATCGCCGTCACGTTTTCATCGGCCAGCGCGGGCAAGTGTGCGCCGCCTCGGCCGCCAACACCGATGCACGCGACGTTGAGTTTTTCGTTGAGATTCTTTGCCCGCAGGATCGCGGGAGCGGCAAACAGCGACGTGCCGGCAACGGCACTGATTTCGAGGAACTGACGGCGAGTGGTGGGGCGAGTCATGTGAGTCTCCTGATCAAGCGGCCGAAGTGGATCAATACGGTATCGCGGCAATGAGTAGGCGGCCACGCTGCGACGGCTCGGTGAGAGCAATCGTTGCAACCGGCTAGCGATGTGAATTGGTTCGCTCTTGTCGGCTGCAACGTTGGCGAATCACGGCCCAGAGCTGTCTGTTCGATTGCGGAGCCTCTGGCGGCAGAAATTCGAGTCCTGCCGCGCCGCCATCCCTTCGCGAATCTGTTTCGGTCGAGGTCCATGATTTGGCAACTCTTCAAGAAATTGCTGAACGACGAGCGGGGATTTGTCGTCACCTCCGAGTTGATTTTGATCTCGACGATTGTCTGCCTGGCTATGGTTGTGGGCCTGATCGAAGTTTCACACGAGGTGTCTGCAGAGTTGACCATCGTGGCGAACGCCTGTAACCAACTCAATCAAGGTCGCCGGTATCAACAGCTGGGCCGGAATGACAATGGTGGGAACAACGCGATGGCCGAAGTAAACGGGACGCCCACTCGCGATGAAGAGAATTGCAATCGGCTTCACACCACATCGGCGGCGGCTGGCTGCCACAAAGCCACCGCGTCATCACCCTGCGGTCGACCGGCAGCATCGACCTGCACTTCGCGGCCCACGCGGTGCGAGATCGCTGCGAGCTGTCCCCATCTCGCCGAGACCGTGCCGATCTCCAAATCCGCGACCGGAGCGCGACGCTCCTTCACGGCCGCGAGGAAATCAGCCAGATGCGGCAACGTCAACTCGCTGGCGTCGGACGTCAGCGACTCCTTTGAGTCGTAGACCTTCCATCCACCGCGATCGACAACCAACGTGCCGCGCTCACCAAAAAATGCGACCGCCGCCGTGCGACCTTCCGGAGCATGATTGCTCCAGGTGCGATGCTCCCAAATCACGGTCTTGTCGCCGCAGTCGAACTGCACCTGCAGCGCATCGGGAGTCTCAGCGTCGTCTGCGATGACGCGCCGGCCGTTCGTCGAGGCGACTCGCTGAGGCCAAGCGACATCCAATCCCCACCGAGCGACGTCGAGCAACTGTGAACCCCAAGCTCCAAGTTCGCCGTTGCCGTGTTCCCAGAACCAGCGCCAATGATAGTGAAATCGATGTTCTAGAAATGGCCGCTGCGGCGCGGGACCGAGCCACGATTCAAAATTGACTCCGGCAGGCGGCTCGGCGGGCAGAGCCGGCGCGAGTGGTTGTCGACGTTGCACAAACCAAGCCTTCGCGAGCGTGACTTGTCCGAGTTGACCGCTTTGCACTAACCGGATCGCCGATTGAAAATGTTGGCCGCTCCGCTGCGGCAAGCCGACGGCAACGATCCGTTGATTCGTCCGAGCGGCTTCGATCATCTGAGCCGCTTCGCCACCGAAGTGGCAGGCGGGCGTCTCGACGTACACGTCCTTGCCCGCTTCGCAGGCAAGAGCCGTCATCGTTGCGTGCCAATGATCCGGCGTCGCAATCACGACCGCATCGACCGACGGATCGTCGACCACTCGGCGGAAGTCTCGCTCGGTTTTAGGAGACGTCCCCTGGAAATTCTGGACCGCTTGGACCGCGGCGGGAAATTGGTTTTCATCGACGTCGCACAACGACACGACGCTGGCATCGGGCAGCGACGCAAAGCTGCTCGCCAAGGCCTTGCCCTGGTTTCGGACACCGATCACGGCCAGGCGAACTCGCTCGGACGCCGACCCTTTGGCCAACGCGGCGGCTCCCGCCAGACCAACCATGCCGGCGGCGACTCCGGCCGCGTTTTGAGCACTGCGTCCCAAAAACTGCCGGCGATTTAAATCCGCTTTCAAAAAATCGTCCAATTTCATGGCAGAGTGACTCAAACCTGTGTGTCTTACGGGCAGCTTGCCCGCACCGAGAAGCTTCACGGGCACGGAACAGTCTATCGGTCACGAAAGGCAATGTCTCGGAAGAAGTGGCTCCGGCAACCTGACGGCTTGACGCAACGAAGCGAGAGCGGAAGATGTTACCCAATCGATCGAATCGGACGGTTTGGCCTGAAAACCTCGAACTCATTGCGGCATCTCATGCAACAGACACGAACTTGGATCGGCCGCTTGTTTTGGACCGGAGCGGTACTGACGTTAGTTAGCCTATTGGCGTGTGTGATCTCGCTGATTCTGCTGGCCGTCGGCGACCAGAACGGCTCGTCTGGCGTGTGGGGCGTGTTTCTGGTCGCGGCTTCGGCCTGGGTGATCAACTTTGTCTCGCTGGTCGCACTGCTGGCTTGGCGAGTGGTGCACGACACAAACTCTGACAATACCTCTCGCTGAAGCCACGCAAGCTTTGGCCTGCTGGCGTCTGACCTCTCATGCCCATCAAGTTTCGTTGCGAACACTGTCGACAGTTTTTGGGCATCTCGCACACCAAGTCGGGAATGCTGGTGGACTGCCCGACCTGCGGCCGGACGATCCGAGTCCCTGATCCGGAGGGGAATGTCGCGCCGCTGCCGGAACTGAAGCTGAACATCAAAGACTCAAAGCTCGCCACCGCGTTGGAAGAGCTGGCGATGTTTGGTCAAAACGAGACAGTACAGGAATCCGAATCCGCAGTCGCTGTACCCGAAGGTGAAAATGGGGCTCCGAAGCCACCAGCCGCGCCCCCCATTGTGCCAGTGCCGATCCGAGTTGATCCGGTCGTTGCTCCCAAGCCAATACCGATTGAGATCCATGACACCCGGCAACCAGCGCCGGTCGCCTCGATGCAAGAACTCTCCGCGCTGGCCAGTCTGCCGATCGCTCGCGATCCAGCCGCCGAGCAGCCAGTCGTTGACGTCGAAATGCCGTTGACGCAATACGGAACGATTCGTCCGACACTGACTCGCAACGCGACAAGTTGGATCGTGATCGCTTCGTTGCTGAGTTTGATCGTAGGCTTCGTCGCCGGCCGATGGGATCGCGCGTCAGTGACAGTCCAGAAAGAAACCTTCGACAAAAACGGAAAGCCGTTGGTTGCGAAGTCGAATTCACCGGATGACCCGAGTTCGTCGGGTAAGCAGACCGCTGCCGTGAAAGGTCGCATCACGTTTCAAACGGACTCTGGCAAGCGAGAACCCGATCGGGGTGCATGTGTGCTGTTACTTCCGGAAAGGCGAGATGGCACGACGAAGCTGGCCGTCACGGGATTCCGCTCTGCCGACTCTCAGGCCGACCGCCGTTTCGCCGCCACCAGTTTACGTGAATTGGGCGGGGATGTTGTGTTTGTCGGAGAAGACGGCAATTTTGAATCGGTGGCTCTCAAGCCTGGAGCCTATCGCATCCTGGCATTGTCTCGGTTCCAACCGCGAGAAGATCGAGCTGCCATTGAGGCATCGGTCAAAGCGTTGCTCGAAAACTATTTCGACAAGCCCGAGCAATTACTCGGAAAATGTCGGTATCAACTGGACGACCTGAAAGTGTCCGGCCAGGCACCCGCGCTCTGGGATCATCTGTTTGAACGCGAATGACCCACCCTGTCCCGTCCGTGAGCAACTGCTACGATGTTGGTCTCTGGACTTTGTTCTGACGAATCGAGGATTTCGTCATCACTCTGACAATTGATTGAAAAGTTTCCGAATGAGTCTGAAGCAAATTGCTCCGTTGCGGATCGCTTTGATCGGAATGGGGACCGTCGGCACGGGGGTCGCGCGGATCTTGACCCATCATGCGGATCGAATTGCTCGTCGTGCTGGTCGGCCGATCGAGATTCGTCGCGTCGTCGTGGAGCATGTCGAGAAATCGCGGGCCATCGCGTTGCCGAGTGGCTTGATCGTTGACGATCTCGACGTGGTGTACGCCGACAAGGACATCGACGTCGCGTTGCATCTGGTCGGCGGGTTGGAGCCGGCGCGGACGATCATGCTGCGGTTGCTCGAATCGGGCAAGGATGTTGTGACGGCGAACAAGGCGCTGCTGTGCGAACATGGCGATGAGGTTTTCCGGCGCGCCCGCGAACTTGGTCGCACGGTGGCGTTCGAGGCGGCGGTCGCAGGTGGGATTCCGATCATCGCGGCGATTGGGCAGTCGATGGCGGCGAATCAAATCACTTCGATTCAGGCCATCATTAACGGCACCAGCAATTTCATTCTGACCGAGATGCACGAGAAAGCTCGGCCGTATGCCGACGTGCTGGCGGAGGCTCAGCGACTGGGTTACGCCGAGGCCGATCCAACGCTGGACGTCGACGGCACAGATGCAGCTCAAAAGCTGGTCTTGCTCAGTCAGATCGCGTTTGGAACGAAGGTGTCGGTGTCGGCGATACAGCGGACGGGAATCGACAAGCTGGAACTGCCCGATCTGCGAAACGCGACCGAGTTCGGGTATCGCGTCAAACTGTTGGCGACCGCGCGGTTGGTCAAGGGGCAGCTTGAAATGCACGTGCAACCGACGTTGGTGAAGTTTGATCAACCGCTCGCGAAGACCTCCGGTGCCTTCAACATGGTGGAACTGACCGGCGACGCGGTCGGACGTTTGTGGTATTCCGGCGCCGGAGCTGGCGAGATGCCAACCGCCTCGGCGGTCATTGCGGATTTAATCGATTTGGCGGTCGGCCGAGCGCAGCTGACGTTTTCGCGGCTCGACATTTGGCGCGAGCACTCGCCATTGCCGCTCTTGCCGGCGACCGAAGTCCGTCGTCGATTTTATCTGCGATTCAACGTCGAGGACCGCCCGCATGTGCTCGCCGACATTGCGGACATTCTGGGACGGCATCACATCAGCATCGCGTCAGTGATACAAAAGGAAGCGGAATCTGCTGCGATTTCTGGCGGGCCAGTGATCGTGCCACTGGTAATCATGACTCACGAAAGTACCGAAGGAGCCCTGCGGGATGCCGACGCGGAACTTGAGCGGCTGAAGAGCATCCGTCCGCCGCGTGTCCGTATCCCGGTCGCGGCCTAGTTTGGGAGTGCGGTGTGTCAGCACCGCTTTGGGGTTCGTGGAAATCGACGCATTGAATGATCCAGAGCGGTGCTGACACACCGCACTGCAGAGTGAATCACATGGCCAATCACATCGTCCGCTACGGTATCATGCGAATCGTTGGCGAGTTCTCCGCGAAGAACGATGAACCGATCGAGCGCGGCACATCAGTGATCGTGCGGACGGACCGCGGAGTTGAGTGGGGCGAAGTGCTCTGCCCCGCGTCCGAGCAAACGAGATCGTATCTGGGACGCACCGACGAGACCGGCCGCATCCTGCAAATCGCCTCGACCGACGACCTGCGCAAGCGAGATCAAGTGGTGGCCTCGCAGAAGCAGGACTTCGCAGACTGCGGACGGCTCATCGCCGAGAGCAAATTGCAGATGCAGCTCATCGACATCGAGCGGCTCTTTGGTGGTGAGCGGCTAATCATTTATTACCTCTCGGAGAAGCGCATTGATTTCCGCGACCTGGTCCGCGTGCTGGCGGGGCACTTCAAACTGCGAATCGAAATGCGGCAGATCGGCATTCGTGACGAGGCCAAACTGCTGGCTGACTACGGTGACTGCGGCAAACCAGTCTGCTGCAACACGCACCTCCGCGAGATGCCGCCAGTCACGATGAAGATGGCCAAGGTGCAAAAGGCGACGCTCGACCCGAATAAGATTTCTGGCCGCTGCGGACGGCTGAAGTGTTGCCTGCGGTACGAGTATGACACCTACGAGGAACACCTGCGTGACTTGCCTCCAGTCGGAGCGACGGTTGTGACCAAGGCGGGCCAAGGGCGAGTTGTCTCGCAGGAGATCCTGGCCCGCAAAGTGATGATTGCCTACGACGAGTCACGGCGCGTGATGGTTGATGTCAGCGAAGTGCTGACGGTCATCAGCACGAAAGGACCGAAGGGACCGCGCACAGAACAGCCGCCGCCATCTAGAGGCGTATGACGTGTCGGGGCTATGACCGATTACAGCGCAAATGTCGACCCGGCAGCGAGCGTGGCAGTCGATCGACGGGAACCGGCTGACCGGCTTCGATGATCGGAGTTCCGTTCACCAGCACGGCGTGCATGCCGACAGTTGATTGCAGCGGCTCCAAGTAGGTGGCCTGATCCGAGATTGTGTTGGGATCAAACAGGACGATGTCGGCGAAGTGGCCGGGCTTCAATTCGCCGCGGTGCTTCAGTCCGAAGCGTCCGGCGGGATAGCCCGAAAGTTTGTGGACAGCATCCTCCAGCGAGAACAGCTTCACTTCGCGCACCAACGGTCCGAGCACTCGGCCCGCAGATCCAAACACGCGCGGATGCGGACGCCCTTCCAATCGCAGCGTCTCCAGCGGCTTGTGGCTTGCCGTGGACGGCTGATTCTGCGGCGGATGGGTCGGCCATGATCCGAATTCGTCCCGGTCTGAGGCTCGCACGGCACTCACGCAGCCGCACAGGATGCCGTCGGTTCCGACCATGTGCTTCGGATGTTGCAGGAACGGTGTGATCAGCGGGTCGTTTCCTTCGTTGACGACCAGCAGCACAGCGAGCCGCTCTTCGATCAGCAAATCTGCCAGGGCATCGCCCGGCGACGAACGGCGGCTGTCGACGAAATCGCTCAAGAGTGTCCCCTGATGTCGGGAGTTCTCTTTGCTGCCGACCCAGGCGATATGGATTTTGTCGATCTCAACGCGATGCTCGGTCAGTCCACGCGTGAATCGTTCACGCACAACCGGATCGCGCAGCCGTTCGACCGCGGCGATAGGGCCGGATTCCCAAACTTCGTAGGGCAACAGATAGCTCAGCATCGTGGAGCCGGATTGATACGGATACACGTCGAACGATAAATCGACTGCGTGCGATGCCTCGCGGTCGAGATAGGTCAGTACTTCGTCGGCCACTTGAGGAGTTTGTGCTTTCAAGTGCGAGATATGCAGCTTGGTTCCAGAGCGGCGCGCGATCTCGACCGCTTCACGCAGCGCCGGCAGCAGGCCAAGTTTGTATCGCATGTGAGTGACGTACAGGCCGCCATGCTCGGCCACCGGCTGACAGGCCGCAACCAGTTCGTCGGTTGTCGCGAAACACTGCACGATGTAGTCCAGTCCGGTCGAGAGGCCGACCGCTCCTTCATCCATCGCTCGACGGATGTCGCGGATGATGGACCGCATCTGAAAATCGTCTGGGCATTGCCGTCCCCAGCCGCACACGGCCGAACGAACATTGGCGTAGGGCACCTGCGCGATCACATTTTGTACGTTGTGCCCAGCAATCCGATCGAGGAACTCCGCGATCGAATGCCAGCCGGAATACTCGTCGAGCGACATGCCGTTGAGCGACCGCAAATAAAAGATCCAATCGCGCCAAGTCTGTGGAGTGACCGGCGCGTACGAGATGCCGTCAGACATCAGCACCTCAGTGGTGAAACCTTGCAACGTCTTGGGCAACAGATGCGGCGACTTGAGCAACCAGCCGTCGGTATGCGTGTGAACGTCGATGAATCCGGGAGCAGCGACCAACCCGGAAGCATCAATCGTCCGCCGGGCTTCGGCGGTCGACAGATCGCCGATGGAGTCGATGCGATCTCCGGTGATGCCGATGTCAGCCAAGAATCGCGGCGTGCGAACCCCGTCGATGACCATGGCGTGGCGAATCAGCACGTCAAACATGAGCAACCTCCTGCGTTTGGGTCGGGCGTTCTAGCTGGACGATCCAGCTGGCAACAATGCGGAATCCTTTTCGGGGCGGAAGGGTCACGTTAGAGTCTCACGCGGTTTGAGAGTTGAATTCTCCGCTAGGAGTCTCACGCATGAACTTGCGACTGTTTCCAACAGATTCGCTGACGCGCCGCGTAATTGCGGCCGAGGGTCGAGTATTTAGTCCAGTGGAGAATCCTGCGGCCGCCGTTTCAAGGGGCTTCTCTTGAATGGCTTTCTGATTGCGGCGGCGTGTCCGGTATCCGCTTGGCATCGTCACCTCGCGTGCTTTCCGCGATTTGGAAGGGCGAGGTTGAATGGCCGGACTGCATCGCCAGAATGGGTTCGCAGCTTGTGTTTTCTCGTTGAACGTGAAAAGAAGATGTTGGTTTCCTAAGTCCTGTTTTTTAACCCCCAAGGAGAGTGAAATGCGTCGAATTTTGTCTGTGGCATTTGTGGCGAGCACGTTGTTCGCCGGAGCATTGTTCGCGGCCGAACTGAAGTCTGGTCTGCAACCCGGCGAGCCCCCGCCGGCCTACAACGTCAAGGACGCCACCGGTCCCAACGAAGGCAAATCGCTGTGCTACCGCTGCAAGTACGGTGCGCGTCCCGTGGTCAACATCTTCGCCCGCTCGATGACTCCCGAAGTCGTCGCGCTCGTCAAGCAAATCGACGGCGTCGTTGGCAAGAACGAAGAGAAAAAGATGGCCGCGTTCGTCACGCTGCTGACGAATGATCCCGACAAGGACGAAGCCAAGCTCAAGGAAATCGCCAAGAAAGAAGGGGGCTTGAAGAACGTCCCGCTGACCGTCTTCGACGGTGTCGCCGGCCCGGAAGGTTACAAGATCGCCGAGAATGCCGAACTGACCGTCACGATGTGGGTTGGAAGCAAAGTGAAAGTCAGCCATGCTTTCGCCAAGGGTGAGTTCAAAGCCGCCAACGCCAAAAGCGTCGTCGAGGACACCAAGAAGATTCTGGACTAGTCCTTCGTGATGAGGGTGTTTGTTCCCGCATCAGAAAAATCTGGGCAACCGCATTGGCGTCGACGAGACGTCTTTTTCCCAGTCAACGTAGCCCCGGCTCTTGTGGCCGGGGCTATTTTGTTTCCGCATTGGCCGGATCGTCAGGTGTGAACATCTCTCCGTCGATCGGGATCCAATCGGATGGTGGTTCCCGATCAATCAGCTCATCGTTAATGGCAAACAAATAGAACCGGATCAGCGGTCGAAAAGGGGTCTCTGGATTTGCTTCGAGCAGGCCAGTCAGCGTCTTTCCCGCCAACAGAGGACTCCCCGATTCGATCTGGCACATCGCGATGTACCAATTCAGCGAGCTCATTTCGCTCTCGGAGACAGTTTGTGCATTTTGAAGAAGCAAGGTGTGGTGAGTCGGCCATACATTGGGATGTCCCAACAGGTGAAACCGGGATTGAATGATTGGCAAGGTGGCTAAAACACCTGTCACGGATGACTGCTGCGTGATCGCGGATTGAATCATCCACAGCTCGATCGCTCTCTCGTATTCCCCATGAGCGAGTCGAGTCCACGCGGCTGGGATGCGCCAAGACGCTTGATTGTTCTCGGAGAAATACTCGAACTGTCCGTGAACTTCTTCAATCTCACCCGATTCCAAACGCAGCAAAGATTGCAGGATCTGCAAATCAGGGGACTCACGGACGGCATCCTGATCAAGGTTCAATAGCCGCATCGCTTCTAGCACAAAGCCAGCTTCATACACCTGGGAGGCCAGTTCAGCGGCATTCTGTCCTTGTTCCAAAATTGCAGTCACTCGTTCTTGCAGTGCCGCATGTCGACTTTCGCAGTGTTCGCGCAAAGCCAAACGGCGTTGCAGTGCTTCACTTTCTTCCGGGTTTTCAGAGTCTGTGAGTGGCGTCAATTTGTCGATGACATCCAACTCCCGCAAAACCAGGTCGAGTCGATTGTGCCTCTGCAACAGGTCGACAAGTCGGTCTCGCAGAAAGAGGGACTTCGGGTTCAAAAGGATCGCTTGGTGGTAGGCTGCGAGCGCCTGATAAAATCGCAGTCTGTTTTCAAATGGCACTCCGTTGGCTTGCTCGATGGCGATTTCCATGTTCAGCAAGAACGAGTAGGCCTCACCCAGAATCTGATAGGCCGTTGCGTTGTCGGCCGATTCTGCCAATCCGGCATTTGCCTTGCGGATGGCGAGGTGAGCGATTCCGATCGCCGATGCTTCGTCAATGACGAGTTGTCCGTTCAAGATTGCACGTAAGTGCAGAAGCAAGGTTTCCGCTTCTAGCGCTTTGTTGGACACGAGAGGTTCAGGAGCACCAAAGGTTTTTTGAAGGGACGAGCGAATGCGCGGCCAGTCAGTACGCAACGAAGCGGGCTCTGTCGTTTGAAACGCTAGCTTGCGAAGCGAGAATTCGTGTTTATCCAAAAACTGAGTCAGTTCAGGAGAGGCATCCTTCTGGCGATAAAAGACGGCGCAGTGCGATCCCAAATGGGCCAGCTTCCATTCTGGTTTGGCGAGTAACCGGAAGTAAGCCGTTGGGTTTCCGCCGAATAAACGTGGAAGCACATGCGTCAGTTGAAAGCGGTCGAAGATGGGTCGCCAGGCATTCAAGCGTTCGTCGGAATCGGCATTACTTGGCAACTGATCTGATGCGGCTTTCTGGTCAGTCAATTGTGTCAGAGATTGGCGTGCTTGATCGTGCAAGGTCAGTAAATCCGGTTCACCGCGTCGCGCGAAGAGTGCCAGACGACTGTCGACGAATGGTTTCTGATCAAGCCACAGCAGCACATCTCCCTGGCTTGGCATGAAATTGAAAGGTCGGTTATCGAATGAGTCAGTTGTCGCGTCGCGGTACGCAGCGATCATGGCCCGTAAACGATTCGACAAACCCACGCCAACTCGTTTGCCCTCCGCACCGAACAGCGATTGATTCACGGACACAACAGCCAGCGCGAAGAACGCCAGCA
This sequence comes from Planctomycetota bacterium, assembly GCA_016872645.1. Classification (GTDB taxonomy): domain Bacteria; phylum Planctomycetota; class Planctomycetia; order Planctomycetales; family Planctomycetaceae; genus SXKJ01. Next base: position 55,944 of record VGZH01000002.1, on the reverse strand, counting down.
CCGTGATCGCTCGGCCTCCGCGCGTAAACAGCAATTCCTTTGGCTCGATCGAATACGACTGACGGAAACTCGATTGATACCACTGCTGGGCGTTCAGCGTTCCGATCGCACAGGCCAGGACGCTTGCTGCCGCCAGTTCGTGGGACGCGACCGCAGCCAAGGCAACAAAGCCCGCGAATGTCAGCACGTCCCCGAAGTTGACGCGCCGCGCGTTCAGCACGATGGACACCAATGCCGATGCCAACACAACCACTCCTGCGACCAGCGGCAAACGTCCCGATCCGGACCGCCACAAATCGGACGTCAATAACGAGAAGGCGCCGGCCTCTTCGGATCCGGAAATCGCCGGAACGTACAAATGCCAAGCGGGATATTCGGTGCCATACAAGGCGACAGGTGAAAACAGAGCCTGTCCACCAGACGGATTCAGGGTGCTCGCGACGACGCAAGTCCCCACAACTTTCCAGAAATGTGCCCGCTGAGTGGCTGTCAAACTGGTTCGTCCCGAGACATGCCCGATGATCTCGCCAAGGCCCCACAACAACAGCAGTGTCAGTCCGAGAAACATGCGATGATCGAGATTGCTCCACAGCACGAATCCCGGCACCATCCACCACAGCGACATCGGTCGACCAGGCATCGCCAGGACATTCATTGATGCCGTCGTATCCGATGACGACCGCCAAACGTGCAACCACCAGAATGTCGCAGCCACACCGAAGAGCGTGACTGTCTCTGGCTGACCGGAAAATTGCGGATGGCACGCCAGCAACGTCAGCACTCCCAAAATCGATCCGAACCAACTCGATACTCCCGGCCGGCTGGTCTTTCCGAGCAGCGACCACGTCGCGGCCACAAGCAGCGCTGTTGCGAGCGACAATCCAATCCCTTCACCGATCGCGAACAACCCGCTCGAGATCAAATCCCAGAGCCAAGACAAATTGACCCAGCGATGTTCACCAGCCGTTGCCGAAAACACATCGTTTGTTGGCGGCAAGAATCCGTGAGAGGCCAAGTAACGTCCTGTCTTCACATGCACGAGCGTGGTTGTCTCGACGATTTGCCGACAGCCGATCAACAGCGCGAGTAGCACGACGGCCCAACTCAACATGAAATCGCCACGAATGGCTTCATCCTCAACCAACTCCGGAGTGAGCGGTTCCCATTCGGGCAGACCGTCGGCAGGTGTGGAGTTCGCGGATTCATTTGTGAGCGAAGCTGGCTCGACAACTTCCGTGACGACGATCGGCGGTGGAGAATCAGACGTCGAAGTTGGTGCTTTTTCAGTTTCCGACACAATTCACCCCCAGACAGGAAACACAGCGAGGTTCGACCAGTGTTAAACGTGAAAGGGTGCCGCAACGTTGGAGCCGTTGACCGGAATTCCCAGGCCGAAGAGTCCATGCTAGGCCCATCGAACGCACCGAGCAACTTGTTGCGTCTGGAAGATGACCGGCACGGGATGGTTGCAATCGAGACTTGGTGCGATAACATCCCGCCCCGACACGGGTGCCTGGGAGCCTGTTGCTTTCAGGAGAATAGGGAAGACGGTGCGAATCCGTCGCGGTCCCGCCGCTGTAACCGGGGACGAACGTCGCCATCGCCACTGAGCCGGGATGCTCGGGAAGGCGCGGCAAGTAGATCGATCCGGGAGCCAGAAGACCTGCCCTGATGTCGTTTGAAGAATTGGCTCACACAGGACTCGCTCCGGACGAGTCGTGGCATGTTCATTCGCGGACGTCTTGCGGTTCGGCAGCACTCTCGATCAGTCGAGGTGACCTTGTCTCCGGGCGTCCTCCGCGATCGGGCGGCTGCGTTGTTCGGACGGTTCCGCATGGGTCGTTTTGACAACGGAGAATTGTCATGTCGCTCTGGTTGGGACGTTCGCGTCATTCTGGTTTTACGCTGATTGAGTTGCTGGTTGTCATCGCCATTATCGCGATCCTGATCGCTCTGCTTTTGCCCGCCGTGCAACAAGCACGTGCAGCCGCTCGGACTACGCAGTGCCGCAATTCGTTGAAGCAACTGGTACTCTCATTGCACAACTATTCGGAGACGTACAACGGCATGATGATCCCGTACGTCATCGAGGACGCGACGCGGATCAACAATCTCATGGGTGCCGGAGCAGCACAGGGCAAGGCCCAGTTTTGGTTTGGGACCGTGGACTACGACAATCCGATTGCATCCCAGCAGCTCACGTTCAAGAAGGGACCGCTCGCTCCGTTCATGGAGGCCAGCTACCAGTCGTTCCAGTGCCCCGACCTGGGACTCTCCGATCTGGAGTCTGTTCGCTTCGGACGTCCAGCAAGCGGCTACGCGTACAACGGCTATTATCTGTCGCGATCCTCGGGGATCGATTATCCGCCTCCGTTTTACTGGCCTCCGGTGCCGTCGGCGAATCCGGCCACGCGGAAACTCGCGTCCGTGAAGGTTCTGTCGCAGACCATCGCGTTTGCCGACAGTGCCCAAGTCAGCATGACCTCCTGGTCACCGCCTGCGTTCAGCTTCACCGAGAACTGGATTCTCGATCCGCCGAGCTACAATTATCCGACGGTCCATTTTCGACACAATGGGGCGGCCAACGTGGCATTTCTTGACGGACACGTGGAGACACGGTTGCGGCATTTCCGCATCGACCCCGCCGGTTGGATTTCACCGACTCAGGCAGACCTGATGGAGAAACGCAAGTTGGGCTACATCAGCAACGGCAACCTCGACAATCCAGTGCTTCAAGACGAGCTCTACGACCGACGCTGATCGGCGGTTGGTCGCGGTTTTGTCCTGAATTCCATGGGGTTGCGCTGGCGACTCTGCCGGCGAAAGAGGATTGCCATATGTCTGCTTTTTCGAGATCTCAACGACGCTTTGTCCTTGTATCGTTCATCGGATTCCTCGCAGGGTGTGGAGATTCTGATCCGGACGCGAAGGCTCTGAAGAAAATGGTCTACATCGACACCGCGACCATGCAACCAGTGGTGCATGACATCGCGGTGTCGTTTCCCGCTGCACATCCGACGACCGGAAAGCTCACGTTGCGTCCCGCTCTGTATTGTCCGAATTGTCAGAAGTGGTATCCAGTCCCGCCTCCCAACGAGATCACTCGTGTTCCGGGAGCGGGAAAGTGCCCCAAGGACAAGAAGACGTCTCTGACCGCGGACGGTCCCTGGCCTGACGGTTCCGGATCGGCGACGAAGTCTCCCGGCAAGCCGTGAGCTTCCCGCTACGAATTGCTCAGACCCAATTGCGCCAAGCGATCGGCGTCGAGCCGGAACTTCTCGACTGACTCGCGGAGCTTCGCGACCACGAAGTGTTTGTGGTTGGCGACATCTTGTTCGGTGATCGCCAAGTGTTCGGCGACCTCTTTGTTCTTCCAGCCGAGGACGAAGAGCAGTTCAATGCACTTGAGCCGTTCGAATTCGCCACGTTCCCACCACTGCGAGATCAGCCGCTGCAACGCATCGGCCAGCGCGGCGTTCTCAGTCGTTTGACGCTCGGCACTGCGGAACAGACTGGAGGCCGCGCGGCCGGAACCGGCTGGCTCTTTCGCACCGCCGCCCGAGTCCTCCAGCAACAACGCCAACTCGGGACGCCGGCCATTTCTACGCAGCACGTCGGTCAGCTTGTGAGCCGCGATCGAAAACAAAAAACTTTCGAGCGGCGTCGAGTCGTCGTAGTTCGGCAAGCTGATGAGAAATCCGAGAAACGTTTCTTGAACGACGTCCTCACTGGTCGTTCGATTTCCCAGCCGACTTTCGACGAATGCCTGCAATCGCCCCTCGAACCGCGCGATGCACTCCTCCCATGCCCCCGGCTCGCCGCGGCGAATCTGAGCCACCAGCAGTCGATCGAGGTCATCCGCGGGCATGGAAAAAGTCCGAAGGCTTATGTCGCTTCCAATCGGCCAAGCACATCAGACGAAAGCACGAATGCTTCGTCAATCTCGGATAGGTCATCGGACACGATCATATCACCGCTGTCGCCGCCACCCTGCAACGTGTCAGGATTGCCTTGGCCGACGACTATGTCGTCACCTTCGCCGCCGAGGCAAGTATCATTGCCGGATCCACCGAGCAGCGTGTCGTTGCCATCCTCGCCGATAATCGTGTCGTTGCCGCTCATTCCGTTGAGCGAGTCATCGCCATCGCCGCCATTGATCCCGTCGTCGCCATCGCCACCGGTCGCTGTATCGTCCCCGTCACCTGCCACCAGCGTGTCGTTGCCTGCCCCGCCATCCAGACTGTCGTTGCCGTCACCGCCCCGAATCAGATCGTTGCCGCCCTCGCCAGCCACGGTGTCGTCGCCGTCATTCCCTTCGAGCAGATCGTTGCCGTTGCCTCCGCTGATCACATCGGATCCGAGCTCGCCGCGCACGACATCCACACCGGTGCCACCCACGAGCGAATCATCACCGGTTCCGCCAAGTACGGTGTCATTGCCGTCGCCGCCGTCCAGCGAGTCACTGTCCCCGTTTCCATTGAGAATATCGTTACCCGCTTCGCCAGTGATCGTGTCATCGCCGTCGCCAGCGGTAATAAAGTCGTTTCCGACTCCACCCGAGAGGCTGTCGTTGCCGAGTCCGCCGACCAAAGTGTCATTACCACCGTTGGCTGTAATCCGGTCCTCGCCATCACCGCCGTCCAGGTAATCGTTGTTCGCCGAGCCAGTGATCGTGTCGTCCCCGAGTCCGCCGGAAGCTCGCAAGAGCACGCTACCCAGAGAGACTCCGTTTGCGTTGATGTTGTCGTTGTCGTCGCCGCCGTCGATCAAAAGCAGCATTGGCGAGATTCCCGACAGCGTCGTGATGTTGATCGTGTCGTTGCCGAGACCAGCATTGATCGTCACGCCGGTGATCGTGCGGTCGAGCGTCAGGCTCTGGCCACTATTCGTGATTCGCATCACCGAACTCGCCTTCGCGACGGTGTAGGTATCGTTGGCATCTGAACCGACGACATTGACCGAATCGAATCCGCCACCGTTCTGGAACGTATCACTGCCGTTCGACGCCATCCACGTCAGAACATCGTCTCCCGTACCGCTATTGATTGTGTCGTTGCCGGCGCCACCATCGAGCGAGTCCACCCCCGTTCCACCGTTGAGCGAATCGTTTCCTCCGTTGCCGAGCAGCGTGTCGTTGCTGTCACCGCCATTCAGCACGTCATTGCCGAAGCTGCCATCCAGGGAGTCATTTCCCCCGCCCCCCGTCATGGTGTCGTTACCGGCTCCACCCAGCAGGACGTCGTCCTCTCCCGTTCCGCCAACCGTCGGTGAGCCGGCGGTCGTGACGATATCGTTGTCCGCTCCGCCGTTCAGTGTGTCGTTGCCTGACGAATCCGTCAGTGAATCGTTTCCGGCATCGCCACTGAGACTGTCGTTGCCAACTCCGCCATTCAATGTGTCCCGATCGTTTCCACCCAGCAGGAGGTCATCGCCATCAACTCCCAGTAGCGAATCGTTGCCGAGTCCGCCGTTGAGCGTGTCGTTGCCTGCGTCGCCTGTGAGCGTGTCATTGCCGGCATCTCCGATGAGGCTGTCCACATCGTTGCCGCCAATCAGCGAATCGTTGCCAGCCTGCCCGTTGATTGTGTCGAGTCCATCCTCGCCATCCACCGTGTCATTGCCATCGCCGCCGAGCATCGAATCATCGCCGGTCGAGCCAGACATCGAATCGTTGCCCGACTCGCCGTTCATGGTGTCGTTACCGTCATTGCCGAGCAGTCGATCGTTGCCTGATCCACCGAACAAGCTGTCATCACCTGCTCCGCCAATCAAACTGTCGGTGCCGCTCCCCGCGCCGAGCGTGTCGTTGCCGTTGCCTCCGTCGAGCGTGTCGTTGCCGTCTTCACGAGTCGATGCACTCGTTGATCCGAGCGAATCGTCTCCCTCGCCGCCGAGGATCGAATCATTGCCATCGTTGCCGGCAACCGTGTCATTTCCGACTCCGCCGCTGACGGTATCGTTGCCGTTGCCGCCATAAATCAGATCATCGAAACTATCGCTGCCCAGGATGGAATCGTTGCCATCTCCGCCGTTAATCGTGATGCCTTGCAGAGCGGAAAACTCGCTCGACGAAACGCCTGTCAGGTCAATGACATTGTTGCCGTCGCCGCCCTGCACATCCAATTGTGATACGTCGGAGGCAAGCACGGCCGGAGCCGACGCGACGGGTGTCCCGTTGGCCAGCACTTCGACCAAAGTCGAATTCACTCGCACAGTGATCGCATCGCCGCTGTCGGACGAAATAAACAGCGAAGTCGCTCCGGAGCTCCCCACTGACAAAACCGTGACGGTCGGCACTGCGCGAGTTTCCAACGTCTCAGCGATCTGCACATCCGCCGAATGACTCTGGCGAGTCGCACGGGAACGAGCCAAACGACCAAACGTCCTCGCTGAACGAACCGCGTCCAACCAGCTTGAGAATTTCATCTTGCGGAGCCTTGCATGTGAGGGGAACGATCTGTGTCGCGCGACAAACCGAGCCACGCTCCGCCCGCGCAGAGAATGACCCGCTAGACCATTCCACCAAATTACGAGCGTGTCCAACCGCGAGCCAGAAGAATTCGACGACTTCCGACCCCCTCGATTTCACGACCGTTGCAACGGCTAATTGCCGTGTTTCGAGCAGTTTGAGCGGCGTTTCGTTGAACAGATCGCAATGCCGCGAGAACGACTCAAGTTGCGGCAGCCCCCGATCGACAACGACGACCGAACAAAGTCCGTCTCCCCCTGCGAGAAGGTGCCCTAAGGTCAGATGAGGGGCCGAATAACGATCGGCACTCTCACCGAAAAGAAGAGCGACAACTACAACGTCTCTGGCGGCCGGCGTTGAAACTCAAATCTCAAACCTCGAAACTTAATGCCCGAAGTCGATCAGCCTTTCCGGGCTGACCCGATCCGCGAACGAAGCGATTTGCCAATTCGGGTCAGTCTGGAAAACCTGGCCTACACGAACGGACGGACGAATGTTGTCGATCATCGTGCCAGTGCTGAATGAGCACGAGAGCTTGCCACAGTTGCTGTCGGAAATCGTTCGATCCGGTGAACGGCACGGTATCGCTTACGAAGTGATCTTCGTGGACGACGGCTCGCACGATGGCAGTTGGGAAGCGATTCGACAATTGTCGGATCAAGACCAGCGAGTCTCCGGGATTCGCCTGCGACGAAACTTCGGCAAAGCTGCTGCGCTGACCGCAGGGATGCGGGCTGCGAAGGGCGATCTCGTGCTTATGATGGACGCCGACTTACAAGACGATCCGGCGGAGATTCCGAACTTCCTGAGCAAGCTCAACGATGGCTACGACGTCGTGAATGGCTGGAAACAACGGCGGCTCGACCCGTGGCACAAAGTTTTTCCCAGCCGAGTGTTCAACGTGATGATCAGTCGGCTCACTGGTTTGAAACTGCACGATCACAACTGCGGCCTCAAGCTGTTCAGAGCGGAGGTTGCTCGCGAGATCTCGATCTACGGCGAGCTACACCGGTTCATTCCAGTGCTCGCGCATGCCAGAGGTTTTCGCGTCACCGAGATCGCCGTGCATCATCGCGAACGCCAATTCGGACATTCGAAGTACGGTGTGCGAAGATTCCTCCGAGGTTTCCTCGACCTGCTGACCGTCAAATTCTTGACCGGCTTCGGTCAGCGACCGCAGCACATGCTGGGCGCGATCGGACTGAGCTTTCTTGGCGTTGGGTTCTTGGGCCTGGGCTATCTCGCCGTGCTCTGGCTGCTGATGAACCTGCCCCCGCTGTGGGGCGGCACGCCGTTGATCACGGTTTCGCCGATTGGCTCCAGGCCGCTGCTGGCGTACTCGGTCGCGGCCACGTTGCTCGGCGGGCAAAGCCTGTCGCTGGGACTGCTCGCTGAACTGATCGTGTCCAACACCGTTCGCCAGCAAGCCACGTTCAGCATCAGCGAGCAAGCCGGCCGATCCGATAGAGCAGATTAGTGAGCTGATGTGATTGTAATTTGTATCCCATTCCGGTTCTGTCCTACGGCGAGCTGTTGAGTTCACTCTACGATTAGGGTGCATGACCAACTTAGGCCAGGACGAAGAGCAGCTTCCGGAATAGATTCCACGAACTCCATTGCGACCCTCGGAAGGCTCCTGGAGACTTTTGATTCGATGGATTGGCATTGTCGATTCAATTGCTTGCAGAGCGAGCGACATTCGTTCTGCAGGAGATACGGATGTCGGTCAAAGTTCGTGAATGGACCCTGATCCTCGCATTGGCCGGGCTGGTTTTCGTTGGCAATCTTGGCGGCACGAAGCTGTGGGACGAAGACGAGTTGCAGCACCCGACGCTGGTTAGATCTTTTTCATGACCCTGGGCATCACCGTTTTCGTTCGGTCCACCGTGGTCGCAAGCGACAACAAGTCAACGTTCTCAGGGGTGCCAACCACCGACATCGCCCCGGACTTTCCGCGTGGTTCCCGACGAAGGGTCTCACGATCACGCTGTTTTATCTGACGCTCGGATTTGTCATCCTGGCAAAAGGACCGGTCAGGTTCCTGCTACCGATGACAATCCTCGGAATGTTTCTGCTTGTGGCGCGCCGTGCAGAAGCATCCGGGCCAGCATCAAGCGGAGAAGTGGACGCAGCAATCCCTTCCGAGGTTGGGGCACGTTTTCGAGTCGTGCGATTTATGGGTTCCTGGTTCACTCTCGAGACATTTTCTCGAGACGGTGTGGAGCATGCGTCCCTTGAGCGGAACCACCCTCTCGCTGGCAGTGGCAAAGTCGTGGTACCTAGTGGTGGGGTATCAGACACGGAGAGAATGGCTGCGGGGATTCTTTTTGGAGCACAACCTTGGCCGAGCCAATTCAGAGATGGAGGGCCACTCAGGACCGTCTCTGGTCTACTAAATTGTGGCTGTTGCACTGGGGTGCTTCCCCTGGAGCCTCTTCCTGACCCCATCATTGCTTGATGTGCGAAGACATCTTCAAAAGGAGCACTCTTAACTCTCTGGAGTTGTTCTTGCGATTTGCTGGATCGCGGTCCGCATCGTGTTGTTTTCCTTGGCTAGCACAAAACTCCCAAGCTAGGTCACACCCGGCTATCCAGGCATGGCTTTACTTGTCGGGGCGTTTGTGGATCGACTGGCATCAAGTCGCGCTGCGGTCTCATGCGGGTGGATTCGTGCGGGATTCGCTGCCTTCGAATACTTTTCCGGCGAGTACCTGTTGTCGATCCTCGGAATTGGCTCGCTGATTGGAGCGACCTATTGCCTTGAGTGTCTCAACAGAAATCGAATCCCCCAATCGCTCCGATTTCATTCTGGAAGTGCGGCAGTGTTTATCGTTGGTTCGTTTCAAACGGCGGCATCGCAGGGAAAAATAGATTCAGTTTCCTACGGGCGGCCGGTTCGAAGAGTGACGATCACGGGCCGTAGATTCGGCACTTGGGGAGTGCGATGAGCAGCCTGCCTGCCCCTTCCTTAGTGACGCGAGTGTTATCCAGCCACAGCGTTTCGAGGCGAGTCAACGCGGCAACGTGTTCCAGCCCGGTGTCGCCGATGTGCGTTTCGCGCAGGGCGAGGCTTTTCAATTGCGGCAGTGCTTTCAAGTTGAGCAGGCCGCTGTTGGTGATCGACGTCTTGGTCAGGTCGAGTACTCGCAGATCTTTCCAATTCACCAGCAACAGCATTCCGGCATCGGTGATCTTCGTGCCACTCAGTCCCAGTCGTTGCAGGTGCGACAGTTTCTTGAGTTGTTCCAGTCCATGATCACCGATCGGTGTGTCGTCGAGGTACAGCGATTGGAGATTCGTCAGCCCAGCCAGCGACGTGAGAGCCTTGTCGCTGATCGCCGTTCCATTGAGGTTTAACGATTCGAGGTTCGTCAGCGCTGCGAGGTGCTCGATTCCCGCGTCCGTGACGTTGCAGCCCGACAAGTCGAGGTGGCGAATCGTCTTCTCGCTCTTCAGCGTTTCCAGGCCGACATTCGTAATTTCAGTCTGCTCGAAGTTGATCGAGATGACCTCACCCTTGTCGTTAATCTCGGTCTCGACAAAGGTCGGCAATGCTTTGGCGATGTCGTTTTGTTGCTCGGCAAGCGCCTTGATGAGCGGGTCCGCCGAGTAAGCGATCTCGCAACCTGGCAGTGCCTTGCGCAGGCGGTCGAGGTCCTTTTGTGGCAGATGCACGCCATTCAGCCGCAGCTTTTTGAGCTTGGTCAGGCCAAGCAAGTGTTCCAAGCCGGTGCCCACTTGTTTGCAGTCGCTGAGGTCCAATTCCGTGAGATTCGTCAGCGGTTTGAGATTCAGCAACGCCGGTCCGTTGACCGAAGTGTTGTCCAACCACAGCACTTCCAATTGAGTGAGATCTTTCAAAGCCTTCAAGCCTTGTCCGGAGACTTGTGTGCCGCGCAGTCCCAGCCGCTTGAGCTGTTTCATCTGCGGTGCGATCTTCACCAACTGATTGTCTGTGAGCACGGTGTTCGTCAGGTTAAGAACCGTGAGCTTCTTCAACCCCACCAGTTTCTCGATCGCAGCGCCCGTCGATTTGGTATTCGACAACCCCAGCACTGTCAAATTGGCCAGCGTCTTGAGTGACGACACGCCTTCATTCGTGACGTTCGTTTGCGCGAGATAAAGTTCTTGCAACGGCGACATCTCGGCGATCTGTTTTAATCCGTCGTCTCCGACCGGCGAACGATTTAAGTCCAGAATCAACAGTTTCTTCAGTCCCGTGAGCAACTTTATTCCGCCCGCGGAGAACTTTCCGCCGTTGATAGTCAGTCGCTGCAATTCCGACAGCGCGGCGATGTATTCCAAACCGGCGTCGCTGATCGGAGCGTCGTAGACTCGCAACGCCACCAGCTTCGGGACTTGGCTGAGCGCCGCCAAGTCGCCATCTTGCACTCCCCCCAGCAGCGTCACTCCGGTCGCATCGCGAGACCCCTGCGTGAACGCGACATCGACATTCGGCAGCGTGGCCGACAGTCGCAACGCTCCGGCTGTCGTCACGCGCGTCTGGCGAACGTACAGAGTCTTCAGATTCTTGAACCTAAACAGCTCTTCCAACCCCGCGTCGCTGACGGTCGTGCCATCCAGCCAGAGTTCCTGCAAGTCCGGCAGGGCGCGCAGGTGCTTCAATCCCGCATCGGTCACTTTCGTCTGCAACAGACTGAGCTTTTGCAGTGACGTGAGCGTCGCGAGTTGCTCCAGACCCGCATCTTCAAAAAGGGGGTGCTGAATATTGATTGCTCGCACCTGCTGTTTGTCGTCGAGCTTTACTTGTCCGACCGCGTTGAGCGCGGCCTGCATGTCCCCACGTGCTTCGGCCAGAGCGATCAGCAGTGGGTCGGTCGGGTACGAAATCTCACATTTGGGCAGCGCTTGCTTCAACTCCGCAGCCTGCGCCGCGCTGACCTGCGTACCGATCAAATCTAACTGCTCGAGTTGTTTCAGTTCTTTGAGCGGATCAAGTGCGGCATTGCCCACTCGAGTCCAAGCCAACGACAGTCCCTTAAGGTTCGACAGGCCGCTCAGCAACGACAGGCCCTCGTCGGTGACAGCCGTTTCTCGCAGGCTCAGCAATTCCAGCTGCTTCAGCCCAATCAGCGACTTCAGTCCCGCATCGCCGATGCCGGTTTGATCGAGCCACAGCGACTTCATTTCCGCGAGCTTGGCGATCGAGTTCATCCCGCGATCACCGACTCGCGTGCGAATCAGGCTGAGCGATTGCAGTTTCGGCAACGATTCCAATTTTGCGAGTCCCGCATCGGTGATCGCCGCGCCGGCCAGGGTCAGGTTCCGCAACTCGTGCAGTCCGTAGAGGTGTTCGAGCGCCGCATCGGTCCCGGTTGGCGGCAACGCAAGCGACTCCAGTCTCAATAAACTGCGGAGCGGAGCCAATCCTGCGTCGGTGACGGGTGTGGCCTGCAAACTGACAGCCGTCAATTCGGCGTGCTGGCCGAGAACCGGCATGTCGCCATCGGAGGCTGCGGGACTGAGCGTCAGCACGCCACCGCTCCAGAGCCCTTTGGTGAACGCGATCGACGTTTCTTTCCGTCGTTGAGCCAGATTCAGCACACCATCGATCGAAACCGCAGTTTGCGAGAGTTCCAATTCACGGAGTGAATTCAGCAGCGACAACTGCAGCAGTCCCTCGTCCGTGATTTGCGACTCAACAGCCCAGAGCACGCGGAGCTTTGGCAACTCGGCCGCGACCGTCATCGCGGCGTCCGTCGCCGCCGGTGGCAGCGTGAGCACTTCCAGGTCTGTCAGACTTTTCAATCCGCGGATGCCGGCATCCGTGATTTCGGTCTTCAGCAGATTGACCGCTTTGAGCTGCTTCAGTTCGCCGCACAACTGCGTCAGCCCAGCGTCTGAGATTTTTGTATGCACCAGATTGAGGACTCGCAGTGCGGCGAGCGATTTCAGTTTGGACAATCCCGCATCGGTGATCGAAGTTTCGCCGAGATATAATTCTTCGAGCGATGTCAGTCCGCCGATCACCGACAAACCGGCATCGGTAATCTTGGTTCCGCGCAGGTCGATGGCGATCACGCTCTTCAGCGAGCGCAGCGGTTCCAGAGCCTCGTCGTTGCCGCGCGGATGATTCAGCAAGTTGACGTGAACGACCTGACCGGATTCGTTCAGTTGCACGGCGGCGCCGAAATCTCGCAAAGCATTCGCCGCAGCGGCTTCGATCTCCGTTTGCCTTTTGGCAATCTCCGGGGCTGTCGCTTCCGGTTCCTTCTTCGCGGGCAGAGCCTCGGGCCGAGCGACCGGCACGATGACAGGTGGCGGTGCGGGTGGCGGCTGATCTCCTCCGCAACCGACGAGTACCAGACTCAGTCCACAGCCCAATGCCCTATTCGCCAACGTCATGGCAACTGCCCCTTCGCGTCTCCTGGTCATTCGGCCTGACTACTTCTCGCAGAACCAGGATGTTCCAGAACTGCCGTGGGAGTTCATATCGCGCGCCGGCTCATTTTGCGAACGAGTTCAGGCGGAAGCGATGTCTCTCACGTCGCTGACGCAGCCGTTCACAGCGGCGGCGGCGACCATCGCGGGGCTCATCAGCAATGTCCGGCCGGTCGGGCTTCCCTGTCTGCCTTTGAAATTGCGGTTGCTCGACGAGGCACAGACCTCGGTTCCTTGCAGCTTGTCCGGGTTCATGGCGAGGCACATCGAGCATCCCGCTTCACGCCAATCGAAGCCCGCCTCGGTGAAAATGCGGTCAAGCCCTTCGCGTTGAGCTTGTTCACGGACAAGCTGCGAACCGGGGACCACCAACGCTCGGACGTTCGGCGCGACGTGCCGTCCCTTCGCGACGGCGGCCGCCTCACGCAGGTCGCTGATCCGCGAGTTCGTGCAACTGCCGATGAACGCCACGTCGATCTTCGTCCCCTTGATCGGCTGCCCTTCCTTAAGATCCATGAATTGCAACGCTTCACGGATCAGCGTGTGCTCGGTCGCCGGGAAACTGGCGACGGCCGGAATCTCTTCGCTGACTCCCAGCGACTGCGCGGGAGTGATGCCCCAAGTCACGGTTGGCTCGATGTCGGCCGCATTGAACTTCACGATGTCGTCGAATTCGGCATCTGGACCGGAGGCAAGACTCAGCCACCAGGTGGCCGCTTGGTCGAAGTCAGCGCCCTGTGGCGCAAGCGGTCGGCCTCGCAGATAATCGACGGTCGTTTGATCCGGATTAACGTAACCGCACCGAGCGCCTCCTTCGATGCTCATGTTGCAGACGGTCATTCGCTCTTCCATCGACATGCGATCGAAGACGTCGCCGGCGTACTCGTAGGCGTAACCGACGCCCCCCTGCACTCCGAGCTTGCGAATGACATGCAACGTGACATCCTTGGCGAAGACTCCCTTGCCGAGCGTGCCGTTGACCTCGATCCGCCGCACTTTCGGGCGCCCCATCGCGAGTGTCTGAGTCGCCAGCACATACGCCACCTGGCTGGTTCCGATGCCGAACGCGATGCAGCCGAACGCTCCATGAGTGCTCGTGTGGCTGTCGCCGCACGCCAACGTGATCCCCGGCAGGGTCAGTCCCTGTTCGGGTCCGACGACGTGAACAATCCCCTGTCGCTTGTCATTGAGGTTCAGCAGCGTGACACCGAACTCGCGGCAATTCTTCTCGATGGCCGACATCATTTCCTCGGCCAACACATCCTGAAACGGCCGAGCCTGATTGTCGGTCGGGATGATGTGATCAACCGTCGCCAGCGTCAGTTCCGGGTGCAGCACCGTCAGCTTGCGATCCCGCAGCATCTCGAACGCTTGCGGGCTGGTCACTTCATGAATCAGATGACGCCCAATGAAAAGCTGCGTCTGCCCGGACGCAAGCGTCCCCACGGTGTGCAAGTCCCAGATCTTGTTGAACAAATTGCGGCGGTCGGTCATGGCGGTATTCGAAGGCGAAATTCGGGGGTGGGAAGTGGGAATGCGGAGCAATTGTTCCCGACGGAGTGGATTCTAAGCGACCAACGAAGCGGATTGCACCTGCGGCATTTCGGTGGCGAACGATGGCCGCTGGTCAGGCGATTTCGCTGGTGATCGTCGCGGGGGACCTGAGCGTCTGGTAGATGACACAGAATCGCTCAGTCAGCGACAGCAGCTTTTGTTTCTGTTCGGGGGTCGCGTCGGAGTCGAGTTCAAATCGCAAGCGGATGCGTTGGAAACCGATTGGCGTTTCTTTGCTGACGCCCAGCGTTCCCCGGAAGTCCATGTCTCCCTCGGCGAAGATTTCGCCGCCACGCAGAGGAATCTCCAGCGCGGTGGCAACGGCCTTCAGAGTGACTCCAGCACAGGCAACCAGAGATTGCAGCAGCATGTCGCCGGAGCAAGCCCAGTGCTCTTCACCGCCCGCTTTGGGATGCAGGCCGGCTTCGATGGCGCCGATCGGAGTCGTCACGTTACAGGTGACGCTGTCGGTTCCGAGCGTGCCTTTCGCGTGCATCGTGACCTGTGCGGACGAAGGGTCTTCCTTGTAACGGGCTTTGATCGGAGCCTGCCGGGCTTTGAGTTGTTCAGCATTCATGGGCGGAGTTCTAGCAGACCACCGTGTTGATGAGCACTCTCAAAGGGAAGTCAATCGCTGAGTACCGCGGGTACCGACTCGGTTGTGGATACCGGTAGCGGTTCTTTGGCGAGCCGCGTTGGTTCACTGGCGTTGTGAAACGCCGACATGCTGTCGAGCACTCCTAGCTTGTCCCCCAGCCAACGCAACAGCCAGCGCGGCACGATGCCGTTCAACACCGGCAGCAGTTTGACTTGCCACGGTGTCCGCACGATCTCGCAATCCAACTGCACCGCGCGGACGATTTCGTCCGCCAGAATTTGCGGCGTGAGCATCGGCATCAGGAACGGAGTCTTCACCCCGGCGAACATGCCGGTGGAGATGTAGCCAGGGCAGACCGACGTGATGTGAATGTTTTCGTGGCCGGTCAGGCGCAGCTCCTCACGCAACGATTCCGAGAAGCCGAGCACCGCCCATTTGCTGGACGCGTACGTCGCCGCGAACGGCAATGGCATGAGTGCCGACGCGCTGGCGATGTTGACGATGTGCGACTCCGGGCGCGTGAGCAATTCCGGGAGCAGTGTGTGCGTGACGTTGACCGGGCCGAGGCAATTGACGTCGTAGATCACCTTGTGACGTACAAGCGGCAGGTGCTCGAATGTGCCGCCGCAGACGATGCCGGCGTTGTTGATCAGAATGTCGATCGGTCCGTGCTCGGCGAACACGTGATCGTGAACGTCTTGCACGCTGGCAAGATTGGTCACGTCCATCGCGTAGCCGAATGCGTGGTGATTGGACTTGGTCAACATGCTAACCGTTTCGTTGACTCGGTCGGCGTCGCAATCCGTGACGATGATTTCACAGCCGGCCTTCGCGAATGTCTTGGCCAGTTCGCGGCCGAGTCCGTGGCCGGAGCCTGTGATCAGAGCTCGTTTGTTTCGGAGGTGCGTCATGGCGGTTCACTTTGGAGTGCGACGTGTCAGCGTCGCTTTGTTTTCGTTTTTCCGAACGATCAATCGCAATGTCCCGTTGAGATCATCCAAGGTGGTGCTGACACACCGCACTCCAAACTATTTGAAGAGCGACACGAACGCGGAATACGACAGCTCGGCAACGCCATGCAGGCTGGGTTGGTGATACAGATTGAACAGGTTCCAAGCGATTGGCTCGGCGTGGCGATGGCCCGGAGTCCAGATTGGTTTCGGCATGACCATCAGCGGGCCTTCGAGGACCGTCTTCTCGACGGCTCGCAGCCCGAACGTGTTGTGGACGAAGCCGAGTCCGCTTTGCGGATCGAAGATCGAACTGCTGGGATGTCCGCCCCACGGCAGCGTTAGCAACGCGAATGCGATGCCCGGCCATTGATTGATGCAGACGGTGCCGTAACGAAGCCGTTCGATCGCGGCATTGAGTTCGGCGTTGCCTCGCTGCGAACAGCGAAGCGCCGAGGGAACGGTGAACGTCGCGCAGAGCGTGCCCCACAAGCCCTCGTTGGCGAAGTCTGTCGCCTTGCCCACGAAGTCGAAATCATCGTTGGCGTCGAGCGGCATCTCGGCACAGACTGGGACGAACGATTCTTCGCGGCAAAGCCGCGGCGATTCGGTCGGGTTGACGTCGCGGAACAGCGTCCACGGAAGCTGCGGCATTCCCTCGTGCGACTCGCTGCCGTCGAACGCGCAGCCAGTGAATCGCTCGAAGCGTTCGAGTGCTCCGGGATAGTAGGAGGCTCTGCGCGGCAGTTTGCTGAGGATCGCTTGCAGCCGTGACAGGAAGTCCTCGCGTTGCGGCCAGTGTTTCCAGGTGATCAGTGCTCGTGTCGAGACACAGTTGAAGCCGCCATTGTTAGTAATCGACGCGGCGACGTTTTCGGCCTGTGCTTGAAGCTGCATCGACGAGTAGTGGCCAGGGACGATGATCCACGGCGAGACATTGCCGAGTTCGCTGGTGATCGGTTTGTCGAGCAGCGGCTCGTCGGCTTGTTTGCGGCACGCCCGTTCGGTGTGATCGGCTCCCCAAATGATCGCCTCGTGAGCGGCGACTGAACCGGTGATGTGAACAGTGTCGACCAGGTCGTGCTGAGTCGCTCGCGCACCGACCGTTGCATCGCCGGAGATGACTCGCAAGCAGCCCGAATCGATGAGGGGCGAAAACGCTTGCTCGATCACTGGTCGTAGCGGGTCCATCAACGGGTGCATTTTGACCAGGGCAACGTGCTGCTCTTGGAAGATCTTGCCGAGCACGTCCGCCGCAAAGATGCCGGTCACGTTGCCGGCTCCGAGCACCAAACTGGTCGTCGGCATGCGGTGCTGAACGGGATGCGTCGCGGCATCGGCCTCTTCGTAGCAGAGTCCGGCCTTCAGCCAGACGCTGGCTTGGAAGTTCATGAAGCACACCGGATCGAACAGGTCGCGCATCACCGGCATGACGGGGACTCGCCAGCGGCCGTTTGGGGATTGAGCGACGCGACCCGGCAAGGGAGTGGGAAGGCACTTATCGAGAGCCGTCAGATTTCGCAGCATCAGCCGCAGATAACGCATCGCGACGACGGGGCCGGCGACGATCTCTTCGGCTCGGCATTGGCTGTTGGTTGGTATGTACTTGATCTCGCAAGCGACATCGACCCAGTTGCGAGCGGATTCGGCCACCGTCGCGATGCAGCGTTCGACTAATTCGATGCGGTCCAGCGGCGACGCGAACAGCCAGCGCGTTTGATGGGAGTACAAGTCGGAGAGAGCGACGTGCAATTCGTCACACGGAGTGGTGGCTCCGTCCGCAGAACGGTCCACTCGTGAACCAACAGCACGATCGAGCCCGCGAGTTTGTTTGCCTTGAGCCTGACCAGTTTTCGGGTTGTGAATTCGCGTGATCATGTCAGCTGCTCGATTCACTTTCATTCTCGAAGCGCGGCGACAAGAGCTTCGTAGCCGCGATCTGCGAGAGATTTGTTGGATTGAGGCGTTGCTTGTCCCGAGTTCATTGAAACGGGTTCGCGCAATTGGCGACGCAGCACTTTGCCGAGGAAGTTGCGTGGCAGATCACCGGCGACCACCTCGACGAGCTTCGGCCGTTTATGAGCCGCGAGGTTCTCCTTGCAGAACGTATCGAACGCTTTGCGGTCGAGACGAGCCGATGGATTCAAGACGAGCATCGCCTTGACCAATTCACCGCACTCATGATGCGGGACGCCAACAACGGCCGCATCAGCAACACCGGGGAAGCCACGCAGGATCGATTCGACATCGCCGGGGTAGACGTTGAAGCCTGACGTGATGATCAGGTCTTTTTTGCGATCGACGATTCTGACGAAGCCGTCAGCGTCGATCCTGGCCAGGTCGCCGGTGAAGAGCCAGCCGTCACGAATCACCTGAGCGGTCGCGGTTGGATTCTGCCAGTAACCGAGCATAACTTGGGGCCCTCGAACGGCGAGTTCTCCGACCTCGCCGAGGGGCAGTGTGACTTCTCCGGTCTCGGCATCGACGACTTTCACGTCAGTATCCGGCAGCGGCAAGCCGATCGTGCCGACGCGGGCGGTCCGATCGAGCGGTCCGGCAGTCACGCATGGGCTGCATTCGCTGAGTCCGTAACCTTCGACAACTGTTGCACCGGTATGTCGCGCAAATTCCTCGGCAATCGCCGGTACCAGCGGAGCGCCGCCGACTTGAACAAATTGCAGGCTTCGCGTTTGGAGCGGCCTGGTTCGGAAGATTTCATTCAGCGACGCCAACATGGCCGGAACCGCGTTGAAGGTCGTCGCTTGATGTTGTTCGATTAATTGGGCCACTACTCGCGGAATGAACCGGTGCAACAGAATCTGCGTGGCGGCGATGGCAGTGCCGGACAGCAAATTGCTGATCAACCCATAGCTGTGGAAGAACGGCAAGACAGACAGTCCGATCGGATTCTCGACTTCGCCTTTGACCCACGCCACACATTGTGAAGTATTCGCCAAGAGGTTTTGATGGCTCAACGTCACCGCCTTCGGCGCGCCGGTCGTCCCCCCCGTGGGCAGGATGTAGGCCGCCTCGGAAAGGGACGCCGGCACGACCGGTTGGGCGAGGGGTCGGCACAAAGCGAGTTCGTCAGGCAAGTCGTGCTGATTCGGTCCATCCACCGGCGGCCAGAATCCCAGTTTACGCATCCGTGCAAAGGCATAACCCAATCGCATCCAGCCGGGGAGTCGATCTTGCAGCGTTGTGAAAAAGAGATGTCGCGGCTGGTAACTCCCATTCAGGACCAACGGGGCGAGCAGATCCAGCGAGATCACGATGCGACAATCCGTCGCAGTCAGCACGTTGGCAATTTCATGAGCCACACTTAGAGGACTGAGCGCGACCGCACAGCCTCCCGCCATCCACACGCCGTTGATGGCCGAGATGTACTCCGGCATGTTCGGCATCAAGATTCCGACGCGGTCACCCGGACGCAGACCGAACTTCACAAGCATTGCCGCGACGCGCCGAGCGTCCTCAGCAAGCTGTGCGAACGTCAGTTGTTGCTCGTAATACTGACAAGCGATCCGGCGCGGATGAGCCGCTGCCGTTTGAGTCAGGAATCCCCAAATTGGAAAGTCGGGGTAGCTCAGAGTCGCCGGAACGGATTCTGGATAATGAGCCAGCCAGGGCTTGGACGGCGAGTCCGGCTCGACGGTCTTTTTGGACACAATGCCGTGCCACTGCGTCGCCGAGGTGCCCAGTTCAGTCGGTTGCTCAATGGCCGTTTGATGCGGCGCGAAGGTCACAAGGGTTCGCATGTCACACCTACCGCGGCCGAATCAACAGCCGTGTTCGGGATGGGTGCACGCACGAACCGCCGGAGGAGGATCAATCTGTGGTCTCAAAGCGTTCGCTTCGAGGCCAGACCACTTCGGCAGTGGGTGTGGCGATCAACGTCGTTGGTGATGGGAAAGTCCAGCGGCGAGTTGATCTGCGATGCTGGGGAGACGTGTTGTTGTGCATCGCCGCTAGAACCATAACGGCAGAAACACTCGAGACAATTGAGAAAACCTGACGCATCGCACGAATTCTGCTTCTGGCGATGACTTTTGAGCCAAGTGCCGAGTTGGTCGATTACAACCAGGCATGTAGCGCAAGACTCATTTGCACTACCAGACCTGAATCTCCAGCTCCAGCTCGATGCCGAACTGGTCGGCGATCTTGGAGCGGATCAGGTCGATCAGCCGCAGCACGTCGTCCGACTTGCAGCCGTCATGGGTGACGACGAAGTTGGCGTGGCGGTCGGAGATTTCAGCTCCTCCCACCCGGGTTCCCTTCAGGCCGGCCTGGTCGATCAACGCTCCGGCACTCTGGCCGCGAGGGTTCTTGAAGATGCAGCCGGCCGACTGGTCAGACAACGGCTGCGTTGACTTCTTCATAATCCAGAGCTTCCGCATCCGGCTGGTGATTTCCTCGGGATCGTCCGCCCGCAGTTCGAACGTCCCTTCGAGGATGAACGGCTCGGCGATACTGCTGGAACGGTAGCCGAACGATAAGTCATCCCCCGCACGGGTGACGATTTCCCCTTTGGCGGTCATCGCTGTGACCGAGCGGCAGGTTTCGGCAATTTCGCCTGCTCGACCGCCAGCGTTGCCTCGGATCGCCCCGCCGACGGTTCCGGGGATGCCGGCCAAGACTTCAAGTCCCGCCAGCCCTGCTTGAACGCTGACCGAAATCGCCTGAGACAGCAACGCTCCCCCACCGACTCGCACCGTCGTCCCGTCGACTGAGGATTCGGCGAAGCTGGCTTTCGCCAAGCGGATGACCGCACCAGCGACCCCTTCGTCCCGGATCAGCAGGTTCGACCCACCGCCGAGCACATGGATCGCAATGCCATTTTCCTGGCAGCAGGCGACGACCTTTTGCAACTCCGCCTGATCGCGCGGCTCCAGAAGGAACTGAGCTGGACCGCCGAGGTTCATCCACGTCAACGGGGCGAGCGGTTTATCACGTTGCAGGATGTCGCTGAAAGCGTCGATTGAGGTCATGCTGAATCCGATTGATGTCTCCCGCGCCCATCGTGATGAGCACGTCTCCAGGTCGGGCAGCATCGTCTAGATCGTCCGCCAGCCGGTCAAGCGACGACACCAACCGCACCGATTTGCCGCGAGCCTTCAGCCGTTCGGCAAGTTCTGCGTTTGTGCGCTCGGCTGCTTCCGGGCATCTCTCGCGAGCCGTAAAGATCGGCACGAGAAAGAGCTCGTCCGCCGCGTCGAAGCACTCGGCAAAGTCATCGAGTAACGCCCGCGTCCGCGACTCTTGATGCGGCTGAAAGGCACACAACAGGCGACCGCCGGGAAACTGCTCGCGAGCCGTCCGCAGCGTGGCCGTCACCGCCGTCGGGTGATGAGCGTAGTCGTCGATCAGTGTCACGCCGCGCCACGATCCGAGCACCTCGAACCGCCGCTTCGTCCCGCGAAAATCGCTCAATCCCTCGCGAATCGCGATCGCCGAGGCGCCGACGTGATGACACATTGCCGCCGCCGCCACCGCGTTCAAAACGTTGTGCCGACCGGGAATTCGCAAGCAAACCTCGGTGAAAAATGCCTCGCCACGGAAGATCCGGAATCGAATCCCGTCCGCCGTCGGCCGCAAGTCGGCTGCCCACCAGTCGGTGCAGTCGCGCAGAGAAAATGTTTCGATCTCCGCCAGGCTTGACGCAGCTGCGATGCGGGTCGCCTCGCAATCCCCTCGAATGATCAGGTACCCGTCCGAGGGCAAACGGCTGACGAACTCGGCGAACGCCTCGCGTGTCTCGCGCAGGTCGTGAAAACAGTCGAAATGATCTGCCTCGATCCCGGTCAGCACGACGTGCTTCGGACTGAGTGTGAGAAAATTCTTCTGGTACTCGCAGCTCTCAACGACGAACAGGTCGTTCTCCCCTGCCCAACCGGAGACCCCTTTGTCGACCAACTCCGCCCCGATCACGACACTCGGTGAAAGACCGGCATCGCGCAACACGCTGGCCACCATTGCCGTCGTCGTGCTCTTGCCGTGCGTGCCGGCAATCGAGATGCCGACGCGCGAGTTCATCAGCTCGCCCAGCATTTGGTTGTACGACCACTGCGGGATTCCGAGCCGCTCCGCTTGCTGACGTTCGGGGTTTGAGTCCGTAATCGCCGGGCTGTAAATCAGCAGGTCGGCGTCGCTCGGCAGGAACTCATCCGAGTGACCGCGATGCACACGAAAACCTTTGCGACGCAGCAAATCCAAAGTGTCCATCGCCGGCTGCAAATCAGAACCGGTCACCGTCCAGCCCAGCTCGCCGAGCATCTCCGCCAGAGCCTTCATGCCCGACCCGCAGATGCCAACCAGGTGCGCAACGCCACCCCTACGAGCCGTCGGTAAACCCGTCAAACGCACTCGAGGCACCGCTGCAAACGCTGGAGCACCGATCATTAAGTCATCCTTGTCCGAGCGACATCGGTCACAACTGCCGTATCGGCTCGCCGTCCCGACCGCTTCAACCACCGGACTTCCGTGTCCGTCGCGCGGATCGTAGCGGTTCTCCCGATTCCGGGGAGCACGAGTTTTGCCAGGCCGAAAACCGTGGGCGGATAGCTGAAAGCCGTGATCCTAACCCTCATTCTCAGCTGGCGACCACAGCTCAAAACAACCAAACTCTCGCCATGAAGACCATGAAAAGCGGCGGAGGCTGGAAAGCGATTTGGTATTCGCTTCGGCTCGCGAAACGAGTTGGCTGGTTAAAGATGTGGCGTGCGATGAGCAGTCGCAACGCCTGCAAGACATGCGCACTGGGGATGGGGGGACAACTCGGAGGCATGGTCAACGAGGGTGGTCACTTCCCGGAGGTCTGTAAAAAATCGTTCCAAGCAATGGCCTCGGACATGCAATCCGGAATTCGCTCGGAATTCTTTACTCGCTACGGCTTCAACGAACTCCGATCACTCTCGCCTCGCGAACTGGAGCTGAGTGGCCGGTTGAGCGAACCGCTCTTCGCGGGCCCGGACGACAAAGGCTACCGCACGATCTCGTGGGACGAGGCGTTCGGCAAGATCGCCGACAAACTGCGTCAGGTGGGGCCGACTCAGAGTTTCTTCTACGCCAGCGGCCGATCCTCAAACGAAGCGGGCTTCTTGCTGCAATTGCTGTCGCGGCTGTTCGGCACGAACTACGTCAACAACTGCTCGTACTACTGCCATCAAGCCAGCGGAGTCGGCTTGGCCAGTGCGGTCGGCGTCGGTACCGGAACGATCCGGCTGGAAGACCTTGACGGCTGCGACCTGTACATTCTGATCGGAGGCAATCCAGCGTCGAATCATCCGCGGCTGATGCGCAGTCTGATGCAGATTCGGCGGCGCGGCGGGAAAGTCATCGTCGTCAACCCGGCAAAAGAACTCGGCCTCGTCAGCTTCCGCGTGCCGAGCGATCCGTGGAGCCTGCTGTTCGGTTCGAAGATCGCCAGCCAGTACGTACAGCCCCACATCGGCGGCGACATCGCCTGGCTGACGGGCGTGATCAAAATCGTGCTCGAACGAGGCGGACTCGACCGCGAGTTTATCGACCTGCACACCGAAAACTTCGAGGCACTCCGCCAGCAAGTCGAGACGACGAGTTGGTCCGAAATCGAAACCAGTTCCGGCGTGAGCCGCGCCAGCATCGAGGAATCCGCGACGACGTTCCTCGCCGCGAAGAACGTCGTCATCGGCTGGACGATGGGCATCACGCATCACCTGCACGGCGTCGAGAACGTGAAGATGATCGCCAACCTCGCGCTCGTGCGCGGCATGGTCGGCCGTCCGAACGCCGGGCTGATGCCGATTCGCGGACACAGCAACGTTCAAGGACTCGGCTCGGTCGGCGTGACACCAACCTTGAAGAAAGCGTTGCTCGATCGCTTCGAGCAACGGCTCGGTGTCAAAGCTCCGACCTCGCCGGGCCTCGACACGATGGCCTGCATGGATGCGGCCTATCGGGGCGAAATGCGAGCCGCGTTGTGTCTCGGCGGCAATCTGTTCGGCAGTAACCCAGACGCCCGCTTTGCCGAAGAGGCGATACGAAATCTCGATCTCGTCGCGTACCTCAGCACGACGCTCAACACCGGCCACGTTTGGGGCCGCGCGAAAGAGACGCTGATCCTCCCCGTGCTGCCGCGCGACGAAGAGCCGCAGCCGACGACGCAAGAGTCGATGTTCAGCTTCGTCCGCCTCTCGGCTGGCGGACCATCGCGTGTCGCTGCCGCTCGCAGCGAAGTGTCGATCCTCGTCGAGATCGCGCGGCGAGTTCTCGGCGACTCGATCCCCGGCTCGCTCAACTGGTCCGACTTGCACAGCCATTCGGCCGTTCGGAAGTTGATCGCCGAAATGATTCCCGACCTCGAACCGATCGGCACAATCGACCAAACGAAGGGTGAGTTCCACATCCCCGGCCGCGACCTCGCTAACCGTTCGTTTCCGACGCCGACCGGGAAAGCCAAATTTCAAACCGCCACGTTGCCGCCGCCGCCCGGCAGTCAAATCCGACTGATGACCGTCCGCTCGGAAGGGCAATTCAACTCCGTCGTCTACGACGAGGAGGACATCTACCGAGGCCAGGAACGCCGCGACGTAATCCTGCTCAGCCAAACCGACCTCGATCGTCTCGGACTCAAGCCCGATCAAAAAGTCCGCGTTCGCAGCGCGACTGGCGAGATGCGCTACCTGCTGGCTCGCCCGTTTGACGTCCGCCCCGGCAACGCGATCGCGTACTACCCGGAGGCGAACCTGCTTGTCCCCCGCGACGTCGATCCGCAGTCGAAAACGCCCGGCTTCAAGTCGGTGCTCGTCGAAATCACGCCGGAGCCAACGTAGACAGGTCGCTCCGTGACCAGAATCGATCCGCCGCCGGGCCTGCCTCGGTGGTTCAACGGATTCTGTGCTACTTGTCGTTCGTCGGCCGCCTCGCCAAATTTTCCGATGGAACGAGTAGCGCAAAAGCCGCCCAGCCACCGGGGCAGGCCTGGTGGTGGAGAGGCTCACATGTCTTCCCCGCGCACCGCCTCGATCACCTTCATCGACTTCCAGTGCCCCGCCAGGAACCGCGCGAAGAAGCCAAGCCCCAACACGATGATGTAGATCGTGCAGAACCACCAACTCGATCGCAGTCCGCCGCCGTACCATGTCACGCTGACCGCCGTCGGCATCACCATCAACGACCACGCCGTCAGGCATGAGAACACCAGCGCGAAGCGAGTGTCCCCCGCTCCGCGAATCGCGAAGCCGAACACAATCCCCATCGCGTCGAAGAAGCAATACACGGCGACAAATCGCAACAGCAGGACGACCGTGTCGCGCACCGCCGCCGAATTCGCCTCAGCCGAGTCCGCGAAGTACGGCCGCAGAATCAGGTCCGGCAGCAGCACATAAATCGCCGCGAACGTCAGCATGTACGCGGCCGAGAGTTTGAACGCCGTCCACGTCGTCCGCACCGCTAGTTCCGGTCGCCCTTCGCCGATTCGATTGCCGACCAGCGTCGAGACCGCCGTCCCCAGTCCGAGCATCGGGATGAACGCCAGCGTGTTGAGATTGAACGCCAAGTTCGTCGCCGCCAGTTCCGTCTTGCCGAGCCGTCCAATGAACTGCATGAAGACCGCGAAGCTCGCGACGTCCAGAAAAAAGTGCATCCCCTGCGGAAAGCCAAACGTCACGAACCGTCGAAAGAGTTCGCGATCGAACGCTCGATTCGACGTCGTCCCGTAAGCCGCTCGCTGACTCGGATCGAAGAACAGCCACGCCAGCATCACGCACTCAACCGTCTGAGCGACGACCGTCGAGATGCCCGCTCCGCGAATCCCCAAGCTGGGGATTGGCCCGTTTCCGAAGATCAGCAGGTAGTCGCACAGCACGTTGACCGAGACGCCGATGACATTGACCGCCATCACCACGCGCGTCTGCCCGCGACCGCTGAAGAAGCAGGTCATCGCGGCCGTCAGGAGCATCGGCACTGACGAAAAACAGAGCGTCCCGAAGTACTCCCCTTCCAGCTTCGCGATCGCCGGTTCGTGCCCGATCGCCGCGAACATCGGCCCCGCCTGCAACGCGATCAGATTGACCAGCACGCCGCCGCCGACCGCCAAATAAATCGCCTGCCACACCGCCGCCGCCACCCGATCACGACGCCCTGCCCCTTCGTACTGAGCCACAAACGTGTTCGCGTACTGCACCGTCCCGAAGATCAGGCTGATGATCGTCCAATGCAGAATGCCCGACGGCAGCACCGCCGCGACCGCATCCAACGAGTACCTCGTCAAGAACATCCGGTTCGCCAGGTGCATCACGCTGACTGATCCCGAACTGATGATCAGCGGCACCGCGATCCTCAACAGTTCCCGCAGCGACCCGGCATGTTCCGGGGCATCCGTCGGGATCGCACCGTCCGTCGCAGCAGGTTCGTGGCTCAAGGCAGGTTCAGACATCAGCAGCTCGCGCGGATCAAAAGGAAGGCGGCGGATTTGACGGCTTGAGCGGCACCGACGCAAGGACCGCACCCTTCACAACCCGAAGCGTCAGCGAGGGCGAACGCTTCACCGACTCTCCGACTTACCCGTCAACCGAAGCGCCCGCCCTCGCGGACACTTCGGGTGAGTGTCATCCACCCCCGTGCGCCGAATAGACTGCGTTCCCAATGACCAACGATCAACAATCCATGACGCACGATCCGTACCTCATCACTCTCGGCGTGCGAGTCGCCTCTGGACTCGCAAAACTCACTACCGAACGACGCGAGCGGCATCGGCGATTCCTCCTCTCGCGACAACAAGCTGACGGCGGATTCAAAGGTCGCGAAGGAGATTCGGACCTCTACTACACCAGCTTCGCCGTGCGCGGATTGGCCGTGCTTGGCGGACTGACGGCCGACGAAGCTCAGCATGTCGGCAAGTTCCTCGGCAGCTTTGATTGGCGGAGACTGCACGTCATCGACCTGATCAGTTGGCTGTACTCGGTGCTCGTCACGCAATCGTTCGGCGGGCCGGACCTGCTGGCGAATGAGCCTTCCGATTGGCCCGATCAAATTGCCGCGAAGCTTGAAAGCGTTCGCACAACCGATGGCGGTTACGCGAAATCCGCCGAGGGTGCGATCGGCAGCACCTATCACTCATTCCTGACGGTGATGACCTACGAACTGCTCGATCGCAAGCCGCCGAAGCCCAACAAGCTCGGCCAGTTTCTCTTTGACCGCCAACGCGACGACGGCGGCTTCGTCGAAATTGCTCCGATGAAAACCAGCGGCACGAATCCGACCGCCGCCGCCGCTGTACTGCTGCGAAGACTCGGCTTCGCCGACGAGCAACTCACCATCGACCTGCGCGACTTCCTGAAACAAGTCTGCAGCGACG
Source organism: Planctomycetota bacterium (assembly GCA_016872645.1). Classification (GTDB taxonomy): domain Bacteria; phylum Planctomycetota; class Planctomycetia; order Planctomycetales; family Planctomycetaceae; genus SXKJ01. The sequence goes on along the minus strand of VGZH01000002.1, from coordinate 28,636 downwards.
AAGGAGGCTTCCAAGCCAACACCCGTATCCCGTTCGCCGACGGACTTTCGACGTTCACGTCACTGCTCGTCGCGCAGGACTTCGGGCTGGACCGGTTTCAGGATTTGGCATCCATCGAAGCCTTCATCACGCAGCAACTCGAATTCCCGACCGGCGGCTTTCGCGGAGCCAGTTGGGACGAACAAGCCGACGTCGAATACACGTTCTACGGACTCGGTGTGTTGGGACTGCTCGGAGCCCCTACTTCCCCATCGCTGCCAACACCTGCTCCGTGATCGCCTTGACGAGACCTTCGACATCCGCGCCGCCCGCCGGAGCCGATCCGCCTGCGTAGGTCGGCTTCTGCAAGTAGCCGGGATACGTCGGGGCCGCCTCGAACGCGCATGGCTGGGGCATCTCCTCTTTATAGCCGTCGCGATACGCGCCGTTGCCGCACAGGTCGCAGTCCTCGACATGGAATCGCGGATCGTCGAAGCCGAGTCGTTTCTTCAGGTCGAGCAACTCGCGCGACTTCTGTTCGTTGAGATACGTCACGCCGCCGAGCTGTTTCGACAACAGCAAAATCCGACAATAGGCATCGAGGATTTCGGTCTTCCAATACGCGTCTTCCAGCGTCTTGCCGAAGCTGATCGTGCCGTGGTTGGCCAGGATGATCGTGTTCGTCCCCGGCTTGAGGAACGGCAACACGGTGTTTGCGAAATCCTGGCCGCCCGGCGTCTCATACGGAGCGAGCGGAACTTCCCCCATGAAGACTTCGATCTCCGGCAGGATGCACTGCGGGATCGGCTCGCGAGCGACCGCGAACGCCGTCGCGTGCGGCGGATGACAATGCACGCACGCCTTTACGTCCTCGCGAGCACGCATGATCGCCAAGTGCAACAGGATCTCGCTGGTCCGCTTCCGAGTCCCCGCGATCTGCTTGCCGTCGAGATCAACCGCGCAAATATCCTCGGGCTTCATGAACCCCTTGCAGATCATCGTCGGCGAGCAGAGCACTTCGTTGGGCCCGCAGCGAAACGAGATATTTCCATCATTCGCCGCCGCGAACCCCTTCGCGTACACGCGCCGCCCGATCTCACAAATCTCTTCTTTAATGCGGCGATCATTGATCCCGCCGTTCCATTGATTGGCCATGTTGTTCCCTTGGAGTGCGGTGTGTCAGCACCGCTTTGAATTTCTTTGTTGTCACTTTCTCGACCGAGCTATTTGACTGCTCGATCCGAAGCAGTGCTGACACACCGCACTTCAAGTTCACTCAATCACGACGCGATCTAAGATCGCCGCCGCATACGCATCCGTCGGTTTCAAATTCGGAGCAAACGGGGCCGCCGCTTCCGCTCCCTCGCTAACGGCGATCAGGTCACCGTTGCCAGTTCCCAGATCGTCGTAAATCACAAACGCCTCGTTGCGACCAGCGACTTTCGACTTCCCCGCCACGACGCCTTGAATTCCTTCCTGAGTGAGTGGCACGCCAATCACCCACTTCGCCCCGCGCAGGCTCGGATGACACACCGACAGAGTGCAACGTCCAATGACCTCCGCGATTCGCATGATGGCTCCAAAAGTCGGGAGTTGAGCATCCAGAGTGAAGACAAAACCGGGTAGCTCTCAACTCGGGACACTGAACTCTCAACTCTTCCCGAACTCTTTCAACAGATTCCGTAACTCAAAAAAACTTCGTCCCGACGGTCGCACGACCATCAGGTTCAACTGCATATATTGCTTCAGCGCCGGCAACACTTGAGCGTCACTCACAACTGCCGCATTCACCCGTTCGCTGCGGTTGGCTCGGCAGGCGATGAGTTCCGCGTGGTCGGCAAAGACCGCGACGCCGTGCGTTTCGCCTCGATTGATTGCGCTTGTCGCGGCAGTGACCGCTTCGTCGGCGGTGCCGAGCAGTTCGTGAGACCATCGTTTTCCGAACGTCTGCCGCTCAGTGTGTTCGATCGCTTGGAGAACGCTCGACGTGGCTGTCACAACGAACGCCTTCCAGCGAGTCATCGGCTTATCAGCCTTCGGAGCCGCCTCGGCGGTGTTCCGATGCCAGAAGATTTTCTTCGTTTGCAGAAAGTCGAAGGCACTCGGCGTGATGATCGACTTCGGACAGATCGCAACTGCCGAAAACGACTGACCAGCCAGCCGCTGGCTCAGTAAGTCTGCCGTGACGACAGGGTCAGTGATCGCCAGCAAGGCTTGGGGATGCGGACCAAGAGGCGCAGATCGAAGAGTTTGCGCATTGTTGGACGATAATTGATGGCCGGAATCCGCGCGGACCGGTTGCGAGATCGGTCGAATGCGAGTCATCACCTCGCCGACGATCTTCTCAACCAGTTGTTCGTCCAACGCTGCTGCCATCATTTGGAGTGCGGTGTGTCAGCACCGCTTTGGGTTTCTTTAGATATGCGTTTGTTTTCCGGCACCGATCTCCACTCAATTCAAAGCGGTCCTGACAGTCCGCACTTCAAGGTCACGCATCCTCAATTCCAATCACCGCCCACCGCACCGGAGACTTGTCGTCTCCCAACATCTGACTGACCGCTTTGCCGTCGCTGGTGATCATCACTCGCTGACCGGCTCCCGCACCCAAGTTGTCCACGCAGAGCACCGGCTCGCCATCGGCTCCCCCTTTGGAATCCAGCGTCTGCACGACAAGCAGTTTCCAGCCGTTCATCGACGGATGTTTGACGGTTGAGGTCGCGTGGCCGATCACCTTTCCGAGTTGCATGGCTACACGATCCTCAAATCATCAACCAGCGTGCATCGTCGTTGCCGAGTGAATGTCAGCGGAGTCGTCACTCCCTCGCCCGTCGGCCCGGCGATGCTGAATGACAAATACCCTTCGCCGCCGAGGCCGAGGCCCGCGCCGCAGGGGCCGTTCTTGATGAACAGCGTGGTGTCGAGTTCCTTGCCCATGACGGTCATGTTGCGGACGTTGCGGCTGTGGATCAGGCTGGTGTGGCGGAAGCCGTGTTCGGCCTCTTTGGCCAACGCGATCCCTTCGGCGACGTCGCGGACTCGGATGAACGGGACGAACGGCATCATTTGTTCTTCGGGGACGAACGGGTTGTCGAGGTTCGTTTCGCCGTAGAGCAGCACCGTGCCGGCGGGGACTTTCACGCCGATCTGTTCGGCCAAGACGGCGGCGTCTTTGCCGACGAGGTCGCGGTTGAGATGCCAGTGGTCCCCCGGTTTCTCTGGCGGCGAGAACGCGGCTTTGGTCATGCGGTCTACTTCGCCGGCGGTCAGGCGGTAGGCTCCGGCGCGAGTCATCTCGGACATGAGTTGGTCGAAGATCGAGTTGACCGCGAAGACTTCCTTCTCGCCGATGCACAGCAAATTGTTGTCGTAGGCAGCGCCGGCGATGATCGACTTGGCGGCGACGGTGAGGTCGGCGGTTTCATCGACGACGACCGGCGGGTTGCCCGGTCCGGCGACGATCGCTCGCTTGCTGGCTTGCAGAGCCGCCTTCGCGACGCCTGGCCCGCCTGTTACGCACAACAGCCGGATGCCTTTGTGACCGAACAGCGCGGCGGCCGATTCCAGCGTCGGCTCGGAGACGATCGTGAACAGGTTTTCGAGGCCGGTCGCTTCATAGATCGCGCGGTTGATCCGCCGAGTCCCCTCGCACGCGATTAACTTGCCGCTGGGATGCGGATTGAACACGACCGTGTTCCCCGCCGAGACCATGTTGATCACGTTACACGCCAGCGTCGGCAGCGAATGCGTCACCGGCGTGACCGCTCCGATGACCCCGAACGGAGCGTTCTCAATCACGGTCAAACCATGATCCCCCGAAAACGCCTCCGACCGCATGAACTCCATCCCCGGCACGCGACGCAGGATTTGCAGTTTTTCTATTTTGTGATCGAGCCGCCCAATTTTGGTTTCTTTCATTTCGGCCGTGCCGAGTTCCACCGCCTGCGACACGCAAATCTGCCGCACGCACTCAATCGCCTTCGCCCGCGTTTCGAGCGTCGTTTCTCGCAACTTCTTGAACCCATCATTCGCCGCCGCGACCGCATCATCGACATTGGCAAACACACCAAAGTCCCCATTGCGAGCCTTCGACGGAGCGGCGAACCCGTTCCTCTTTTGCAGTTGAGTGAGCACTTCTTGAACGACAGCACGAATGGTGGCTTCTGTGGACATATTTCGTAGGTCAGGCTTTCTAGCCTGACTCCTTGGGGTTGGATTTGGGGGCTTTCGATTCAACGTCAAACTCAAAACAGGTCAGGCTGCAAAGCCTGACCTACGACTCCAAAACTAACTCAACTCCCGCTGCTGCTCTTCCAGCCAGCGAGCCAATTTCATCTTCGTGGGAAAATGAATCGCCATGACCGCCAGTAACCCGGCGACGATGGCAAACGGAATCAACGACTTCGTGGTCATGAACGCAATCAGATTGAAGAAGGCCGCTCCTTCCACCAACGCCATCGCGATAATCATCTTGGCCTGAGCCACTCCGAGCAGTCGCCCAAACAATTCCTTCGGCCCAGTCGATGTCCCATCCTGAGCCATCTTGGCCACGCCCTTCACGCCATTCGCCGAGACCAAATTCGACATGACGAAGCTCATCACGACACCGACGACCGCAAAGCCCATCGCCATGTACATGATGATTTCGGATCCGCCAGCCGCCGGCACTTGACCTCCCGGCTGAGCCGCCCGAACGTTTCCAAACACGATGAAGCTCGCGACACCCGCAAACGACAACACCCCCGCGATCAGAGCACCGGCAATGATCTGCATCATTCGCAGAACCTTTTCCGGTTCCATCGCCGCATATTGCTCAGGAGTCATTTCTTTTTGTTGAGGCATGATGTCGCCCGAAAGTAGCCATCACGCTCCCGCGTGATGAGCCTTCTTGTTGGCGCTTCCGAATGCTTTTGAACTGTTCGTGAGTCTTCTCTGCAAGGCACGTCACGCGGGAGCGTGACGGCTACGTTGACTTGAACACCGTCTTCCCATGCACCTGCACCGTGTCCACGATGCCGATGACGGTGCAGTCGATCGGCAAGGTCTTCGTCTCTGGCGTGAACCGAGCACTCGAACCTTGGACGCAGAGGACGATTTCGCCCTCGCCGCAGCCGATGGCATCGACGGTGATAAACGTCCGCCCGGTCGGCTTGAGGCTGCTTTGATCTTTTTCATCGACCCGCAACGGCTCGACGATCAGCAGCTTCTGGCCGACCATCGACTCGACCTTCTGCGTCGAAACCAAACTGCCCGTGATCCGGCCGATAAACATAGGGAACACCTTGGACCGCTAATCGGCACTCATCGGCGCTAATAAAGACAAGGACAATTCAATCTCTTCGTCTTGATTAGCGACGATTAGCGTCAATTAGCGGTTCTCCTTTGGCTTGTTGACCACTTCCACGCTCTGCCGAGCTACCACAATTTCTTCATTTGTCGGCACGACCCAAATCTGTGTCTCACTGCCGTCTTTTGAAATCTTCGCTTCGCTGCCGCGAGCGAGATTCGTGTTTTTACTCTCGTCCAATTCGATCCCCGCCCACGCCATATTGCGGCAGACACCGGAACGAATCAGCGAGCTGTTCTCGCCGATGCCGCCGCTGAAGACGATCGCGTCGGCTCCGCCGAGGATCGTCAAATACGCTCCGAGGTATTGCCGGATCGAGGTGATGAACAGGTCGAGCGCGAGTTTCGCTCGCGAGTGGCCTTTCGCCGCCGCCTCTTCGAGATCACGCACGTCGCCGCTGAGGCCGCTGACTCCGAGCAGCCCCCCTTTGCTCGACAGATCTTCCAAAACTTTTTCGAGCGACTTGCCGCTCTTCCGCAGAATGATCGGCAGGGCGAACGGGTCGAAGTCACCGACTCGATTGTTGTGCGGCAGTCCGGTCTGAGGACTCATGCCCAGACTGTTCGCGAGACTCTTCCCGCCACGAGCCGCACACAACGAATTACTCCCGCCGAGGTGGCAGGTGATGGCTCGCAAGTCGTCTCGTTTCATTAACTGTGCGATCCGCGTATTGAGGTAGCGATGGCTCGCGCCGTGAAAGCCCCAGCGTTGGACTTCGTACTCTTGCGACCATTCGAGCGGGATCGCGTACAGCCGATTCTCCGGCGGGATCGTTTCGTGAAACGCCGTCTCCAGCGCGGCCACGAGCGGAATCTCCGGGAACGCTGACCGCAACTGCCTCATCGCCTTCGCGTACATCGGATTGTGAGCCGGAGCGATATCCGCCAGGTCTTCCATCTTGGCGAGCAGTTCGTCCGTGACGATCCGCACTCCGCTGAGGTTTCCGGCAAACACCGCCTTGAACCCAATCGCCGCGACCTCGCCCACCGACTTCAAGCAGCCATACCCTGGATGCGTGAGCTGATCGAGACACATCCGCACCGCCGCCGCATGATCGCTCACCGGCTGAGTCGTTTCCTCGCGCCGCCCGCCGATCTCGACAAAGCAAGCCGACTGCCCCTGCCCAATCCGGTCAATGCCTCCGCGAGCAAGCTGCGACTCGTCCGACATATCGAACAGTCGATACTTGAAACTGGTGGAACCGAGATTGGCGACAAGAACTTTCATGGGGCGATCCGGGGCGGAAATCCCAATTTCCAAAACCCAATGTCCAAGGAATCCCAAACACCAAATTCCAATTCCCAAATTCCCGACTCCCAACGTCGCGTTTCGTCATTGGGATTTGGGCCTTGGTCATTCTTTGGACATTGGGATTTGGACATTGGTCATTACACAAAGTTGTCCAACAACGACTGCTCCGGCCGAGCGATCAGATGCGCCGACACGAGGTCGCCGATCTTCGAGGCCGCGGCCGCTCCCGCATCGACGGCCGCTCGGACCGAGCCGACGTCGCCGCGGATGATCGTCGTGACATACGCCCCGCCGATCTGAATTTGCTTTACCAAGCTGACGTTGGCCGCCTTCAGCATCGCATCCGACGCTTCGATCTGAGCCACCAGCCCTTTGGTCTCCACGAGACCGATTGCTTCACCCTTCATGTGACACCCTTTGGAGTGCGGTGTGTCAGCACCGCTTTGGTTTGGTCGCTGTGCGACCTTTTGTTTTCAGATTTGGTTTGTGATTCGATCGAAAGATCATCCGAACGAGGCGTCGTCTGATCCAAAGATCCAAAGCGGGGCTGACACCCCGCACTCCACAGTGACTAGCCCGCTGCCTTGCCGCCCTTGGGTCCCGGCAGGACCGCGCTCAGCTCTTCGTGCGGGCGCGGAATGACTTGGACGCTGACCACTTCGCCGATCTTGCTGGCGGCGGCGGCGCCGGCGTCGATCGCGGCCTTTACGGCGGCGACGTCGCCCACCACGAACGCCGTGACCAAGCCGCTGCCGACTTTGTCCCAGCCGATCATCTGCACGTTGGCCGCTTTCAACATCGCGTCCACCGCCTCCACCAAACAGACGAGACCTTTCGTCTCAATCATCCCCAACGCTTCTGAAACTTTCGCTGCCATTCGATTGCTCCCGGAAAAGAAACTTCTGATGTTTGTTTTCAACAACTGACAACGGACCACTGACGACGGACCAGTCAGTTGTCAGTGGTCCGTGGTCAGTTGTGTTTGCACTCAATGTTTATGACACGCACACGGTTTTGGGCTGATGAGTTCCACCTTCGTCGCCGCATCCAGGTTGACGGCGTTTCCTTCATCCGTGTCGATGTGGACTTCGAGCTTCACTTTTGGGTCAGCTCGCACCACGAGGTTTTCCAACACCGTTGTGCATCCGACTGACTCAATCCGGAGGTGCGTCGCGTCACCGTTCTTGACGCCGTAATGCTCCAGATCCGCCGGTCCCATGTGGACATGCCGCATGGCTCGGATCACTCCGGCCTTAAGTTCCACGACTCCCTTCGGCCCCACGAGCACACAGCCTGGCGTGTCGTGATGATCGCCGCTGATCCGCACCGGCACGTCGATCCCCAGTGAGATCGCGTCGGTGAACGCCAGTTCCACCTGCGAAGGCCGGCACGGGCCGAGCACTCGCACATCGGGCAACATCCGCTTGCGAGGCCCTACCACCATCACCGTCTGCTTCGAGGCAAAGAACCCGTCCTGATACAGCGCCTTGTGAACTTCGAGCTGCGCCCCTTTTCCGAACAACACCTCGACATGCTCCTGCGACAGATGCACATGCCGCGCGGAAATGTTAACCACGAGCGGGTTCGGCTTCGGTTTCGCCGCCGCGCCGGGCAAGTGTTTCAGTAAGACTTCGCGAACGATCTGTTCAACATCCGCTCGGTTGTATCGCGTGGCTGTTGCCGCACTCATCTCAGTTCTCCCTCTGTGTCCGCTGTGTCTCTGTGGTAAACCTGTTTTTTCTTTCACCACAGAGGCACAGAGAGCACAGAGAACTACTCCACCACCGTCAATTGGATTCCCGCCTTCTCGATCATCTCTCGCCACTCGGCCGATACGCCGCCGTCAACAACCATGCGATGCACCGAGGTCAACGGCGCGAGGTGCGCCAGTGCTCGATGACCGAACTTGCTGCTGTCGGTGACGACGATCACTTCTTCGGCGGCCGAAAGCATCTGGCGTTCGGTTTCGACCAACAAAGAATTGCTATTGAACAGGCCCGCTTCGGTGATCCCTCCCACGCTCATCACCAACCGCCGAGCATGTACGTTCTTCAGCATGGCCACCGCCAGATCGCCGAGAGCGACGCCCGTCTTGGGATAGACGTAGCCGCCGACGACGATCAGTTCGATGTTCGGCTGATTGACGAACAATCCGACAATCGGCATCGAGTTCGTAACGACTTGCAGCGGCTTGCCTACGAGTGCCCGCGCCACTTCCAGCGTCGTGGTCCCCCCATCCAGCAGGATCACCTCATGCGGTTCAATCAGGTCTGCGACGACCCGCGCGATCCGTTGCTTTTGCCCCAACGCCAAATCTTTCCGCTCGTCGAACGCCGTGATTGACTCGCCGATGTAGGCCGCTCCCCCTCGAGTTCTTCTGACTTGTTTTGACGTTTCGTCAAGATATTCCAAATCCCGTCGCACCGTCGATTCACTGGTCTGCAGCTCCTCCACGAGCTGCTGAATCGAGACAAACCCCATTTCCTCGATCTTTTTCAGCAATTTCGCCCGCCGCTCGTCAACCAGCATGATTCCGTCCTCTTTCTGAGGTTCGACTGACTAAAAACAGAATGGCGTATGAATCATTCAAAATCAATCATTATAATTCATTTTCGTTGGATTTCCTCCAAGTCGAGGCAGTCAGCTCGGAACGCTGTGTTAATCAGCATTCCGGCAACTCGGTTCACCGTTAGCAGTTCTTCGGTGGGAAGCGACAGTTATGACGACGGCTCAAAAACCTGAACCAAGCATTTTGCAGCTATGGATGCTGGTACTCCCCACAGGTTGGGCATTCGTGACTCCGCTGAATCCACCGGCACGCCTCGTGGCGATTTCGTTGTCAGTTTTCGTGATCGTCAAATTCTTGGCGGAGCGACAGTTCTTGAAGACTTCGGCTACTCGACCTAGCTGGCCAGTTCGGATCGCTTGGTACCTGCTTTGGGCCGGGCTTGATTCCAAAGCGTTCTTTGGGCGACGACAGGCGACGGACGTCGCGATCGGCGAATGGTTGTTCGCCGGTCTGAAGATGTTGTTCGGAATTGGATTATTGTTTGGTGTCGCACCGCGATGCTTGAAGTGGCACGATCTGACGGCTGGATGGGTCGCCATGATCGGGCTGATCTTCGCGTTGCATTTTGGACTCTTTCATTTGGCCGCGTTGGCCTGGAAGCGAAGTGGCAGAAACGTTGAGCCGATCATGCAAGCTCCAATTCTCTCCACGTCACTCAACGAGTTTTGGGGGCGTCGGTGGAACGTTGCATTTCGGGATTTTGCGCACGAGTTCGTGTTTCGGCCTCTGGTTCGGCGTCGCAACGGACAACTGGCGGAGTCGGGTTGCTTTGTGTTTTCGGGGCTGATTCACGAACTGGCAATTTCACTTGCTGCCGGTGCGGGCTTTGGATTGCCGTTCACTTATTTTCTGGCTCAAGGCTTCGGCGTGTGGCTCGAACGCCGATTGCCATTTCTGAAACGTCACCGCATCAGTGGATGGTGCTTTACTGCGGTCTTCACTATTCCCGGAGCGTATTGGCTGTTTCATCCGATGTTTGTGCGACGTCTGATCCTGCCGTTGATTGGAGGCTGACATGCCAAGACTCGAGCTGTTGATTCAGATTTCAGGCATACTGCACCTCGGCACGTTGATTGGAAGTGCTCAAGTGCCGCGCGAGCTAAAGTTTCGCGAGCATTTGCCGCAGCTTCCGCCGATGTTGCGTCACTGGATTCTGACGGCGGGAGGTTATGTGGTACTGAACTTGATCGCGTTCGGTATCATCTCACTGTCGTGCGCCGAGGAGTTGGCATCAGGGTCACGATTGGGCCGCTGCTTTTGCGGCTATGTGGCGATTTTCTGGCTGACTCGCTTAGCCGTCGAATTCACTGTGTTCGACGCGAGACCATACCTGCGAAACCGTTTTCTCACGATTGGCTATTACGGTCTCACGGCAGTCTTCACTTGGCACGTCGGCGTCTTTGGAACAGCCGCAATTGGGGGATTGTTCTAATTGATTTTCAGCCTCCCGTTCGCGATTTCCAATCGTCCGTCGGCGAATAGGCGAATGGCTTCGGGGTAGGCTTGGCATTCGGCTTCGAAGACGCGGGCAGCGAGGGTTTCGGGGGTGTCGGTTTCGAGAACCGGGGCGGCGCGTTGGATGATGATCGGGCCGTGGTCGTATTCGTTGTCGGCGAAGTGGACCGTGCAGCCGCTGAGCTTCACGCCGCGAGCCAACACGGCCTCATGCACATGATGCCCGTGAAAGCCGTGGCCGCAGAACGCCGGGATCAACGCCGGATGAATGTTGAGCACTCGCCGCTCGAAGTCCGGCGGGATGCTGATCAGCGACAGAAACCCGGCCAGCGTGACCAGATCAACGTTGGCCGCTCGGCAGCGGTCGAAGATCGCGTTGGAAAAGCTTTCGACCGAATCGAACTTCTTGCGAGCAACCACCTCGCAAGAGAGCCCGGCTTCGCGAGCGCGGTCAATTCCGGCGACGCCTTCGCGGCTGGCGATGACGACCGCAACCTCCGCATTCAATTCGCCGGCGTTGATCTTTTTCAGGAAGTTGACCAGCGTCGTCCCGCCGCCAGAGATCAACACGCCCAACCGAATCGGTCGATCCAGTTTGGGTGAACGAAACGACGACGACGGAGCGGAGGATGTCATACGAGAGCCCTGTTTCATGAGCGAGAATGAGCGGAGATTAGCGTTTCCCTGCGTTCTTCTCGAACAAGTTTGGACCTCTTATCTCTGCGAAACTCCGCGAATGGGGACAGAAAATTTCGTCTGGAGGAGTTTGGTGTTCTTTTGCAGGAACTCGTCGCGCCAGCGGTAGTGGTCCAGCAAGGTCGAGGTGTCTCGGCCGAGAAGGTGATACGCGAGATGGATGGCTTCGATCGTCGCGAGTCCGGCGGCCGGGTCGTCGAAGACTTTGGAGACCCGCGGGTACGCGGTGTGACAGGGCGGTAGGCTACGGACCGGCAGGTGTGCGTACTTCTTCTCCATGCGTTCGGCGAGTCGCCAGGTGCCGTCGATGACGAGCAGCCCGCTGTTTCGATCCGCGTCGCTGATTAGCGGCCCGCCAATGCCAAGTCGGACGTAGCCCTCCAGAGATTCAGGACCGTCATCGGGGTAGGTCCAGAAGAGGAACTCATCGCGCTCGCGCAGCGGCTCGACCGAACATTTGCTGCGGTTCTCGCGGCGGTGGACGACGATGATCGTGGGGGGGTGATCGAGCACGAGGCGGTTCGGGGGTCGTTTGCTGGGGGAGGTTCGGCGGCAATAGAGTGAGTCTGCCGGTCGATCGCAAGCGGTGCGGGACGGAGTCGCTTTCATGACGTTGTTGTTGTGTCCTGAATGTTGCCAGTGGCGCGAGCCGGTTGAGGGTCGTTGTCCCGTATGTGCCGGGTCGCTTGATCTCGCGATTCCCGATCCCTCTTTAGAGGCGGTGGCCTCCAAAATCGGAGAACTGCGGGGATTACTCGGTGAGGCGGAGATGCAGCATGGCGACTTTCCGAAGCAGGGCCGGCTTTGGGCGACATCCAACGGGTTGCTGTTTGTGCCATGCGAGTCGCGAGTGATCGTGTTTACCGACGACAAGCGTGCGAAGGGAACAATGTCATCCAAGGGACTTCGCCGATGGTTTGGTGGTTGGTGGTCACGGTTGAGCGGCTGCGATCGGGAAGCTCGTTTTGCGTGCGAACATCGACCAGGCGAGTTGGTTGGCCACGATTCGCTTGCGTTGGCAGAGTTGCTGCAATCTGATCCGGGAATTCTGTTTTGGTCGCGCGGAACGATTGCCACGTGGCGGCGGCCACGCGGTCAGTGGGAATTGATCCGACCGAACACGTTTTCATGGCCAGAACGGCTTGCGATGCGTGATCGTGATGGAGATCGTGCCCTACAAACTTGGTTGGAGACAACAGCGTGCCCGCTTCCCGTGAATGTTCGCTGACGGAATTCCTTGATCTGCTGCGTGACTCGTTGAGGGATGATGCCTGTTGGGGTGTCGTGCTGAGCCAGCCGCGCGACCCCGCAGGTGCGACCAAATGGACCGCTCGGCCGATCGAGTTGTCGGGTGAGCGACGCTTTCAACTCGCCGAACGGCGTGCGAAACAGGAATTTCATCACAACCTCACCGCCAAGGAACTGCTGACTCGGATCGCAGACGCCCTCGGCCAGCAGTTTCAGCAAGGTGACCTTTTCTCGGCGGATGCTGATTTCTCCGCGCGAGTGATTCGCGACGGCGTTGTGCGATTGACTCGCCGCAAGCCCTCGAAGTCGGCTCCGCCACTGACGCACGATCGGCGCAAGCAATACTTGATCCCGGAAGGCCGGCCCTGCCCGTTTCTGACGGAGATTGGGGTGATGACTCCGACAGGTCAGGTGAAAGCCTCAATGCAGGCGAAGTTCCGGCAGGTAAATCGGTTTCTGGAATTCGTTGATGACGTGCTGCCCGAACTGCCGTCGACCGGCGTGCTGCACGTCATCGACTTCGGCTGCGGCAAGAGTTACCTGACGTTCGCGCTGCATTACCTGCTGACGGAACTGCGCGGCCGCGAGGTCGAGATCATCGGCCTCGACTTGAAGGCCGAGGTCGTCGCCGATTGTCAGCGGATCGCGGAGAAGCTTGGTTGTCGCGGCTTGCGATTTGAAGTCGGTGACATCGCCGGATACCTGGCAACGGGCATTGTGGACTTGTCGGTGTCACTGCACGCTTGCGATACCGCGACCGATGCCGCGCTCGCTCAAGCGGTGCGGTGGCAAGCCAAGGTGATCCTGGCGGTGCCCTGTTGTCAGCACGAGGTCTTTGGATTGCTGTCCGATGACTCGTTATCGGGCCTGTTGAGGCATGGCATTTTGAAGGAACGCTTCGCCGCGCTCGCGACGGACGCTCTGCGAGCCGCGTTGTTGGAGACGGTTGGTTATCGCACACAGATCGTCGAGTTCATTGACCTCGAACACACGCCGAAAAATCTGCTGTTGCGAGCCGTGCGTGCGGATCGGCCGAATCCGGAAAGCCCCGCTCGTTACGAGCAACTGAAGCGACAACTCAATCTGGACGAATTCGCCTTGGAACGATTGCTCTCGACCGAGTTCGCGTGACTGCGACTCAACGCTTGCCGCGTTCAACGTGCTGGCGAACTTCTATTCCCATCTGGGGATTCTCTCATACCGAACCGGACTTCTTTGGAACAGATGGAACTTGCGGAACTGACTCAGTCGGTGGATGACGCGCGAGCGGCTGCGGACCCGTTCAAGTGGATTGCGGCGACGCGGACGGACAACTCCGCTTCTTGCCAATTCCGAGGGCTCCCGCCAGTCCCCCATCCGACCGCTCGCCTCCCCACACCCGACCCGGTCGGCCAACCATCAGGTCGTGATCCACGCTGAACCCTTCGAATGAGCCAACGCTTCGGTTGGCACCTTGCTGGACCTTGGCACGAAGCCCAACTGCAGCGTTGGAACCATTCTCAACACCGGGCAGATGGTCAGCCATCATTGCCTCGGCTGTGCGAGCCAGCCCTAGTGGGCGTTGCTGAAAGCTCAAGACCGTCCGATTCCAAAATCTCGCAGCGCTTCGATCAGCCGGTCGATGTGCTCGCGCGTGCTGTAGAGATGACACGAGACCCGAATCAGCCGTTCGCCGTGCCAATGGATGATCGGGACTTCGATGCCAAATTTCTCCCACAACGGAGTCTGCAACTGATCGCGAATCCCCTGATTGGGAGCCTCTGTCGGTGGCAGCGGCAGCGCGATCATCGATCCGTACCACTCGCGGCTGTCCGGCATGGCCGGTTCCAAACCGGTCAGTTCGCTGATTCGCTGCCGAGCGTATTTCGCCAGTTCGTGAGTCTGTTCGCGAAATGTTTCGCAGCCAAAGCGGTCGAGAAACTCGATCGCGCTGGGCACCGCCAAGAACGGAGCCGGATCGCGTGTCCCCAGCCAACGGAATTCGTCCTGCCAGTGAGCCGGACGGCCGGCGACACTGCCGCCCCAACTCATCACTGGCGGCGAGAGCAGCTGTTGATACCGCTTAGCGACGTACAAAAAGCCGCTGCCAAAGGGAGCGCTCAACCATTTGTGGCAACTCGCGCAGTAGAAGTCGCAGCCCAGCCGACGCAGATTCATCTCCACCATCGCCAGAGCATGTGGCCCATCGACGCAAACCTTGACGCCACGCTTCGCCGCCTCGCGGCAGATGGCTTCGATGGGAAAAATCACCGCCGTTTGCGACGTGATGTGACTGACGACGATCAACTTCGTTCGCTCGGTGACGCCCGCCATCAGTGCGGCGACTTGTTGCTCCGCCGAGATGATTGGTCGCGGCAGCGGTTGCACAACGATTTTGGCCTGAGACCGATCACAGGCTCTCCGCCAGATGCGCATGACCGCGCCGTATTCTTGATTGGTGAAGAGGACTTCGTCTCCCGGTTGCAACGGAAAGCTGTCGGCGACGATGTTCATCGCGACCGTCGCGTTGTCGCAGAACAGCAGATCGTTCCCCTCCGCGCCGATCAGTTGGCCGAGCTTCTCAGCGGCGTGGTCCAGCTCCGATTCCATTTGCCGTAAGAAGAAATCCATCGGCTGCCGTTCGAGCTTCTCCGTCCATGCATTCCGAGCCTCACGCACGCAACGCGGCGATGGACCGAACGAACCGTGATTCAAATAGATCGTGCCTTCGGGAAAGGACCACTCGTCGGAGATCGGCATCGGATGCTCGCTGGCTGGTGAAAGTGAGTCAGAAGAAAATTAACCCGAAGCGTCAGCGGGTGCGAGCGGTCTGCCAACTCTGCTGATTCAGAAGTCTTCCGTCGCTCGCCCTCGCTGACGCTTCGGGTTACTTTGTGAATCGATCCTTCCACGAATCAGGAGCCTGCCGATGAACCTTTCCGAACTCAGCAATTCACAGTTGATTGACGAATACACGCGAGGTCCGAAGTTGCTACGCGAGGCCGTAGCGGGGATGACGCGCGAGCAACTGACGGCTCGGCCGATCGCCGGCAAGTGGAGCACTCTCCAAGTCGTCGCTCATCTTGCTGACTTTGAGCCGGTGTATGGCGACCGGATGAAACGCATTCTTGCGGAGAATGAGCCGACACTGTTCGGTGGCGATCCCGACAAGTTCGCGGCCAAGCTGGCATATCAGGAGCGTAATCTCGAGACAGAACTCTGCCTGATCGAGTGCGTCCGCAAACAGATGGCGACGATCCTGCGAACGGTTGCGGACTCCGACTTTCAGCGAGTCGGCCGGCACAGCGAAGCGGGGCCGCTGACGTTGCGGACGTTCCTCGAACGCATCACCGGGCACATTCCGCACCACTTGCCATTCATCATGGAAAAACGCCGCTCCCTGGGCGTTTGACCGGATCGCAGGATCTCAGCTCAATGAAAGCGGTCGATCTCACGTGGCAGGTTTGCGTCGACGATGGCCGAGGGATGCGTCGATTTTTGGGGACTGCGGGCGGCGGTCTTCTTCAGCGGTTGCACGCAGGTTTCGGAGCTGTTTTTACGAGCCAGTGCCGGGAACCTTGCCGTCCCGAAACAACCGCTTAGCGTTGTCACGCAGAGGATCGTCAAGAGGCAGGCACACCAACGCGGGCAATTCGTGGTCACGTCGTCGCTCCCAAGGAATGCCAATCAGAAACGGCGTTCGTTGGCTGAGGTGTCACGTTTCGGGCAGTCGCTGAGATCGGCTTCGTCAGTACTCCGGTCATCGACATGCCGAAGAATCGTTGTAAGCCGGTGGCTCGCATGGTTGCGAAATACGAACATGAGGCGATGTAGCCGAACACGCTGAAGTCGAGATAACCGCAGGGCTGAATTTCGCGAGTTTGCAAATCCGTCACATCCAATCCGCACCGCTGAGCGGCGGACTTCAACGCAGCCGCCGAGTTCAGCAGGTAACAGGTCGGGAAGACATCATGTGGATCAGCGCGCTTGGTCAGCGCGAGGATCCGTTGTTTGAGTCCGTAGGGCATCCAGTGCGAAGCGATCATCGCAGGGTGCCAGAAGTTGGGAGTGAGAAACAAAAACTTTCCGCCCGGCTTGAGGACACGCGAGAGATTTCGGAAAAAAGCCGTCGGGTCAGTGACGTGCTCCAGCACGTAACGGGCGATGGCCAGATCGACGGTGCTGCTGGGAATCTGCCAATTCGGATCGTCCGTCAGAAGCGTGAATGATTCGAGATGCGGATTCTCTGCAGCAGTCGGATCGGGATCGATCCCCCAAAGTTTGATGTTGGGGTGATGATGCCACGGGTACGGCGAGAGCGTGCCTCGACCACAACCGACATCCAGCACGGTCATGCCAGGCTCGACCGCTCTGGCGATCAGATCGTGATAAACCGACACGCTGGTCGGCTTTTCGCCGAACATTCGATTCCGCAATTTTGCGGCCAGAGCAGAGGGCATGGCCGAGACCTTTCCAAAGGCGAAATTCTTCCGAACCCGGTCCGACACTTACCCGAACTCCGGCCGGCGGCGACCGAGTTGGTCTTTCAATCGGGCGACGATGCTGGAGTGCATCTGGCTGACGCGGGACTCCGAGAGTCCCAGCGTGTTGCCGATTTCTTTCATCGTCAGCTCTTCGTAGTAGTACAGGATGATGATCAGCCGCTCGTTGCGGTTGAGGCCCTTCGTGACCAGCTTCATCACGTCCCGTTTTTGAATGCCGTTCGTCGGATCTTCGCCCTTCTGATCTTCGAGGATGTCCACCTCACGGATATCTTTGTAGCTGTCGGTCTCATACCACTTCTTATTGAGGCTGACGAGATTCACCGCACTGGCTTCGGCCTTCAGTCGGTCGTATTCCTCGGCCGAGATTTGCAGCTTGGCGGCGATGTCGGCATCAGACGGCGGGTAGCCGAGTTCCATCTCGGCCTGCTTGCGAGCGGCTTCCAGTTTGCTCGCCTTGCTGCGAACGAGCCGCGGCACCCAGTCCATCGTCCGGAGTTCGTCAAGCATCGCACCACGGATGCGCGGCACACAGTAGGTTTCAAACTTCACGCCGCGACCCATGTCGAACGCTTCGATGGCGTCCATCAGTCCGAACACTCCAGCGGAAATCAAGTCATTCAGATCGACGCCATCCGGTAGCTTGGCCCAAACTCGCTCGGCGTTGTACCGCACCAGAGGCAGGTAGCGTTCCATCAGCGTGTTGCGAAGAGTGACATCCGATTGGTCCTTCTTGTAGTCGGTCCAAACTTCGGTGAGTTGTTCTTCCGTGAGCTTCGTAAGCGACATGACAAAACCCTCCGTGGGTCAATCCAGAGTCGATGGGTGTGGCAGGTTTCGGAGCAAGTCCGAACGATGAGGTGGGACGAAGTGGCGACATCCGGCGAACTATTCAGGCGCAGGATTGGCACCAACTTCTTTAATCAGATCGGTAAACTGAGGGAGTGTTCTTGAATCTTTTCGCTACAAATTTCCTAATCGTTAAAGTCGTTCCAGCAGTGTCTGAGTCCGGACGGGTCTCGCACCAGCGAGCAGTCGCTTTGCGATCGATCGCACATCGCGAGTGGCTGCGCCGTCCGGAACTGCTTCGACAAACGGCCGTCGCGCGGCAACCGCAAGTGCGACGGCAGAGTCCTCTGCAACCCAGCAACCAGAGGGTGCTGGACAGCGCAGAAACATTTCGACGGTCTGCGAGAAACGATCCAGAATCTGCCTCGCCTGAGCCGTCGACCCCGCTCGATTCACCAGCACCTCCGGCATCGCTAACACGTTCCCTTGCCAGGCTTTGAGCGTGGCATACGCATCCGCAATGGCGGTCGGTTCCGGAGTCGTCACCAAAAACGTCAGGTCAGCGACGCTCGCAAACCGCCGTGTGCTTTCCGACAGGCCGTTCCCGGCATCAATGAGCAAAACTTCGTAGGCCCTTTCCAGGGTGGCGAATTGTCGAGCCAAGTCTTGTGACGCTGCGAATTCCAACAGACCACTGGCCCCCGACACGATATTGATCCCAGCCGGTCCTTTCAGAATCACTTCTCCAAGCGACTTCGCGCCGGTGAGCACATGTCCGACGTTCCAATAGCAGTTCAATCCGCATAGCAGGTCGATGTTGCTTGATCCCGGATTTGCGTCCAGCAAACAAACTCGCGATCCCGCTTGGGCCATCGCGACAGCGAGATTGAGGGCGAGGTTCGATTTGCCAACGCCCCCTTTGCCACTCGTGAACACGACAATCCGCGCACCCTCGCTTTCCGAAGTCGGCGCATCGGTCGAGCGGCGTTGGATGAGATTTCGCAGAGTGGAAGCTTGGTCACGCATTGAGATGGCTACGGCTCGAGTTTCTCTTGTCCCAGCACCAGCCGAGCCATGCGGCTGGCGTTCGCGCATTCGATGTCATCCGGCACGTCTTGTCCGGTCGTCAGATAGCTCACTGGCAGGGGCAGTTTGCGAGCGGCCGTCAAGAGCGAACCCATCCCAGCCGCCTCGTCCAACTTGGTCAGGATCAATGCGGTCGTGTTCGTGCTCGCAAACTTCTCACAGGCGGCGCGCAGGCTGCTGACGCCTGCCGTCAAGCTGAGCACCAAATGCACTTCATCCGCCTGTGCTTCCGCCAGCAGCGACTTGAGTTCTTGAATCTTCAGTTCGTCACGCGGGCTGCGTCCGCCAGTGTCGATCAGGATCAGATCCAGTCCGACGAGTTCGTCCAACGCTCGACGCATTTCGAGTGGGCTGGTGACGACCTTCATCGGCAAGTCGATGATCTCGGCATACGTACGGAGTTGTTCGACCGCCGCGACGCGGAACGTATCGACGGTGACCAGCCCGATTTTGATTCCATCGCGCAGCCGAAAATTGGCAGCCAATTTCGCAATCGTCGTTGTCTTGCCGACGCCAGTTGGTCCAACGAGCGCCACAATTCGGCGACGGCCGGGAGTCGGCTTGATTGGCGACGCAGTGCGGAAATCGGATTCGACGAGGCCTGTCAGCAGCGACTTGCAGTAGTCGTGGTCGTGAAGTTGCTCTGGTTTCACATGCCGGCGAACTCTGAAGATCAAGTCGCGGGCGGTCTCCTCTTCCACATCGCTGTCGAGCAATTCGGTGTAGAGCTGAAATAGCTCTGGGGGCACTTCGCTGTCGCCGCCGAGATGTCGCGACTTGTTCAAACTTTCGAGCATCCGTTGAATCGAATTCAGCCGTTCATCGAGTTGGCCCGGCAAATGTGTCTGTGACAGCGCTGGGATATTCGTTTTGTCCGAGTGCGCGACGTCAGGCTTTCGACTGTTTGATTTGGGAATCGGTGCGGTGATCAATTGTTCGAGACTGGGGCTGAGTTCGATGCCGCTGTCGCTGGGTGCGAAGGAATTCGGTTCGAGCAACTCACGCTCCAGATGCTCAGCCAGTTGCAAAGGTGACAAGACGCGAGATTCTTCCGCTCCGCCAGCACGACGCGTCAGCGAGTGGTCTTCCACAATAGACGCCGCCGATCCCTGGCTGGCGCGTCGGGTTGGTTTCGATCGGCCGCCATTTCGGGCCGTAACTTCGACTTCGCACTTGGCTCGCAAAAACGGCAAAGCTCGCCGTTGAACGATTGATCGCGTGTTGACGACAACCGCGTCCTCGCCAAGTTCACGACGCATGATTCGCATCGCCTCCTGCATCGAGGCGGCTCGAAAAGTTCGGAGATCAGGCATGAAGTACTCCTGCGTTGGGCACGATGTGAGCGACTTGCCCCAGCGACTCGATTTGCGTGTCGCGAGAAATTTCGTTCAAACTGAGAATCGTCAATCGAGGAAACGTGGTAGCCATGAGGTGCCGCAGGCCCAGTCGCACGGTCGACGAGGTTGCCAGCACGGCGCTCGCTTCGGTGGCCGCCAGCGCTTCGGTGAGTGATTGCCGAATCGCATCGCTCGTTGCTAGCGACAACTTCACGGACACGCTGCTGTCGTTGAAATGGACTCCGGCGGCGATGATATCTTCGAGGTCCGGATCGAGCGTCAGCACGTGCAGCACTCTCTGTTCGTTGCGATGCCGCTGACAAATCGTCCGAGCCAATGTCGAGCGAACGTATTCCGTCAGCAAGGCCGTGTTTTGCGTCCGTTCGCAATAGTCGCCGAGCGTTTCCAGAATCGTTTCGAGATCGCGAATCGGCACCCGTTCGCGCAACAGGTTTTCCAGAACTTGATGCACCTGAGCTGGCTTGATCAGCGTCGGCACCAACTCGTCAACAACTTTGGGTGACGTCAGCCGCAGGTTGTCGAGCAGGCCATGCACTTGCTGCCGAGTCAGCAGTTCCGCAGCGTGTTCACGGACAACCTCATGCAGGTGTGCGAATAGAGCATCGCTCGGATTCTGAACGTGATATCCGAGTAATTCCGCGCGATCGCGCTGCGCCGGCTCAATCCAAACCGCCGGCCGATCTGTTGCAGGATCGGTGGTGCGTTGGCCAACGAGTTCGCCCGAGACGAACGACGTCCGAACGGCCAGCAACCGATCGATGCGCGCTTCGCCGGATGCCACCGGAATACCTCGCAGTTTCAGTTCGTAAGTGAACGGTTCCGCTCGGAGGTTGTCCTTGATCCGCATCTTCGGCAGCAACATACCGAGTTCATGCGCGATCTGCGTTCTCACGGCCGAAATCTGAGTCAGCAAGTCCCCGTTCTGGGCCAGTGTCACGAGGCCGGGGCCGATGGTCAGTTCCATCGGATCGACTCGCAAAAAGTCTTCGACTTTCAGCGGAGGGTTGTCCGGCGTGGCGCTCGTTGCGGATGACGTTGGCGGTGGGCCGTTTGACTTGCGCAGCAACGTTCCGACGAGGGCGCATCCCGCAGCCATTGCGATCAGTGGCAGCGTGGGGAGACCGGTGAAGCTCATTGCCGACAGAAACGCCGCCGCCAAAAACAACGCTTCGGGATGCCGGAAGGTTTGATGCACAACATCGCGTCGCAGATTGCTGTCGCTCGACGAGCGAGTCACGATCAACCCAGCCGCCAGCGAAATCAAAAATGCCGGGACTTGGCTGACCAGCCCGTCGCCGATCGTCAGTCTCGTGAAAACGTCGGCCGCATCGCCGATGGGCATGTCGTTTTCGAACACCCCCATGTACAGGCCGCCGACGATGTTGACCGCCATGATGACTAACCCGGCGACCGCATCACCGCGAACGAATTTGCTGGCTCCATCCATCGCCGCGTAGAAGTCCGCTTGCCGGATCAGGTCATCGCGTCGCCCTCGAGCCTGCTCGTGCGTGATCGCTCCGGCGTTGAGGTCGGCATCAATCGCCAACTGCTTGCCCGGTAATCCGTCCAGCGCGAATCGAGCAGCGACTTCACTGATGCGAGTCGTCCCCTTCGTGATGACCAGGAATTGAATCGCGACAACGATCAAAAAAATGACAACGCCAACCGCAATCTGTTCTCCCGCGACGAACTGCGAAAAGGCTTCAATGACTTTGCCGGCCGCTTGCGTGCCGTCGCTACCGCCGCGAGTCAAAACCAGCCGCGTGGAGGCCACGTTCAGAACCAGTCGAGCGAGCGTTGCCCCCAGCAAAATCGCAGGAAATGAGCTGAATTCCAGCGGTCGGCCGACGTAAACCGTGGTCAGCAGAATCAGAACCGAGACTGTGATATTTGCGGCCAACAGCAAGTCCATCAGCATCGGCGGCAACGGCGTCACCAGCGCAACGACCGAGCCCACGATCAGCGCCGGGAAAATAATCCCGCGCGATTCGCGCAACCACGAACGCGGACCAACCGCAGACGGCGGCATCCATGCCTCCGAGGCAAGCTGAAGGGGAGTGATTCGGGGAAGTGATGATTGAGCTGACCGGGCGGTCGGCTCGGAGAGGAACGGATTGATAGACGAATTAATGAAGACGAGTCGAGACCGGTTTTGGGTTCAAAATCCCAAGAACCAAATCTCAATGTCCAAGGAAATCCCAAGCTCAAAATCCTAAACGCCCTGTCCGTGATGCGTGCCGCTCCCCATTGCTCATTGGAGTTTGGGATTTGGACGTTCTTTGGCCATGGGAATTTGGACCTTGGGCTTTATCCAAGTGGGTGTTCGCGCACAATCTGCCAGTCGACATCGACACCCAGGCCGGGGCGGTCGCTAATCGTCACCAGGGGGCCGTCGATTGCGACCGGATTCTTGGCGATGCGGACCTCGTGGTACGTCGGGCCGAGGATATCACCGGGGAACTCTTCGACGCGCATATTTGGGCAGGCGACGACCAGGTGCATCATCGCAGCAGTCCCGACATCCCACTCCAAATTTGAGCCGATGCTGCATTTGACGTTATTCGACGCCGCGAATTCGACGATCGCCTTCGACTTGCGGATGCCGCCGTTCTTGCCGGGATAGACGCTGATCAGATCGCAGGCGTCGTTCCGAATCAGCTCGCGCGCGTGAATCATGTCGAAGCACATGTCGTCCGCCATAACCGGCGGCTTCGTCGCGCGCTTCACGCGAGCCAACGCCGCGTAATCGCCGTCGTGCGTCGGCTGCTCGTCGAGTGCGATGTTGCAGTCCTCCAGCGCGTTGACGCAGTGAATCGCCGTGTCGGCATCCCAGCCGCAATTCGCGTCAATCGTCAGGCCAAGCTTCGGTCCGATCGCCTCCCGCACGGTGCGGACGCGAGTGATATCCGCTTCCGCCGCTCCGCCGACCTTCACCTTGATCGTCGTGAAGCCCTCGCTGACAAGTTCCAGCGCGCGAGCCTTCGCTCGATCTGGCTCGTACGCTCCCATCGAGAACCGGCAGCGGACGGTCAGCGGCCGAACTGCACCGCCGAGCAATTCATAAACCGGCTTGTTCGCGGCTTTGCCGGCGATGTCCCAGCAGGCCATCTCGATCGCCGACTTCGCGAACCAGTTGTGCCGCGTTACCTTGTCCATACGGCGGTCGATATCCTCGATATTCGTTGGATCGGCCCCGATGACGCTCGGCGCGAGCACGTTGTCGAGGATCGCCTTCGCCCCCCACACGGTCTCGCCACTCCAATTTGGCATGACGGTCGCTTCGCCGATTCCTTCGATGCCGGCATCGGTACCGATTCGGATCAGCAAGTATTTTGATTCCGTATGCCAACCGAGCGCCGTGACCATGTACCGCGCCGGCTTGAGTGGAATGCGAACGGGGATGACTTCGACGTGCGTAATCTGCATGACGACCCTTCGGAATACGGTGTGTCAGCACCGCTTTGGAGTTTTTGAACGAAAAGCGAACGCCAATTCCAAAGCGGGACTGACATCCCGCACTCCAAAGTGGCGGCTTGAGAGATCGCAGTCTATCCTCGCTTGCCGATTCGCCAATACTCCGGCCAAGAGATGCCCGCATGAGCCAACCTATCGAACCGCCACTGACGGAACGTCCCACGAAGATCCGTTACGGGGTACTGACGTTTCTCTGCGTGCTGGCCCTCATTCTTTACATTGACCGCATTTGCATCAGTCAGGCGGTGAAGAAGATCGAAGTTGATCTCAACATCGAGCACGACCACATGACATGGGTGCTGATGGCGTTCACGCTGTCGTACTCGCTGTTTGAAGTGCCGATGGGCTGGTGGGGGGACAAGTTCGGCTCGCGTGGCGTGCTGACTCGAATCGTGATGTGGTGGTCGGCATTCACGGCATTGACCGGAGCGGCGATGGGCTTGCCGTCGCTCATCGTGATTCGGTTTCTGTTTGGAGCGGGCGAAGCGGGTGCATTGCCGAACTCGGCATGCGTGTTGTCGCGATGGTATCCGATCGAGCAGCGTGGCATTGCTCAGGGGGCCATCAACTGTGCGGCCCAAGTGGGCGGAGCGATCGCTCCGATCGTGACCGCGTATCTCATCGAATGGATCGGTTGGCGCTGGACGTTCGCGACGCTCAGCATTCCGGGTGTCCTGTGGGGGATCGTGTTTTGGAGGTGGTATCGTGACGACCCGCAGTCTCATCCGTCAGTGAATGAAGCAGAGCGACAACTCATCCTGGCCGGTACGGATCGTTCATCAGGGGCACATCCACCGATCCCTTGGCGAGCCGTCTTGACGCATTCGCAAGTCTGGATGCTGGGCTTCATCTTGGCTTGCTCGGCGTTCAATTCGTACCTGTATTTCTCGTGGTACCCGACGTACCTGAAAGAAGCTCGTGGCTGTGGGGAACGAGAGTCCGGTTGGCTGGCGAGCATCGTTCTGACCGGCGGAGCGATCGGCTGTTTAAGCGGTGGGTACATCATCGACTGGCTAACGCGCCGGACTGGCAATCGCTTTCGCTGTCGTCGTCTGCTGTGTTTCACGTCCGTGACGCTGGCGTCGGTCTCGCTGTTGATTGGCAAGTATTGCGACACGCCGGTGATCGCGACGCTTTGGACCGCTGGCTCGTTGATGCTGACGGTGCTTACATTGGCCTCGTGGTGGGGTTCGGTCGCCGATGTCAGCGGTCGGCACTTGGGCGCGCTCTTCGGACTGATGAACTCGCTAGGCGGTTTGGGAGCAATGGCGTCGCAGCGCTTCGCCGGCAAGTTCGCCTCCTGGATGGCTTCGAAAGGCCACACCGGTCGAGCACAGTGGGATGCAATTTTCTTCGTCTACGCGGGAGTGCTCTTCGTCGCCGCGATTGCCTGGTTGTTCATCGACCCGCGGAGACCGGTGCAAGACGCCAAAGCAAACTCGTAGAGGCAACCTCCCAATTGAAGATCCGCAGATCGACCGCACGCTCGACCCGCTGGCTGAGAAAGTGGACTACGAACTGGAACATGGCTGACGCTCCGAACAAAGTCGTCGATGATTCGCTCGCGGGGAAAACCATTCTCGCGGCGCTGCGAGCGTTGCAGGGTGATCTCAGTTGGAAGGCTGCTCGTGAGTTGCTGGCCGCTCGACGAGTCGCCGTCAACGGGACGATGTGTCAGGACGAGGCGCGACGTTTGACGCCGGGGGATGTTGTCAGTGTCTCGGACAAGTCGCAGCCGAAGTCACCGCAGCACACGGCTCTGTGCATTCGTTATCTCGATGAGCATCTGGTCGTGGTCGAAAAGCCGGCCGGCATGCTGACCGAGCGGCCGGCGGCCGAACTGAAAAAGTCGGGTGCCTCGCAAACACCGTCGCTCGACGAACTGCTGCCTCGCGTCATCGATGAGTATTCGGGGCGACGCTTGCGGCATCAGAAGCGTGCGGTCTTTATCGTGCATCGGTTGGATCGAGATGCGAGCGGATTGCTGGTTGTCGCGCGGACACCGGAGGCTCGAGATCGGCTGATAGAACAGTTCGCCGCCCGGACACCCAGTCGAGTCTATTGGGCTGTTGTTTCGGGACGAGTCGAAGCACAAACGATACGGACTCATTTCGTGCGAGATCGCGGAGACCGCAAACGGGGCAGCATCGAACATCAGCCGGAATCGTCAACCACCGACCGACGAGATGCTCAACTGGCCATCACGCATATCAAGCCGCTGGTCTCGCGTCACGGCCAGACGTTGCTCGAATGCCGACTGGAAACCGGGCGGACGAATCAAATCCGCATCCATTTGGCGGAGCTGGGGTATCCAATTCTCGGTGACGTGAAATACGGCCTGCTGGGAAGCGATCGGCCGCCGACACGCTTGGCCTTGCACGCCATCGAACTGGAATTCGCACACCCGCTGACCGGCGAGCGGCTGTGGTTTCAGAGCGAATGTCCTGGTGAGATGCCGCTGCCGTGAAACGGCCGTCACTTCCAGTAGACCTTCGTGACGTACCAAACGACGGCAGGGACGACAAAGATCGGCAACAGAAAGAAGATCGGAAATGTCGGCCAGACGAACTTGAAGATGACTAACTGGTCGAGAATGACCGAACCGATCGTCCCCCAGCACATGATGAGATAACCGAGCTGTTTGCGGCTGGCTTGCTCGTCCGGGGTGAGCTGTGACCAATAGCGGCGTGGACCGGCGGCCGCAGTTTTCGGGACTGGTGCGGCGGCTGGTTGATTCTCAGCCTTGCCGGACTTTCTGCTTTTCTTCGGTTCCGGCGCGGCTGGAGTTTCCTTCTTGACGACGACGGGGGTCTCTCGCGTCCCAGGTGGGTAATACTTGGAAATGGCCTGATTGATCGCTGGCGGAGCGGCGAGCACAGGACGCACGGGAAGATCGAAGATCAGTCGGAGTTCTTGCTCCAGCTCATCGGAGATTTCATCCGTGCAGGCGACCAGGATGCAGTCGTCGTCGACGAACAGCGGAATGATTGAATTGCGCCGCACAGAGGCTCGCGCGACGCGATCGAGCACAGTGTCGTCGGGGATCGTTTCCGAGAGATCGACGTACGACAGACCGAGTTCAGCGGCGAACGCTCGCGTGGCGGTGTCGACGTCCGTTAGCTTCATTTGCACAACGGCGTCACGCACTGTCAGGCCGCGCCTGTCGGCAAATTCCTTGAGCTCACTGATCTGCTGCTTGGTGATCGTGCCCTGTTCGGCGAGCACGTTTTCGGTTAGGCGGTTGCCGCTGCGAGACAGCTCTTCGGGGAATTCTCGACCTTGGCTTTCGTCGTATTCTCGCTTGCGCTCCGGGTCGGTCAGCAGCAGCATCGCCTTGGCCAACTCATTGAGCAGTTCCTGAGAGGGAATCGAGTATTGTCCGGTCGCGTACTTGCGGACGTGCGTGTTGAGCTTGCGGTAGTTCGCGCGAATTTTCTCAGTGTTGTCCTCAAACTGCACCAACCGCAACAGCGTGTAGTGATCCGGCGGACGCGGTCCATCGGGAATGCCGAGCCAATCCTTGTAGACATCCAATGCCACTGCGGTTCCTTTGAAGGTGGAGTCCGGAAGATCGAATCCAGAGAAATCAAAGTTTCGATTTCTGAGTTCCCCATTCCGACTTATTCAATGTGATAGTCCCGTGCGAGCGTTTCGAAGATGTCCACGTCAGTATTCTGCAAACCGGCGCGGACGATCTCGGTGGAGGCAGCTTGTCGGCTGGTCAACTCCATGCCGGTGCAATTGATGCGGCCATTCGAATCGTACGAGTAAGTCACCTCGACTGGCGATCCGGCGGGTAGGTTCGATGGCAAGCCTGTGATGTAGAAGTCGCCAATCTGTTCGCAGGCATCGGGATCCATCGCGTCCCCTTCTAGCACAGTGACGTGAATCCGCTGTTGATTGGCGGTCGTGGTCACGAACTTCTGCTTGACGCTGAAAGGAATCGAAGTGTTCTTGGGAATCATGATGTGGTTGATCTTGCGGCCAGGATTTTTCGGGTCGGTGATTTTGACCCCCAGCGAGTGCGAATTGACGTCGCTGGTCTGCACCGAACGGAGCCGGTTGATAATCATTTTTCCCATGCGACTTTCGCCCCCAGTAGCCTTGGCTTCGAGAATCGCCGCGTGAATGGCCGCACCTTGAGCCACCGCCTCTTCCGGTACCACGTCACGTGAGGGTGTCCGGCCAGTGACTTCGGTCAGCATTTTTTCGACGATGGGCATGTACGTCGAACCGCCGACCAAAATCAGGTCATCCAGGTCTTTCGTACTGACTCCCGATTGTTGTAGCACCAGTTCAGTGGTATCGCGCGTGCGCTGCAACAGATCGGCGGTCATCCGCTCAAAGTCACCGCGGGTCAGCGCGAGAGTCAACGAATTCCCTTTGCAGTAGACGGTGATCTGCGTCTGAGCCCTTTGCGAAAGTTCGCGTTTTACCAATTCGCAATCTTGACTGAGCGACTGCAACGTTTCTGGATCCTCGCGCGGATCGACACCAAATTTAGTTTTGAATTGCATCGAGATGTGATCGACGATCCGGCGTGTCCAGTCGAGTCCGCCGAGCATCACGTCGCCGTCGGTCGCCAGCACCTTGAAGTGCGTCGGCGAGTAGCGCACGACGGTCACGTCGAATGTTCCGCCACCCAAGTCATAAACGATGACGGTGCGTTCTTTTTGTTCAAGATCGACGCGTCCTAACTCGCCTTTCGTCCAGGCGTAGGCCAA
This sequence comes from Planctomycetota bacterium, assembly GCA_016872645.1. GTDB lineage: Bacteria > Planctomycetota > Planctomycetia > Planctomycetales > Planctomycetaceae > SXKJ01. The sequence goes on along the minus strand of VGZH01000002.1, from coordinate 182 downwards.
TGTCGCGGCAGTCGGCTCGTTGATGATGTCGATGACGTTCAGCCCGGCGATACGACCGGCATCTTGCGTTGCTTTGCGGCGCACGTCATTGAAATAGTAGGGAACGGTGATGACCGCGTTGGCGATTGGGCCAACTTGAGTTTCAGCGTCCTGCTTCAGTTTCTTGAGGATCAACGCGGAGA
>VGZH01000001.1 GCA_016872645.1 Planctomycetota bacterium | reverse complement strand
TGGCCGGGATCGGTGTTTGGTTGAAATTCATCTGCGGCATCGGTCGGCCGTCTTTGCGATACATCTCTTCCAGTTGCTTCTGAATTGGTGAGGCCGCCGAATCGCCTTGATTCGCCAGCGGATCCGCGCCATCGATCTGGTGGTTCGCGGGGCTGATCTTGAAGTTTTTTGAAGACTTTTTCGGAGCAATGGAAAGTCCGTTGATCTTATGGTCGGCACCCCGCGAGTCGCTCGGCGCGATGACGCTCTTCGTGGACGCATCCGCGTTGTGAAGCATTCCGGGCAGCAGCCCCGGAGCCTTCTTGAGGGAAAATGGGACGCTGCGTTGCGGAGCGAAGTACTCGTCCGCCGGTAAGGCCACTTGGGCTTCCGCCAGACTGGTATTGAGCAGTAGTCCGCCACCGAGCATCCACGCCGTCGCTACCAAACTAGGTTTCTTGTTCATTACCAAGGCTCCTGCATCCCTGTTGGGCCCGCACGCATTGAGTGATGTCGGTCGTGGCGTGGATTGCAGGGGTCCGTCTGCAACCCAATAATTCCCCCGGTTCCGAAAACCGACCTGTGGTGAGTTACTATCGACCCCGGGGTGCTCGGCCTATGACGGCTGTGCTAGTCTTGCGAGTGATTCCGCGCGTGTGGCTCGCACATTCCGAATCGCCGGAAAAGTTTGCCAAGGTTTCTTTCTCAACCCGATCCGGTAAGTCGATGGGATTCGCGCCCGAACATCTGCGATCTCGCAAAATCTGTCCGCCAATTCCCTGCGGCTCGCCCAAAGAACTGGAGTTTGCCCCATGTCCGCCATTCCGCCTCAAGTCACGCAGACGACGACTCCTCCCCCAATCATCATCCAGCAACTTCCGCCATCGCCATTCTGGATTGGACGTTGGTTTGTCCGTCTGTTGATGATCGCCCTGATCTTTTCGCTGTTGTATTGCGTGCGGCTGAACTCGGAATACCGCGAGTACTTTCAGCAAGATGACGGCGTCACTGAGCAATATCGTTCCGGGGAACAGCAAGCGACCGACAAAATCGCCGTGCTCGAAATCAGCGGCACGATCATGCCGCCGTTCACCGAACACTTCTTGAAGGCGATCAAGCACGTCAAGGAAGATGAGCGTGTCAAAGGAGTGCTGTTGGCCATCGACAGTCCCGGCGGATTGGTTGCCGACAGCGACCAGATTTACCGCAAGCTGGTTGATCTTGGGAAAACAAAGCCAATGTTCGTCTCGATGAAACGTATCGCTGCGTCCGGTGGCGTATACGTCGCGATGGGCTGCGGCGAGGAGGGCAAAATCTACGCCGAGCCGACCACTTGGACCGGTTCGATCGGCGTCATCATCCCGCGCTACGACGCCAGTAAGCTCGCAGACAAATTCGGCGTTGCGGCTGACTCGCTCACGACGGGCGAGTTCAAAGACTCCCTCGACCCGCTGCGGGCACTCACGGACCGCGAACGAGGTTTATGGCGTGGCATTCTCGATGAATCGCTGCAACGCTTCGTGGACATCATCGACAAGAATCGCAAGGGTCTCGATGCTGCCAAAGTTAAAGAACTTGCGACCGGCCAGATCTTCACCGCCGAACAGGCCAAAGCCAACGGCCTGATCGACGAGATCGGCGACGAAGAAGACGCCCTCACCGCTTTGAAAACGAAGCTGGGATTAACCAGCGTCCGGGTGGTCGATTTCAACTACCCGGTCTCGCTCATGAGTCTGCTGCTGGGATCGGTGCAAGCTCGTGATCCCGAAACACAATTCCGCAAACTGCTGGAAATGTCCGTCCCGCGGGCCATGTACTTCTGCGGCAACGTCTCCGCGTTGTCGCCACTTTGGCAAGCGGTGGTCGAACCGCGCTGATTCCAGTCCATCGTCATTGGAGGCAGAATAAAGTTCAAGTTGCAATCTCGTTCGCCATCGCTTGTCCCCGAGAAGATTGTGATGCTGGTCCCTTCGACCATTGCCGTAGCTTTCCTCGCGATCGGTGGCAGCTCAGCTTGGTCTTCGATGTCATTGCTGTCGATCGCCGAACGACCGATCCGCCCGATTCCGAAGCGGTCAATTTCCTGGATGAAAGGACTGAGACATGATTCGCGCTTGGTTTGCCTGGATGTTGTGTTTGCTGTTGCCGTCGTTGGCTGATCGTGCGCTGGCCGCCGATTCGCTGGCAGGCAAGCGGCCGAACATCGTCTTCGTACTGACCGACGATCAGGGCTACGGTGATCTGTCGTGTCACGGCAATCCGATCTTGAAGACGCCGAATATCGACCGGTTGCATCGCGAGGGCGTTCGCTTCACTGACTTCATGGTCAGTCCGACGTGCTCGCCGACACGCTCGGCGTTGATGACCGGCAGGCATGAGTTCCGTAACGGCATCACACACACGATCAACGAGCGCGAACGATTGACGCTGACGGCGACGACACTGGCTCAAGTGCTCAAGTCCTCCGGCTACGCCACCGGCATCTTCGGCAAGTGGCATCTCGGTGACGAACCGGATCGGTGGCCCAGCCGGCGCGGCTTCGACGAGATGTTCATTCACGGAGCCGGTGGCATCGGCCAGTCGTATCCCGGAAGCTGCGGCGATGCCCCGGGCAACACGTATTTCAACCCCGTGATCCTGCACAATGGCAAGTTCGAAAAGACCAGCGGTTATTGCACCGATGTCTTTTTTGCTCAGGCGTTCAAGTGGATCGAAGCCACGAAAGGTCAGCAGCCTTTTTACGCGCAAATCGCAACGAACGCACCGCATGGTCCGCTGCATGTGCGACCGGAAGATGAAGCTCGCTACGCCGACAAAGTCGACGATCCAAACGCCGCAAAATTCTTTGGCATGATCGCCAACATTGACGACAACGTCGGCAAGTTGCTGGAGAAGCTCAGTGAGTGGGGTATTGAGCGAGATACGCTGGTTATTTTCATGAACGACAACGGCGGCACCGCCGGAGTGAAAATCTTCAACGCCGGGATGCGTGCCCAAAAAGGGACCCCGTTTATTGGCGGCATCCGCGCGAGTTCTCTGTGGCGTTGGCCCGGAACGCTCAAGCCTGCCGACTGTGATCGGCTCGCGGCACACATCGACTTCTTCCCGACTCTCGCGGAACTCGCCGGAGCGAAACTGAACGATGACGTGAAGAAGCAAGTCGAAGGCCGCAGTCTTGTCTCGCTGCTGTCGAACCCAACATTCGAGTGGCCGGAGCGCACGCTTTTTACGCACGTCGGTCGCTGGCCGGTCGGAGCCGATCGCTCGAAATTCAAGTACGCGACGTGCAGCGTGCGGAACTCGAGATACCAGTTGGTGACCGCTTCAAAGGGTGAGGCCAGGAACTGGCAGCTCTTCGACCTGAAAGCCGACCCCGGCCAGAAGACGGACATCGCCGATCAGCAGCCCGACGTCGTGAAACGACTCGACGCCGAATACGATCGCTGGTGGGAATCGGTCCAGCCGCAACTCGTCAACGAAAACGCCGTCCCTCCCGCCGAAAATCCGTTCAAGACGTTGTTCAACCAGCAATTTGCTGCGGGCACCCCAAAGTCCGAAGCTCCCGTAAAAAAAACCGACTCGAAATCAGCCGCTAAAAAAGCTGCTGCTAAGAAAGCGAATCTGGTGTTGGAGAAGATCATCGATGTCCCCGGCCTGCCGCGCGTGTTGCTGATCGGCGATTCGATCTCGATGGGCTACACGCTGCCGGTTCGCAAGCTGCTTGATGGCAGGGCCAACGTGCATCGCATTCCAGTCAACGGCGGGCCGACGACGAACGGCTTGGCGAATCTTCAGAAGTGGCTCGGCGACGGCCAGTGGGATGTCATTCACTTCAACTGGGGCTTGCACGACAACAAGCTGATCGACGGGAAGCATCAGGTGCCGCTCGACCAGTACGAGACAAATCTCCGCGAACTGATCAAGCAGTTGCAGTCGACGAAGGCCAAGCTCGTGTGGTGCTCGACGACGCCGGTTCCCGAAGGAGCCGACAATCGCATCGCCGATGAATCGATCATGTACAACGCCGTTGCCAAGACGATCATGGACGAAGCCAAAATCCCGATCGACGACCTGCACGCCTTTGCGCTGCCCCAACTCGCTAAGATTCAGCTTGCGAAGAACGTCCATTTTACACCTGCCGGGTCCGAGGAGCTGGCTCGACAGGTCGTGAAGTCGATCGAACCGCATCTGCCGAAAAAGTAACCCGAAGTTCCAGCGAAGGCGAACGCTTCACCGATCAAAAATTCTGCACTGTGAGACGTTCGCCCTCGCGGAAACTTCAGGTAAGTTTGCTGCTTCGGACGTCACCTCTCGTTACCAAGGACCATTGCCATGAAGACTTTGCTTATGACGCTGGTGGTTGTTGCCTCTCTCGTTGGTGTCGAGTCTTTCGCAGCGGATGCCAGGCCCAACGTGCTGGTGATCCTCGCCGATGATCTCGGTTGGGGAGAACTTGGCTGCCAGGGGAACACCGAGATTCCGACACCGAACATCGACTCGATCGCGAAGAACGGCATCCGCTTCACGAGCGGTTACGTCAGCGGGCCGTACTGCTCACCCACGCGAGCCGGTTTGATGAGCGGTCGCTATCAGCAGCGCTTCGGACACGAGTTCAATCCCGGCCCCACCGCTCCCGACAACTTCGGCATCAAGCAGACGACGATCGCCAACCGGCTCAAAGAGGCGGGCTACGCGACGGGGATGTTCGGCAAGTGGCACCTGGGCGACGGCGACTCGCACCCCTTGAAGCGCGGCTTCGACGAGTACTACGGCTTCCTCGGTGGAGCACACACCTACCTGGAAACGGGTAAGGGTCGTGCGGCGATTCTGCGAGGCGATCAGCCGACCGAGAAGACCGAGTACACGACGCTCGACTTCGGTCGCGAGGCGGAAAAGTTCATTGACAAGCATCACCAGAAGCCGTGGTTCGTGTACCTGCCGTTCAACGCGGTGCACTCACCCATGGAGGCGCCGCAAAAGTACCTCGACCGCTTCGAGAAGATTGCCGACAAGAAACGCCGCACGATGGCCGCAATGCTTTCGGCGATGGATGACGCGATCGGCGGAGTGCTCGGCAAACTGCGTGAACACAAGCTTGAAGAAAATACGCTGATCGTCTTCTTCACCGACAACGGAGGCCCGACGCCGAACAACGCTTCCACGAATGGCCCGCTCAACGGCTTCAAATCGTCGGTCTGGGAGGGTGGCGTCCGCGTTCCGTTCCTGATGCAGTGGAAGGCCAAGTTGCCCGCTGGAAAAGTCGATGACCGGCCGGTCATCCAACTCGACATCCAACCGACGGCGCTTGCAGCCGCCGGTGTCGCGATCAAATCAGAATGGAAATTCGACGGCGTCAATCTGCTGCCGTATCTCACCGGCGAGAAGCAGGACTCGCCGCACGACGCCCTCTTCTGGCGATTTGGCCACCAACGAGCAGTCCGCAGCGGTGATTGGAAAATGACCGACATCGGCGAAGGCGCGAAGCTCTTCAATCTTGCCAAGGACATCGGTGAGAAGTCCGATCTCGCATCGACCGAGGCCGACAAGCTCAAGCAACTTGAAGCGGCCTACGCCGAATGGAATAACAGCAACATCGAACCCGCCTGGGGCAAGGCCAATCGCGGCGGAGGGAAGAAAACCAATCCCGATCAAACGAAAAAGAAAAAGAAGAAAACCGCCGCGTAGGACGGGCGCCCTTGCCCGTTATTCGAACTGGGCATCAAACGCCTTCGACGGATCAACGGCTCCCGCCTTGAGTGCTTCACCTTCCACCAGTTGATCAGCCAGAGTCGTCCAGCGTTGGGCCGTCATCTCGCCGAGTTTCTCTGGAGACGAGAGGCCGGTCTCGCACAGCGGCTTCAGCGTCCGCGTCCCGAACGCGAGAATTTCCAAGCCCATCTCTTTGTTGAGCGAGTGAATGTGCTCATTGGTTGTCTCCGGTTCGTCGAGGTACTTCCGCCAGCCGAGTCGACAGGCCTCGACGATGCGACGGACGAGTTCCGGTTGCTTCTCGATGACTTCCGCGCGGGTGATCAGCACGCTCGTGTAAGGGTTGAAGCCGATGTCCGAGACCATCAGGTTCAGCGGTTCGGCTCCTTCCTTTTCCACAAGAAACGGCTCGCTGAAGACGTACGCCTGCTGGCCGATCTTCTTGTCTTGCAGGAACGGGCCGACGCTGCCGGCGTAGTCGACGATCTGCACGTTGGTCAGCGGCAGCTTCTTGCGCAGGAAGCCGAGGAACGTCTGATTCGCCTTGATCAGCAGCGTCATGTCCTTCAGGTCTTCAAACTTTGTGATCCCCGATGTCTTGTGGACCATAATGCACCGCGGACTTTGCTGAATCGGCGCGAAGACCGCGACGACGTCCGCCTCCTGAGCGCGCTGCACGAGCACTTGGTCGGCATTGGTGACTCCAAACGTCGCCTTGCCAGTGGCAACGTTCTGAATCACTGGAACGCCGGGACCGCCAGGGATGATCTTCACTTTTAGCTGTCGCTCCGCGAACAGGCCATGCACTTCGGCCGCGAAGAATCCGCCATGCTCAGCTTCGGGAAGCCAATTGAGCGCGAGTTCCACCTCATCAACTTTTTCTGCCGGAGACTCGTTGCGAATGGAAATCGGCTCTGCCGGTGGCTCCGACGAGCAACCGCCAAAGAGCAACATCGACAATGCGGCCAGTGTGAGAAACAAAGAGAATCGCATGGTTTCCTTTCGTGAGACGTCGTGGATGCGTCCCGTATTCCAACGACGCCAGATTCGTCGGCCACGACCGGCGAACTATATTGTCAGCGACTTGCTCCCGGAATCACGAGCGGACTCCTAGAATCGGGAACCAGTCAAATTGATCAATCAGGTCAATCGTCTCAGCTTCGCCTCGCGGAGCAAGATGGCAACGTTTCCACGGATGGCCCGCAGCATGATTTCTGAACGCGATTTCTCTGCCGATGTTGAATTCTCCAAACTGTTGCTGCGCGACAGTGATGTGGACCTTACGCTGGTGTCGCTCGAAATTGCTCGCGATGCGAACCCAAATCTGCGGTTCGAGGAGACACTGGACTGGATTGCCGCTCGCGCGGCGGAACTTTCTGGTCGTGCCGCCGGAGCTTGGTCGGATGCCGATGCCCTGCGAGCGCTCAGCACCCTGATGGCCGACACCTATGGTCTGATGGGAGACGAAGCGGCTTATCAACTCGCCGAGAGCAGCTATTTGCCCGACGTCATCGCTCGTAAGCGTGGCATCCCGATCAGTCTGTCGATTTTGTACATGGCGGTTGCTCGCGCGATCGGCCTCGATCTGCACGGCGTCGCCGCGCCGCAACACTTCCTGACCCGATTGGATGGCCTCGAGGGGCCGATCTTTCTCGATCCGTTCGTCGGTGGCCGGTTGATGGACCGCGACGAGTGTCTGCGCTTTCTCCACGAAATCACCAACATGCCCGAGTCAGAACTGAAGCCATGTCTCAAGCCGGCGGACTCGAGGACGATTGTGATTCGGATGCTCAACAACCTGAAGGTGCTCCACGCCAAACACGAGGATTGGCCCGCCGCGTGGCTCGTGCAAGAACGGCTCGTTGCGCTCAAGCCGACCAGTTACGAGGAACGCCGTGATCTCGCCTTGATCGCGTTGAAATCTGAACGCACGCAAGAGGCCATCGACCTGATCGAAGACTGCCTCGCCGAGTGCCCTGAAAGCCAGACCACAACACTGCAACAACACCTCGACGAAGCCAAACGACAACTCGCGCGGTGGAACTGATGCCCGCCTCCCAGCAACGCAATCTGTTCGCCTCTGAACCGCTGGAGCCGGAGTTGAAGCCCTGGGACCGCGCGGCCGCTGCCGACCTGTGGGTCGCACGTGTCGTCTTCAATCGGCCGCTGGAAACGCCTTTCGACTACCTTGTCTCGGATGCGTTGCGAGAAAGACTCAAACCGGGAATGCGTGTGCGTGTCCCGTTTGGCAACGGTCATCAACGATTGGTCGGCTATTGCGTCGAGGCCGGGCCGTTCAGCGACTTGATCGGGCCGGAACGATTCAAGAACGGTCAGCCGCCGATGCTCAAGGCCATCGAAGCGGTGCTCGATCGCGAGCCGCTGCTCTCGCCACGCATGTTGGAACTGACACGCGGGATCGCCGAGCGGTATCTGTGCGGCTGGGGACAAGTGCTCGACAGCGTCGTTCCGGCGGGGGTCAAGAAGCTGTCAGGCACACGCGAGATTCTGTTCCTCGTGCCGGCCGCCGGAGTGGCGGAATCGCTCGGCGAACGGAAACTCGGAGCGAAACAAAAAACCGCCTTGGAAGTGCTCTGCGCGGCGGACCGGCCGCTGCGTATCGACGAACTCGCCGAGTCAGCCGACTGCGGCGTCGGTGTCATCAGCGCGCTGCGTGACAAGAAACTCGTCGAAGCAATCACGCAGCGGACTGATGCCTTCGACATCGACTTCACGCCGATGAAGCGACAGCCGGATCTCCGACTGAATGCCGAGCAACAGGCCGCGCTCGAGGCGATCCTCGCCGAACTGCGAGCCGCTCGGCATCGCACGATTCTGCTGCGCGGCGTCACCGGCAGCGGCAAGACGGAGGTCTACATCCAGGCGATTCGCGAGGCCGTCAGCTACGGCCGGCAAGCGATCGTGCTCGTCCCGGAAATCAGCCTCACGCCGCAAACGATCCGCCGCTTTCGCAGCCGCTTCGACAGCGTTGCCGTTCTGCATAGTCACCTGAGCGACTCGGAACGTCACTGGCACTGGCAACGGATCGCGTCGGGCGAGGTCCAGGTCATCGTCGGAGCACGCAGCGCAGTCTTCGCGCCGACACCGCATCTCGGCCTGATCGTGATCGACGAGGAACACGAGACCTCGTTCAAACAGGAAGAGACGCCTCGCTATCACGCCCGTGAGGTCGCCCGCGAACGAGCACGGTTGGAGGGGATTCCGCTCCTGCTGGGGACGGCGACGCCAACGCTGGAAAGCTGGTGGCGAGCGACGGCCCAAAAACCGACAACGAATTCCCCTCTTCCAGAAGGAGAGCGGACCGCTGCAACGATACCTGACCTCCTCCTGTCTCTCGCCAACCGTGTCGCGAAACTTCCGCTGCCACCGGTGACGATCGTGGACACTCGCAACGACCCGTACATCAAGCGAGGGGAGGCGATCGGGCGAGCGCTCAGTTCGCAAATTCAGGTTGCTCTCCGAGACGGTGGGCAGGTGATTCTGTTTCTGAATCTGAGAGGCTTCTCGCCGGTCGTGTGGTGCAAAGCCTGCGGCGAGAGCGTCCGCTGTCCGCATTGCGACATCACGCTCACGTTTCACAAGGACAAGAACCGAGTGCTATGTCACTCGTGCGATTACGAGTCCGCGCCGCTGACGAAATGCCCCAGCTGTGCTCATCCCGGCGTGTACTACCTTGGCATTGGAACACAGCGGCTGGAGCAGGAAGTCAAATCGAAGTTCGGCAAGGCGACCTGCATCCGCATGGACAGTGACACGATGAAGAAGCACGGCAGTCACGACGAGGCTCTCGAACGCTTTCGGCTGGGTGAGGCGAAGATTTTGCTGGGCACACAGATGATCGCGAAGGGGTTGGACTTCCCGAACGTGACGCTGGTCGGAGTTATCAACGCCGACACGCTGCTGCACTCGCCGGACATGCGGGCCTCCGAGCGGACGTTTCAATTGATCGCCCAAGTCGCCGGGCGCACTGGTCGCTCGGATAAAGGGGGCCGAGTCCTCGTCCAATCCGCTTGCCCGACCGAGCCGGCAATCGCGCTGGCGGCGAAGCACGACTACCTCGCCTTCGCCGCTCACGAGCTGAAGCACCGCCGCGAGGGAGATGCTCCGCCGTTCCGCGCGCTGACCCGCATCATCCTGCGTGGTGCCGTCGAAAACCGTGTCAGAGCCGAGGCCCAAGTGATGGCTACGTTGCTGCGAACGACTGCCGGGAAACTCGAGTTGCCGGTGCGAATTCTCGGCCCCGCCCCCTGTCCGATCTCGCGGCTCCGCGACTTTTGGCGGTTTCACCTGCAACTCTCGGCAGAGTCGCTGGGCGCGATCCACCAACTTTGGCGAGCCGCCTTGCCGCAGGTCACCCGTGTGTCCGACGTTGAATTTCAGATCGACGTTGAACCGATCAATATGCGGTAAGCGCGACCGACGAATGCGAGACGCATTCACCACGAACTGCTAGACTCCGACTGCATTTTTCAGGAGTTCGCATGTCCGAATCGCTGTCGCTGATCCCACATACTCCTCAATGGTTCGCTCGGCTGAAAGAGACGCTGGGAGAGGCCGCGTGCCGGCAGTTGGGATTGTTTGTCATCCCGCCGGAATGGGTGCTGTCGGTCGTGATCCCGATCTACAACGAGAAGGATCACTGGCGAGATTTGGTCGACCGCGTGCGGGCCGTGCCGCTGCGCAAAGAGATCGTCATGGTCGATGATTGCAGCCGAGATGGAACTCGTGACCAGTTGCAGCAGTTTCAAACCGAGCAGCAATCCGCCCCCGTCGATCCATGGAACAAGTTCCAATTCGTCTTTCACGAAAAGAATCGCGGCAAAGGAGCGGCCGTTCGCACCGGACTGCAAGCAGCAAGCGGCGATGTACTCATCATTCAAGACGCGGATCTAGAATACGATCCGTCGGAGTATCCGCGCCTGCTGGGACCGATCGTCGACGGAAAAGCGGACGTGGTCTTCGGCAGCCGGTTTCTCGGAGACCAACCGCACCGAGTGTTGTACTACTGGCATTACCTCGGCAATAAATTTCTGACGACTCTGTCAAACTGCTTCACCAATTTGAATCTGACCGATATGGAGACTTGCTACAAGGTCTTCACGCGCGAAGTCATTGAGAAGATCGGGCCGACGTTGCAGCAGGAGCGATTCGGTATCGAGCCGGAAATCACTGCGAAGGTCGCTCGACATCGCTTCCGAGTCTTCGAAATGTCGATCAGCTACTCCGGCCGGACCTACGATCAGGGAAAAAAGATCGGTTGGCGAGACGGATTCAAAGCGCTCTACTGCATTGTCCGCTACGGGCTGTGTGATTGAAGGGCTTTGACTTCAGTTCTTCACATACCCAAAGCAACAGGCCGAGCAAAACTTGCTCGGCCTGTTTGGCTTTTGAATGACCAAGGTCATTCGTTACTTGCTCTTCTTCGCGGTCTTCTTTGCAGCAGCCATAGTCACATACTCCTTTGAGACGGGTGCCGAGGTCGTTCGTCGGCCCTCTGGCAACCGGATTTGAGGGGCGACATTCAGGAATCACTCGGTTGATCCGTCGATCCCGACTGATGACTTAACTTTGGTGACAAGTCGGAAGTCGGTCGAGCACTTGGGTTCGTCAATCTGCTTGCGACTTGTACGTCTCTGAGAAAACATCGTAAATCCTATCGTCTTTCTGGATAAGTTTTTAAGGAACGCGTTATAAACGCAGACCTGTTTTGGACGGCCATAAGTTGTCGACGTAAAGCGCTTACGGCCATGAGAACTGTTCCGGCAGTTGCGATTTTTTGTACGTCTCAATTCGTGTCTCATCTCGGCCCAACGCAAAGCGCCGGCGAGACACTCAAGTGACCGACTCTATCACGTCGAACATTCTGTTGAACGATCGACATTCGATGCTTCCCGTCGCCACGACTCTGCGCGAGAATCCTCCGCCTACGATTGATGGGCACAGGTGGCTGGCCTGTGCCGATGTTTTCCGAAACACGCGAACTGCGTGTTGCTACCTCTCACAGAAGGTTGTTTGATGTTCGAGAAAGTGACTGCTGCCCCGCCTGATGCGATCCTCGGCTTGACCGAAGCATTTAAGAAGGATCCGCGACCCGACAAGGTGAATCTCAGCGTCGGTGTTTTCAAAGACGACCAAGGCCGCACACCGGTTTTGAAATGCGTGAAGGAAGCGGAACGCCGGCTGCTCGAAGGTGAAGCGACGAAGACGTACCTCAGCATCGAAGGCTCTCCCGAATACGGCCGCGCGGTGCGCGAGTTGATGTTCGGGGTCGATCACGAAATCGTGAAGTCGGGCCGAGCCTGTACCGCTCAATGCCCCGGCGGAACCGGTGCGCTGCGAGTCGCCGCCGACTTCATCAAGAAGCTTTTCCCAACCGCGACCGTCTGGTTCAGCACACCAACTTGGCCGAACCACCAAGGGATCTTCAAGTCGGCGGGACTGAATGTTGCCAGCTATCCGTACTTCGATGCGGCGAAGAACGGCCTCGACTTCGAGGGCCTGCTGTCAACGTTGAAAACCGTCGCGACCGGCGATGTCGTCTGCCTGCACGGCTGCTGCCACAATCCCAGTGGCGTCGACCCGACTCCGGCGCAGTGGGCTCAGGTCGCCGACGTGCTGGCTGAGCGTGGTGCTCTGCCGCTGCTCGACTTCGCGTACCAAGGCTTTGGCCGAGGCCTGAAGGAAGACGCGGCTGGATTGCTTGCCCTCGCTCGACTGAACGCAGAGTTGCTCGTTGCCAGTTCGTTCTCGAAAAACTTTGGTTTGTACAATGAGCGAGTCGGTGCACTGACGCTCGTCGCGAAGGATGCTGCGGCAGCCGAAACGGCACTCAGTCAGATCAAGACCTGCATCCGTACGAATTACTCGAACCCGCCTTCGCATGGCGGAGCAATCGTCGCGACGGTGCTCGCTGATCCCGCGCTGCGGCAGCAATGGGATGCCGAACTGGCCGCGATGCGCGACCGAATCAATGGCATGAGATTGCTGTTTCAGAAGACGATGTCCAGCCGGAACACCGGTCGGGATTGGTCTTTCATCACGCAACAAACCGGAATGTTTTCGTTCTCTGGCCTGAAGCCCGAGCCCGTTGATGCTCTCCGCGAAAAGCACGGGATTTATTTCGTGCGAGACGGCCGCATCAACGTTGCCGGAATGAACGCCGCCTCGATGGATCGCCTGTGCGATGCCATTGTGTCGGTTTTGTGACTTATGGAGTGCGGCGAGTCATCGCCGCTTTGGATTTGCGGCGAAGCCGCTTTCTTTGAGTTGAATCTTGAGAATCAATTTGTCGAATGAAAGAAAGCGGCACAGCCGCCATTGAAAGCGGCGATGACTCGCCGTACTCCAAAGTCAGGCCCAACCATGAACCGCCGCCAGTTCATCGCCGCTTTCGGACTCTGCCCGATGCTTCGAGGGTTTGCCTTGGCTATGGACCCGGCGGTAGGACAAAAACCGCTGACTTCCGGTCCGGCCACCGGCAAAGAGGTGCCATCGTTTTTTGTGCGAGCGATCACCGGGCAGCAAATGAATCGCTCGGTCTGTTTCGTCTGTCGGAACGGGGATCGGCCAGTTGTAATGTTGCTGTTGCGACGGTTGGAAGCCGGCACCTCGGCGGTCCTCAAAGCCGTGGACGAGTTTGTGGACCGTCGCCGAGCCGATGGGCTGCGTGCCTTTGGCGTGATGCTCAGCGATGAGCCGAGCAAAGTTTCGCCGCATCTGCAAACGATTTCATTCGATCATCAGCTCAGCCTGCCGCTAGGAGTCGGCCCGGAAGCTCTCGGCGAGCGGGACAGCTTGAGCATCGACCCCGCCGCGAGCATCACGCTTGTCGCCTACCGCGAGAAGAAAGTCGTCTGGACCTCTGCGTTTCGATCGACCGAATTGCGCGACGAACCGACACGAACACGCCGCCTGCGCGAGATCCTCGAGCAGGCAGAGTCATCGCTGACGGCAATGAAGTAGTCGTCTCGTGAATTCTTTGCTAAGAGAGGGCTCTGTTGATGAGCCGTCTTGACCCTCTTCCGACGCGGAAATAGTGTCCCGCATCCGTAGGTCAGCCTTTCCAGGTTGAGCCGATCAACAACTGACGTGGTTTGCCAATTCGGGTCAGGCCGGAAGGCCGGACCTGCTGACTAAGGATGGTCAGATGGCGCGAAGGGACTCGCTGATGCACATTTTCTTTTCCGTCGGTGAACCGAGCGGCGATCAACACGCTGCGTTTCTGATTCGTGAGTTGCGTCGCCGTCGTCCCGACATCCGCTGCGTCGGCTTCGGCGGCGAAGCGATGCGAGCAGCCGGTTGCGAGATTCATTTTCGACTGACTGACATGGCCGTGATGGGTATCTTCGTCGTCATTCCCTTGCTGTGGAAAGTCTTCAAGCTGGTGCGGCAAGCGAAACGCTACTTCGAGCAGGAGCGCCCCGATGCCGTCGTGATGATCGACTTTTCCGGGTTCAACTGGTTCATCGCCAAGTACGCCAAACGGGCGGGAGTGCGTACCATCTTTTTTGTGCCACCGCAGGTTTGGGCCTGGAAGGAAAAACGAGTCGAACGCATTCGGCGCTGGGTCGATGATGTCCTTTGCGTGCTCCCCTTTGAGCCGGAGTGGTATGCCGAGCGCGGTATGAAAGTCGACTACGTCGGGCATCCGTTCTTCGACGAAGTCGCTGAGCATCAGCTCGACGAAGCGTTCCTCGAGGACTGGTCCTCCAAGAAATATCGCAACGTCGCGCTCCTGCCCGGATCACGCGACAGCGAGGTGCGGCACAACTTCCCGCTGATGGTCGAAACGATCCGCCGCCTCAACGAGCGGCATCCACAAGCTCGGTTTCTGGTCGCGTGCTACAAGGAGTCGCATCGCCGCTTTTGTGCGACGCACCTGATGACTCACGGCAGTCGTTTGCCGGTACATCTCTTCGTTGGCAAAACTCCGGAAGTGATCCAAGCGGGCGAGTTCTGTCTGATGGTCAGTGGCTCGATCAGCCTGGAAGTCCTCGCTCGGGGCAAGCCCGCCGCCGTGATCTATTGGTGTCCGTGGCCGACATACCTCATTGGCCGCATGATCGTGAATGTGAAGTACGCCTCATTGCCGAATCTGTTCGTCGATCGTGAGATCATGCCGGAGTTCATCTTTGTCGGAGGCCAAAAGAAACTGCTCACCCCGCTCACCGAAGTCCTGCACGGCTGGCTGAGCGTCAACGACCGCCTCGATGCCGCTCGCAAAGAAATGTGCGACCTCCGCACCAGCTGCGCCCAAACCGGAGCCACCCGACACGCTGCCGAACTGATTTGTCAGCGAGTCGCGCCGACCGAGAAACTTGTCCGCTCGAACGCGGCTTGAGTCGAATCAGTCTGCGAGTGCCAGGTTATTTCGAGCGCTTAGCTTCCGCCTCTTTCCAGAGCGGGCCGTAGACTTCTTTGTCGAAGGGGGGGCAGCCTGTGGCGTATTGGCCAAGCGGGTGATTTTTGGTCCGCATCAGGTTCGTGCAGTACGAAAACGTGCGGCAGACTCGCTTGCGGTCGAGGCGGCCAGTGTCCGCCAGTTGCTTGACGAAGTCTGGTTGCGAGAGGGTGCCTCGACCGAGGCCGGCAAATGCGGCCCGGCCGAGCGACACGTTGGCGGCGGCGGCTTGTGGGACGAAGTCTTGGAGCCAACTATAGCCACTGCCGACAACCGGCACCGTCGCCCTGTCAATCCGCGACGGGAAGACCGTATGCGCAGTTGACGTGGCAGAACAGTCAGATTTCGATGCTGCCATCGGCGGATCCTGTCGCGGAGCGACGGGGCTACTTGAGTCGGCCAATTCGCTCTGAACGCGAGCAGCAATCCGAAAGTGCCGATCGACACCGATCAGCGGATGTTCGGGGGGCTTGTAGCCATCCACTGGTGGATACTCGGCCGGGCGGACGAGATGCGGGTTTGCGTACGGATTGCCAAGCGACACGTTGAGCAGACCGACGCCCCAGTCGCGCAACCAGCGAGCCAGTTGCAGCGATTCGGTCAAATCGTCTCGCAGGTGATCCTGCGGGTCGGTGCCGAAGGCGGTCGCCAGCGGCAATTCGTGCGGGCATGGTTCGCCGATGAAATCTTCGCCGGCTCCGCGATACGGGATGCCGTCGTAGGCGTTGAAACGCGAAGCGATCAGCAGCGTCGGCAATTCGGCTCGAAGCCGAGTGATGATGTTGCGGACCAGCCGGGTTCGATTTTCAAGCGAACCGCCATACTGCCCGGGACGGTTCTTCGCGGCGAGCAGTTCCGACAGCAGATACCGGTGACACTGCTTGATGTCCACGAAGTCGCAGCCGATCTGCTCGGCAAGCTTCGCGGTGTCGAGGTATTGGTCTTCGATCCGCTTCAGGTCATCGTCCGTCAGCAGCGGGTACGAAGCATCGACGAACGACCCGGTCGCTTTGTCGCGGGTCAACGGATCGAGAATCGGATCGTGCGTTGCCAACTGCGGTCGGCGAAAACTGAACCGGCCGGAGTGCGTCAGTTGCAGGCCGAGCAGCAGGTCGCGGTCATGACCGAATGCCTCGCGATGAGCGGCTCGGCAATCGGCCAGCATCTTTTCGATCGCCGCCGCCGAGCCGGCGTGCAGCCACAACTGTCGTGGGTTCATCCGCGCATCGTCGGCGATCGCGGTCGCCTCGCCCCAGATCAGTTTTGCTCCACCGCAACCGAAACGGACGTAGCGGCGAAATGTCAATTCATCGGGCAAACCGTCGAGCGTTCCGTCGCAGCCTTCCATCGGCTGAATCGCCCAGCGATTGCCGACTGTCCGGCCACCAACTTCGATCGGCTGGAACATCACCGACAAGTCATCCGACATCGCAATGTGCGACAGGCCAAGCCGCTCGGCATCAGCGACGACATCGGTGGGAGTTTTATACTTGAAATACGTCGCCATTGATTTGGAATTCTGGCCAGTGGAGTTGAGGACTTTGAGAACCGTGACCGCTAAAGTCTGACTGCAGTCTGACGCAAAGCCGCAAAGAGGCAAAGACTCGCCAAGTGCTTCCTGGGTCTTGCGTGGCTTGGCGTCTTTGCGACTTTGCGTGGAAATGTTCCAAGGATTCAGCGATGAAGCTCGGTGATTTTGAATTGCGGACGATCTCCGGCGGCAATTATTGGATCGACGGCGGATCGATGTTCGGCGTCGTGCCGCGAACCGTCTGGACGCGGTGCATCTCGGTTGACGACAAGAGCCGCATCTTGCAGCGAACCAGCTGCGTGCTGGTGCAAACTGGCCGCGAGAACGTGCTTATCGACACCGGCTACGGCTCAAAGCTGACCGAAAAAGAGCGCGGAAATTTTTCCGCCGAGCCGGGGGAACCGCTGGTCGAGAGTCTCACCGCAGTTGGCCTGACCGTGAGTGACATTGATGTCGTCGTGCTGTCGCATCTGCATTTCGATCACGCGGGGGGGGCGACTCGGTTCGATGAGTCGGGCCGAGCGGTGCCGACGTTTCCGAATGCGAGCTACGTCGTGCAGCGTCACGAATGGGTGACGGCGACGGCCGAATACCCGGAACTCCGTGCCGCGTACCATCAGCCGAACTTCCTACCACTCAAGGACTGCGGGCAGTTGCGGTTGATCGACGGCAACGTCGAGATCGTCCCCGGCCTGCGAGCCTGGGTCACTGGCGGTCACACGGAGGCTCATCAAGCGATCGTCATCAAGAGTGGTGGCGAGGGAGCAATCTATCTGGGGGACATCTGCCCGACATTTCGACATCTGCCGTCGCTGTGGTGCATCGCCTACGACCTCGAATTGCTGAAGCTGCGACGCATCAAGCCGGAAGTTCTGGGAACGTGCGTCGATCGTGGCTGGTGGGCCTTATGCGATCACGATCCCGATCACGCGGCGGCGAAGCTGCGCCGCGATGACAAGCGAGACTTCGCCGTGATCGAGGCGTTAGCAAAATTGTGAGACTGGAGATGAGGCCGCCCAGTGCAAAGTGAGGAGTGCAGACCGCAAAGTGCAAAATGACCCTTGGAAAGACTCTTCACTTTGCACCCATCATTCAGCGCTTTTCACTGAGTGGAAAAGGACAACGGCTATCGGCGTTCAGCGTTCGGCGTTGGGCCGAACGTGGAAATCAGGTGTTCGGCCTCGCGCTGAGCGTCGGCCCACGCGGGTTCATCGACGGCGTTGCGGAGTTCCTCCGGGTCTTGCTCAGCGTTGTAAAGTTCGCGAGCGACGATTCGTTTTGTTTTCCAGTCGCGCCATTCCGTGTAGCGCACGCGAGCGGTGCGGACGCTGACTCCCATTGCCGCCGGTTCGCCGCTTGGTTCGCGATCGAAGTACGAGGGTCGCGGATGCTGAGTGAACGCGGCGGGCTTCACCGATTTTGACACATCGTTGAGCACGGGAACCAAACTGGCTCCTTCGAGGCCATTCGGTCGAGGCAGACCACACAGATCAACCAGCGTCGGGAACAAATCGACTAGTTCAACGAGCGATGACGTACGTTTGCCTGCCGTCGCGAGCTTCGGAGTTGCAAGAAACAGCGGTACGCGAGCGTCGTATTCAAAGTTCGAGGTCTTCGCCCATTGGGTGTGCTCGCCGAGGTGATAGCCGTGATCGCCCGCGAAGACGATGACCGTGCGATCGGTCAGCTTCAGACGATCAAGTTCATCCAGCACCTTGCCGAGTTGTGCGTCAAGATAGCTGATGTTCGCGAAGTAGCCGTGCCGGATCTCAGCGACTTGTGCGTCGGTGAACGTGACTTGATTGGGCGGGATGCCGCGCAACTCGCGACCGTCGTGAAAGGCGATGTCCGGTGCGCCGGTCGGACGCGCGGGATTGAGCTTCGGCAGTTTGGCTCGATCGTACATGTCCCAATACTTCTTCGGCGCGTTGAAGGGCGCGTGTGGCTTCCAGAATCCAACGGCGAGGAAGAACGGCTGCTCGCGTACTTCGCGCATCACGCGGATCGCTTCATGGGCGACGCGGCCGTCGTAGTACGCCTCATCGGGGACGTCCCGGCATTCGTAGAGCGGCACGTTCGTGTACCTTCGCGGGGAAGGCGAGGCGAGGTTCGGGGGCAGCTCACCGGAGACTTCTGCGGCGTCGTCACCGTGATTGGCGTAGTGCAGAAACTCCGGTGCGCTCCATGAGCGCGGGTCTCCCTTCTCCTTTGTGTGCCAGTTGTGAAAAATCTTGCCGACGCAGCGGCTTGTGTAACCGTGCTCTTTGAACCACAGCGGCAGCGTCGTGACATCAGGATTTCGCTCGCGGAAATGCAGCCCGTTGTTCCACTGCCTCAACGAGTCCGGTCGGCGGCCGGTCAGCATCGACGACCGCGACGGGTTGCACAAAGCCTGCTGACAGTAGGCTCGATCGAACTGCACGCTCCGTTTCGCCAGCCGGTCGAAATTCGGCGTGAGGGCAGGGGAGCCGAAGCTGGCCAACTCCGGACGCAGGTCGTCCGCCATCACGAACAAGACGTTGAGTTTTGATGTGTTGGCGGCCTCAGAGTTGGTCTGGTGGCCGAGAATCAACAGTCCTGCGGCGAGAGCGGTTCGTCCGACACCGATTAGAATGCTGCGTGACAACATCGTTCGTTCCTGAATGAAGACGTTCACTTTCCGTGGAACAATTGAAGAGAGGGGGCCGAACAGGATACCCCTCACGGGGTCGCAATTTCGATGGATCGGAATTGTTTTAGCGGGCAACGAGCGGCATGATGCTCACCACGGGTCGACCTGACATTCGAATCGGCCCAGGAGATTGAATGATGAATCGCAAGCTCATTTTGTTGGCCGCTGCGGTGGTTGCCGTCTTGGTTGGGATGTCCGAATTGTGCGAGGATCAAACGGCGTCGGCTCAGAGTTCGCAGTCTCGTGGCAAGACCAAGGCGAGCATGAAGCGCGGTCAAAAGCCGGCGGCTCCGAAAACCAACCTGCCGACAGGGGCCGAGAAGACCAAGGTCGAGATCGAGCCCGTCAAGCCGGAGTTGCGTGATGCCGCGTTGAAGTCCGCCGCGAAAATCGATGAGCTGGTTGAAGCCGGATTGAAGAAGGCCGGGCAGAAGCCGAACGAGATGTCGTCGCCGGAGCACTTCGTTCGCCGAGCGTATCTCGACATCACCGGCACGATTCCCAACTTCAAGCAGACCGAAGCGTATTTAACCAATAAGTCGGAGAGCAATCGGATCGTCCTCATCGACAGTTTGCTCAGCCGGCCAGGCTATGCCAGTCAGATGTATAACTGGATGGCGGACATTCTGCGGTTGGTTGATCGCGTGGGGAACAACAATTATTTGCGACCGTACTCCGACTGGGTCAAGGAATGTCTGCAAGACAACGAGCCGTGGGATTCGATGGTGCATGACATGCTCACGGCCGAAGGCCGCGTCTGGGACGAGCCGGCGGCGGGCTTCGTAATGCGCGATCCGGGGATGCCGCTCGACAACCTCAACAACGCCGTGCGAATTTTTCTGGGCACGCGCATCGGCTGTGCTCAGTGCCACGATCATCCGTTCGATAAGTGGACTCAGAAAGAGTTCTATTCGCTGGCGGCGTTCACCGCGGGGATCGAATACCTGTCGCCGGAGAAGATCAACATCAACAACAAGGACATCGACAAGGCGTCGAGCAAGGGTGGCAAGGAATCGAATCAGGCACGGCAAGCCAAGCAACTGATGCGACTGAACCGCGGCGGCGTCTCACACAACGACAAGAAGCAGCTGAAATTCCCGCACGATTATCAATACAGCAACGCCAAGCCGGAACAGATTGCGTCGCCGGCCGTGTTATGGGGAACGGCTCCGTCCAAAATCGACAATCACGACCGTCGTAAGACCTTCGCCGATTGGGTCGCGTCCGCCGATAACCCGCGCTTCGCGCTGACGATGGCGAATCGCCTCTGGCAGAAGGCGATGGGCATCGGCCTGATCGAACCGGCCGACGACATGAAGGACGAAACCAAAGCCACGAATCCGGAACTGATGGAGTTCCTTGCCAAGGAACTGGTCCGACTGAAATTCAATATGAAGGAGTTTCAGCGGATCATTTATTACTCGAAGACCTATCAGCACGCGGCGACGTACGCAGAACTCGATCCAGAGAAACCCTATTTGTTCCCCGGCCCGTTGCTGCGGCGCATGACGTCCGAGCAGGTGTGGGACTCGCTGCTGACGCTGACGATGCCGAACCCGGAAATGGTCGTTCGACCGGATGACTCCGAATACGTCGCGACCGTCTCGTTAACGGCCAAGACAACCGCCACCGAACTGCTCAAGAAAGTCGAGCAACTTGCGGAGGTTCGCAAAGAAGAGAGCAAAGAGAAGAACAAGCGGCTTTACAAAGGTCAGGAATTGGTCCGCGCCTCTGAGTTGCCACAGCCGCTGCCAGATGGTCACTTCCTGCGCCAGTTCGGTCAGAGCGACCGCCAGACGATCGCCGACAGCCACACCGACGGCACCGTCCCGCAGTTACTGACGATGTTCAACGGCCCAGTGACGCACATGATGCTGGAGCAAGGTTCGGTGATCTACAACGAGGTTACGCAAGCTACGACGACAGACGGGCAGATCAACAAGATCTTCGTGATCCTCCTCAATCGACACCCAACGACCGCCGAGAAAGCGGTCGCGCAGAGAGAGATCAAATTGGCCGGCCCCGCCGGCATCGGTAATGTGATTTGGGCTCTGCTCAACACGCGAGAGTTTTTGTTCGTTCAGTAATTCGGAGTGCGATGTGTCAGCACCGCTTTCCTTTAGCGGCGAAGCCGCTTTGGTTCGTCGGTGATCGCATTCGCATCGAAGAAAGAGACTTTGCCGCGATCCAATGTGGTGCTGACACACCGCACTCCAAAAGGACCAATCATGTTTTCATCCGCCCCAAATCGTCTTGATGACCTCTCCCGTCGGCAGTTGATGTCCGACATGGCGAAGTATTGCCTCGGTGTGACCGTGTTGCCGGCGGGCTTCGCGGCGGCGCTGCAAGCGGCCGATGACAAGAAGAAAGCAGCTCCGGCCAAGTCCGCGGCGTCGAGCAGCAACGGCGGCAAAGCCAAGCATCTCATTTACCTCTACATGCAAGGAGCGATGTCACAGCTCGACACGTTCGATCCAAAACCGAAGAGCAAAGTTCAGGGCGAGACGAAGCCGATTCAAACGAAGATTTCGGGCGTACAGTTCGGCGACAAATTGCCGGAGCTGGCCAAGATCGCCGACAAGCTGGCGGTCATTCGCTCGATGAACACGAGCACCGCCGCACACGAACAAGCTCGGTATCTGTTGAGCACCAGCTACAAGCCGATCGCGACCACACGGCATCCGGGACTAGGCTCGTGGGTTCATAAGTCGCTCGGTCGCATTCACAAGGAGTTGCCGGTCACGGTGCAAGTCGGCGGGGGCATCGGGCCGGGATATCTCGGTGCCGAGTTTGCGCCGGTGCCGGTCGGCGATCCGTCGCTGGGCCTGCAAAACATCAAGTCGCCGTCGTACTTGACCGACTCTGCATTCGACAAACGGATGGACCTGTCGCACGCTTTCGACAGCGACTTCCGCAAGCTGGCTGGCAAGAACCGCAAGGTCAGTGGCTATGACGATCTCTACAAGGACGCGATTCATCTACTGCGCAGCGAAGACTTGAAGGCGTTCGACATCAGCAAGGAATCCGATGACGCGAAGAAGGCGTATGGCGACTCACGCTTCGGCAAGGGATGCCTGCTGGCTCGGCGACTGGTGGAGCACGGCGTGCGATACATCGAAGTGTCGCTCGGCAGTTGGGACCATCATGCCGATCTGTGGACGAAGATGGACACCATCGGCAGCGAGCTCGACAAAGCCGCCTCGCACTTAATCGCGGACCTCAGCAGCAAAGGCTTGCTGAAAGATACACTGGTCGTGATCGGCACCGAGTTCGGCCGCAAGCCAGAGATCAATCAGAACAGCGGCCGAGATCATCACCCCGCCGCATTCTCCTGCGTTCTGGCCGGCGGCCCGATCAAAGCAGGCCAAGTCTACGGCCAGAGCGACGAGAACGCCTTCCGCGTGGCATCCGACGGAGTCACTCCCGAAGAACTCAACGCCACAATCGCCGTGGCAATGGGCATCCCCTACGACAAGGAAATTCATTCCCCTGACGGTCGCCCCTTCAAGATCGGCAACAACGGCAAGCCAATCTCCAAGCTGGTGTAGTCGGACCGGATGTTCCGCCCGCTTGCCTCAAGATCATTTGAAAAACGCGGCAAAAAATGCTGGGACTGCAGTCGCCTGATCAGACGAATTCGCTGAGTGCAACCGCTCGGTGTTCTTCGACCGAGCGATAACAGGCTTCAACGAGAGCCATCGTTTTAAGGTTGTCGTCTCCACTGATCTCCGGCGGTGTGTTGTCTTCGATCGCACACAGCAACTGCGCCATCGGGCCGACGAAGGCGTCGGGGAACCAGACTTCGTCCCAGCGTGGTTGCTGCCATTGCCCGGCGGAAGAGGTGGTCGTGTAGTCGAGCGTGCTCGGCGTGCGCTGCGGATAAGTCGGCCAACCGATCGTGCCTCGCGCGAGACCGGTTGTCCCCTCGATGCGCCAGCGGATGCCGATATCGGACGCGGCTCCTTCCAGAGCGGGGCCGGCCCAGACATCGTCCCACGAGGAGGCTCGAAAGCCGTTCGCGTATTCGAGGATGTAGAGGCAGATGCCGTCGGTGTGCTCGAACTTCTTCGACGTGCGCGGATCAGTGCGGACGCTGGCGAAGACTCGTTCGGGATCGCCGAACCAGAAGCGGAACGTGTCGAGATGATGAATGCTCATGATCCGCAGCGTGACCCAGCCGAGCCGCTGCTGCCACGGCATCCAATGCGGGATCGCCCGCATGTCGATCGACGCGAATACCGGCTCGCCGAGATCACCTCGTTCGATCAACCGCCGAGCCGCTCGCACCGATTGGTCGTAGCGCATGTTTTGATTCACGGCGAGCGTGATGCCGGCGTCGCGACATAACCGCACGACCTCGGCCGCTTCGGCGAAGTTCATCCCGAGCGGCTTTTGCGCGAGGATCCCGCGAATGTGATCAGCGTGCTTCACCGCTTCGCGCACGACGTCGATCTGCACATCGGGCGGCACGGCGATGTCGATGACTTCGATGCTCTTGTCGGCGAGCAACGATTGATAGCTGTCATGCACCGTTGCGAGTCCATGTCGCTGCGCGACTTCTTCGGCTCGGCTGCGCGAGCCGGAACAAATCGCGACCGGGTTGAAGCCGGCTTGGCGGTACGCCACCAAATGACAATCGGCCATGATGAAGCCGGCTCCGATGCAGCCTATGCGCGTGGCGGTGTCGCGTGGCAGCTTTGGGTAAAAGTCGAGATTGTCGATGGCGGACATGTGAGGCTCCATGACTTGCACTCTTCTAGCCGAGACTTGCTCCACGGAGTTTGTGTTGCCGTTTGGCAGCATGCCAGATTGATCGACGTGACTGGTTCTACAAGAGGTACCCGCGCTTTGCACACGAAGGGGCCTGGTCTTTGCGATTCTCGCGAGTCGGTCGAGTTGTCTGCTCACCGAAGGTGTCTGAGTGCGTATGGTATTCGCAATTCGCAGAACCGCTCACTTCCGAAACAAATCGCGTGCCATGCCCGCAACACCTCTCACCTCGGAATCGGACTTCGACTCGGAATTCGATCTCGCAGTGATTGTCGCCAACTACGCGAACTCGGCAGACCTGCCGAAGGCGGAATGGTTGACTCGGCGGGATTTGAAACGTCCGCAAACGAACTTCCACAGCATCGAGATGTGGACTCGAGGAGCGAAGCGGACGATGCATATGTTTTGTACAGTGGTCATGGTCGTGCTGCTCGCGCCAGTGATGTTGCTGGTTGCGATGGCAACCGGGCTCACGTCACACGGTCTGATCATGTTTCAGCAGATTCGGACCGGCTTGAATCTCCGCACGTCTTGAGACCGACGAGGCAACGCTGCGTCAACGGGTGGGAATCAACCCAGGATTGACAAGGCTGGCCCAGGTACTGAACGGGTACGACAACGACGTCGCCGGATTCCGCCGAAAGGTCGCGCCCGACCACTTGTACCAGCAGAATTGTTGCGTGGCGAATGATCTGAGGATCCTGCTTCGGACGGTCGGCGTTGTGTTGACGGGCAAGGGTGCTCTGTGAATGCGACCATCTGTGAGCGACGATCGCTTGTTGACAAGGTCTCGCACAAATTATCATGCTCTCTGCGACGATCGTTAGCGATTGAAGGTGTATTTTGTCGCACTGGAATTGCGCTTGGTTTGGACTTACTCGCGAAACGGACAGCCTATCATGGTCTCCCCTTTGGTTCCCGAAATTCACAAGTGCGGCAGTGTGACGGTAATTTTGTTTGGCCCGCAGTTTGAATCGTTGGATGAGTTTGCGTTGGATCAAGTCCGAGACTTTGTGTTGGATGCCGCAAAAGCGGCGGATCCACCGAATGTCGTGATCGACCTCAGCCACACCAAGTTCTTCGGTTCATCGTTTATCGAGGTGCTCTTTCGCGTGTGGAATCGAGTGAATAGTGCCGGTGGGAAGTTCGCGTTGGCGGGCCTGACCTCGTATTGCCGCGAGGTCTTGGAAATCACGCACCTCGATAAATTGTGGCTGACGCTTCCCAACGAAGCCGAAGCCGTAGCGGCGATTAGCTAATTATCGGCTTGGAAGAGTTGGCGTGCCGAAATGCTTCCTGATCCGGAATCCACTCAGCAGTTGTTGCAGGCCGCACGGGACGGAGATCGTGCTGCAGTTAACGAATTGTTGGAGCGACATCGAGACTTGCTGCGGCGAATGGTGCAATCTCGGCTGGATTGCGCGGTGGCTCGGCGGGTCGATGCCAGTGACGTTGTACAGGACGTCCTGCTGGAAGCTCATGGACGGCTGAACGATTTCATCCAGAACGGCTCGATGCCATTCCAGATGTGGCTGCGGCATCTGGCCAAAGACCGGATGATCGACGTGCATCGCCAGCATCACGCTCACCGTCGCAATGTCGATCGCGAACAGACATCTCAACAGAGAGCCGATGTCTCTTCAGTTTTAGACTTGTTCGCGCAAATTAGTGCTCAAGAACTGACGCCGGCTGCCGCCTCAATTCGCAAAGAAATTGAAGCCCGCTTTCTGAACGCTCTGGAACAACTCGACGAACTCGACCGCGAAATCCTGCTGATGCGGCATTGCGAACAACTCGGCAACAACGAAGTCGCTGAGTTGCTCAGTCTCTCGCAACCCGCTGCCGGCATGCGTTACCTGCGAGCCTTGCGACGTCTGCGAGCCGTGCTTGGCATCGAAGGTTCCATTTCAAGTCTCTGACTTCATCGTCCAGCAAAATCGCACTTAGCAGAATGATCAGGGCAGAATCATGGAAACCAGCCGATGTCGATCGCATCGAACTTGGTAACATCAGTCATGCCTGATACGATCTCCGGCCGATCTTCTGGATGAAACAGCTCGCTCAGTTCACCGCAGGAAGGTGCCGCAAAATGCTGACGCTTCTCGGACAGTCCGATGACCAAATGTTTTGCGACGGAATGTCGCGCCGCAACTTTCTGCGAATCGGGGGGCTGGGCTGGGGTGGATTGACGCTGTCGCAACTATTGGCGGCCGACGCGCGTGCGGGATCGACGACCAAGCGGCCGAAGTCGGTCATCATGATCTATTTGGTCGGTGGTCCTCCGCACCAAGACCTGTTCGATCTGAAGCCCTTCGCGCCGTCCGAAATCGCCGGCCCGTGGAAGCCTATCGCGACAAATGTTCCCGGCGTCGAGATCGGCGAGTTGCTCCCGAAGATGGCCACGATGATGGATCGTTTCGTCCCGATCCGCTCATTGGTCGGCGCTCAGGCCGAACACGATGCGACGCAGTGTTTCACTGGCCGACCACCGCGCGGCGCGGGGATCCCGACAGCAGGCTGGCCGCAATTCGGATCGACCGTCTCGAAGGTCAAAGGTCCGGTTGATCCTGCGACGCCGCCATATGTCAGCCTCTGCTATACAACCACTCACGGACCGTACAACGAACCGGGACCGGGTTTTCTGGGCGTCGGTCAGTCAGGCTTCCGTCCGCTCGGTTCAACGCGTGACGACATGGTGCTCAACGGTGTGACCCCGGAACGACTCGGAGACCGCAAGACGCTGCTGTCGAGCGTCGATCGCTTCCGCCGCAACGTCGATGCGAAGGGGATGATGGACGGCGTCGACACATTCACGCGACAAGCGATGGACTTGCTGACTTCGTCTCGCTTGGCTGAAGCCCTCGATCTCTCGAAGGAAGACCCGCGCATCGTTGCTCGATATGGCATCGGCGATCCGAAGATCATGATGGATGGAAACGGCGCACCGCGTGTCCCACAGAGCATGCTGATGGCTCGCCGACTGATCGAAGCGGGTGTGCGAGTCGTCACGCTCAATTACAGCAAGTGGGATTGGCACGGCGGACTCAACGCCGAGGGCCGAGCCAACAACTCGATCTTCCTCCGCGAGCAGGAAGACTTCCCGATCTTCGATAATGCGATGACGACGCTGGTCGATGACCTGCAAGTCCGCGGAATGCTCGATGACACGCTGATCCTCGTCTGGGGCGAATTCGGCCGAACGCCGGTCATCAGCAAGATTGTCGGTCGCGACCACTGGCCACGACTCGCCTGCGCGTTGCTCGCGGGTGGAGGCATCCGGGCGGGGCAAGTCATCGGAGCCTCCGACAAGATCGCCGGCGAAGCGGTCGATCGCCCAGTGACGTTCCAGGAAGTCTTTGCGACGCTGTATCAGCACCTCGGCATCGATGGTGCGAATACCACGATCCAAGATCTTCAGGGCCGCCCGCATTACCTCGTGGATGCCGGCGTCAAGCCGATTCACGAGTTACTGTAATCGTCTCGTAAGAGGGCCGCACTTGGCCGTCCGCGTTTTCGAAACGAAAATCCCGCACAGGACGTCCGGAGTTGGTCATATTACTTGCGGTTCAATGAGTCTTGGTCAACCATGCTGACAACATGGACGACGACCGCGACGAATTGCTGTTTGCCCTGCTCGAACGATTGGTTGCCTCGTCGCGCGACGGTCGGATGCCGGATTTTTCTGAAGTCACGCGAGAGCATCCCGATCTGGAATCCGAGCTTCGCGAACTCTGGGCGACGGCGATGATTGCCGAGAACTTCGGCAGCTTTACGCGCATCTCTGGAGACTTGCCTGCGTCCGATCGCAGTGCCGAAGAAGAAACGCACACGCGATCCACGTATGCCACGCCACGTCGCGTCGGCGATTTCGAATTGCTAGAAGAAATCGGTCGCGGTGGAATGGGGGTCGTGTACCGCGCGACGCAACTCAGCCTCAACCGCACCGTCGCGCTGAAGATGATCCTGCCCGGCCGATTGGCTTCGGCAACGGACGTGTTCCGCTTCCGAGTCGAAGCGGAAGCTGCTGCGAAGCTCAAACATCCGCATGTTGTCTCGGTGCATGAGGTTGGCGAACTGGATGGTCAGCCGTACTTCAGCATGCCGCTGATCGAAGGCACAACACTCGCCAGGCGACTGTCTGACGGTCCTCTGTCCTCGCGCGAGTCGGCGGAATTGTTGATCCCGATTTGCCGAGCCGTCGCCGCCGCGCATCGGCACGGCATCCTGCATCGCGACCTCAAGCCCTCGAACATTCTGATCGACACCGAAGGTCGGCCATACGTCACCGATTTCGGCCTCGCGAAACGACTGTCCGAGAACCAGCACGACGTGTCAGCGAGTGGTCAGAGGTCAACTCGTGCCGACCGCTCGCGAACGCATCGTGGTGCTTCGGATCCCATCACACAAATTACCGGCACGGGCGCGGTGCTCGGTACGCCAAGCTACATGGCTCCCGAACAAGCCGCGGGACAGCGCGGCGAGGTCGGGCCCGCCAGCGACGTCTACAGCCTCGGAGCCATCTTGTACTCGATGCTCACCGGGCGTCCGCCGTTTCAAGCGGCGTCGCCGGTGGACACGGTCTTGCAGGTGCTCGAACAGGATCCGATCCCTCCGCGAGTGCTCAATCCGCAAGCCGATCCCGACCTCGAACTGATCGCGATGAAGTGCCTGCAGAAGCCGAGCGACTTGCGATACGCGATCGCCGATGCGCTGGCTGACGATCTGCAATCGTTTTTGAATCACGAGCCGATCTCCGCGCGGTCGGGCCACTTCTCGCAAATCCTCAGCCGAGCGTTTCGTGAGACGCATCACGCGGTCGTGTTGCAGAACTGGGGTTTGCTCTGGATGTGGCACGCCGCCGTCGTGTTCGCGATGAGCGTGCTGACCAACGTGCTGCTGCTCTCCGGCGTGAAGTCGCGATGGGTGTATCCCGGCCTGTGGGTCGTGCTGCTGGGCATCTGGGCCGCATGCTTCTGGAGCCTGCGTCGCCGAGCCGGCCCGATCACCTTCGTTGAACGTCAAATCGCTCACACCTGGGCCGGCAGCATGATCGCCACCACCGGTCTGTACGTCGTCGAGTGGGCGTTGCGCCTCGACGTGCTGTCGCTGTCGCCCGTACTGGGCCTCATCAGTGGCATGGTCTTCCTGGTGAAAGCCGCCATTCTTTCCGGCCGGTTCTATATTCAAGCGGTCGCCATGTTCCTGACAGGCATCGTGATGGCGGTAATGCCGCGGTTGTGGCCGAGTCTTGATTTGAGGGTCGCATTGTTTGGAGTGGTTTCTGGATTGAGTTTTTTTGTTCCCGGTTGGAAATACTTCCAGCAGCGTCGCCAACGTACTTGAACGTCGAGATTGATTGTCTCGCGTTGTCAGCTGCTGACACCCGATATTACCATGTCTGAGCATCAGGACGGCCTGATGCGGTCCCGATGATTCCCACCGATGTTCCCCCCCCCGCCTTCCGAGTGCATGCCATGCTGAATTTTCTTGGATCGATGAAGACGTTGTGCGATGGGATGACTCGTCGCGACATGCTCAAGGTGGGAGCTTTGGGTGTTGGCGGGTTGACGCTGACTGACCTGCTGCGAGCGGAACAGGTGGCGGGGAGCAACGGGAAATCGGCGAAGTCGGTCATTATGGTTTACATGTGTGGTGCTCCGGGGCATCAGGACATGTACGACTTGAAAATGAATGCCCCGGCGGAGATTCGGGGCGAGTTCCGGCCGGTCCCCACGAACGTGCCCGGCATCGAGATTTGCGAGCACATGCCGCGCATGGCGGCGATCATGGACAAGCTTGTGCCGTTGCGGTCGGTGTATGGGTCGCCAGACGGGGATCACGATTCGTTCATTTGCTATACGGGCCGCTCGAAGCGGCAGCAGCCTCCGGGAGGTTGGCCGTCAGTGGGTTCGACGGTGTCGAAGGTGCTCGGTTCGCGGAACAAAGCAGTGCCGCCGTTTGTCGGCTTGTCGCCAGATACGGGGCATCCGCCGTATGGCTCACCGGGATTGCCAGGTTACTTGGGAGTTCCTCACTCGGCATTCCGTCCGTCGGGTCCGGGGCGAGCGGACATGGTGCTCAATGGCATTGATGCGACCCGTCTCGATGACCGGAAGGCGTTGCTGGCGTCGGTCGATCAAATCCGCCGCGAGGCCGACGCCACGGGCAAGATGAGCGGCATGGACTCGCTCGCTCGACAGGCGTTTGAGATTTTGACATCGAGCAAGCTGGTCGAGGCGCTCGATCTGTCGAAAGAAGATGCCGCGACGCGAGAACGCTACGGCAAAGGTGATCCGAAGAACTTTGGCGACGGAGCACCGCGGAATCTCGAACATTTCTTGATGGCTCGCCGACTGATCGAGGCGGGTGCTCGTGTGGTAACTCTGAACTTCGGGCGCTGGGATTTTCACAGCGACAACTTCAACGGTATGAAGAACACGCACCTGCCACCGTTCGACCAAGGCTTGTCCGCATTGATTGAAGACCTGCACGCTCGCGGCCTGGCCAACGACGTGATGGTCTGCGCGTGGGGCGAGTTCGGCCGCACGCCGCGCATCAACCCCGAAGCCGGCCGTGACCACTGGCCACAAGTCGGCGGCGGAGTCCTCGCTGGCGGCGGCATCCGCGCGGGCCAAGTCATCGGAGCGACCGACCGACTCGGAGCGGAAATCACCGAACGACCGATCCACTTTGCTGAGGTCATCGCAACACTCTATCAGCATCTCGGCATTGATCTCGAAACGAAGCTCAACGATCTCGCTGGCCGTCCGCAGTACGTCGTCGATGGCAAGAAGCCGCTGCCGGAATTGGTGTGAGCTTAATCAGGACAGTCACTCGGGGACGCGGCGGATTTTCAGTTGCTCGCGAATGGCTTTGCCCTGTTCCCACAGTCGACGGATCTCGTTGGCATTGCCGCGCATCAACGCCTCACGGAGTGCGGTGACTTGGGATGAGAATTCATCCAAGCTGGCCAGCACGGCGTCGCGGTTGTCGAGCAGAATTGGCACCCAAACGTTGGGGTCGCCCGCCGCGATGCGCGTCGTGTCAGCGAAGCCAGTCGCTGCCAGCGATCGATTTTCGTCGGCCAATGTTCGAGCCAACGCAGACGCAACGACGTGAGGCACATGACTGGTCTGAGCCAACGCGCGGTCGTGAGCTTCCGGCGACATCTCGATGACGGTCATGCCGATCGCTTGCCAGAAGGAGGTCAGTCGAGCGACGTCGTCACGACGAGACGTTTCGGTCGGAGTGACAACGCAGACTCGGCCGTCGAACAGGTCCGCGCGGGAATGTTCCCAGCCTTGCTTCTCGGACCCGGCTAGCGGGTGTGAGCCGATGAACGTCGCGGCGTTGGGCAGGCCGTCCGACAGCTCGTGGCAGAGATGTGCCTTTGTGCTGCCGACATCAGTGAAGAGCGTTCCCGGTCGGCAAATGGAGGCCGCTTCGCGAACGCCGACCACAATCAGGTTGACCGGAGTTGCGAAGATCAGCAAGTCGGCCTGTGCGGCGGTAGCGACCAGGTCGGTGCTGATCTCATCGAGCAGTCCCGCCTCGCGAGCTTTTTCCAGTCGCGGAGCGGTTCGCCCAACACCGATCACTCGGCGGACGATCCCGCGCTGTCGAACTGCCCGTGCGACGGAGCCGCCGAGCAAGCCGACTCCGACCACCACCAGAGTTTCAAACCGGCACCGACTCGCGCCGAGGATCGGTGCAGCGGCGATCGAGTTAGTCAGTGGCTGGCTCATGGCCGGCAGATTCTATTTGCCTCGCCGTTTGGTTTCGATGCAGGCCGATTTGATCGCTATTTGCGGCGTAATGACGCCGGTTGGACGAAGGCCGGATTCACTTTCGTCCCGGAACTCTTGGGGAGAAGTGTATTGGCGGTTTCGACCGGCTTGAACGGGCTTCGAGACAACTCCAAACCGTCGTCTTCGTCTGCGATTGAGGACTCGTGGCCGCGACGCAGTTCCGGGTGGCTGAGGTGTGAGCCGCGTGGAAGTCGCGATTCAACAGAAGAATTCGTCGTTTTTTCGATCGAGGCGACTTCGAGGGACTTCTCGGATTTGGCCCCGCTGGAATCGTGCCCTGCGGTATCGTTTCGGCGTCGAGGATCAGGAGCAGTCACCGACTCGCTACGTGGGACCACGGAATGGCCCGGGATGTTCGCCGCAGCGAACTCCAGTTCGCCGGATTTCCGATGCGGCGTCGGTTTCAACTCCGGATTCTGCGAGCGGACGATCGACGGCGACTTGGCGTCGGCGAGCAACTCACCATTCTTACGTCGCAGCGACGGACTGCCGGCGATGACCCATTGGCTCCATTTGGATTCGAGCGAGTCGACGCTCTCTTCTTCGTAGTGCTTGCGGAGCGAGGCGTCCCAGCCGGATTCGTGAGCGTCCTGCATGAAGGCCAGGAAGCGGCTCTTGCCTCCCTTTTGGACCAGAAAATCGGCGAGCAGGTAGCCCTCGGCATACAGCGTCAGGACGTGCTGCATATTTTTGGGGTACTCGGTGATGCTCAGAAGTTCGCGGAGTGGGATGCGGCGTTTCGAAGTAATGACCTCTTCGGCGAGCTTCTGTTGCCGACGGCGTTCGGAGTCCTCTTCAGCGATGGTCGCGGCCCCTTCATCGGCCCAGCGTGGCAGCGGGCGGCGGAAGTGACAGGCGAAGATCGTGTGGCTGACTTCGTGCGGAATGACGGAATCCAGAATCCGCTCCAGCGAGCCTTGGACGGTCATGTCCCAGCCAAAGACTTCTCCGCCAGCGAAGGAGAAGGTCGTGGCACCACCGGCGCCAATTTGGCCGACTCGGACACGGACTTTACAAGGCTTGTACCAGTTGGGAAGCGTGTGACCCAGCCATTCGAGAGCCAACTCTTCGCGGCAGCGCTCGGCGGTCAGTGCGACCTTTTCGGCGATCGCGGCGGTCGGAGCTTCGACCTCAAAGTTCGGCGTCGCAGCGTTCGCGCCGAGTCCGCAAAACAAAAACAGAACACACGACCACCGACACAGCACCGCATCCTTGCTGACCATTCCGAGTGATTCCTCGTCCTTGAGTATCCCCCTCAAGCGGAGACCGGCCACTCAGAGCAAACAGCGCTCCAGTGGTCGCAAACCTTTTTCTGCGGACACACCGCGGACAACCGATCCCCAATCTCACCAAGACTTGCAACGATTCGTGATCGATGTGTCCTAGCTGCGCCAGACCAAGTTCAGCTTCTCGAAATTGAAAAACTTTCACACCGTCCACTCCGAGTTACAAAAATGCGATTTGCCCATCTTCCCCACTTCGTTTCCTTTGTTCCCTTCGGTTCGAATTCCTTGGAAAGCATTTTGAAAAGAAGAGAACAAAGAAAACGAAGTGGGGCCGTCCGTATTGCCGTGGTTCGGATCGTGTCTGTCAGAGTCTTACGCGTTGAAACAACTCGTCTTGTGGCTTTTTGTTGAGGCGACCTAGTATCCGCCAGTGTTGGTCCACTGGGAAAATCTTGCCAGGAATCAGGGATGATTCGGCGGCTGGGTCGATTTTTGAAGCCGTTGTTGCTCGCGGTGCTGACGCTCGCGGTGTTGCCCTGCGTCGTTGAATTTTGGCTGCGCTGGCAAGAGTTCCGCATCGGCCACCCCATTCTTTGCGGTGACACGAAAGAGGAATTCATCGCGCCGTCGTGGCTGACGCATCATCAGCTCAAACCATCGCGCCGGATCGCGATCAAGAATCCCGATACCGGCAACGTCTTCGAGACGCAAACCAACAGCTTTGGCCTGCGCGGATCGGAACCGGCGATCCCGAAACCGTACGACACGATTCGTGTCGTCGTGTTGGGTGATGAAACGGTGCTTGGCCTGGAAGTCGCCGACGAAGAGACCTTTGCGGTTCAACTGCAAGAAATGTTGACCGCAGCGTGGCGTCGACCGGTCGAGGTCATTAACGCGGCTGTGCCCGGCGATTGTCCGTTGATTGCAGCCTTGCGGTTGCGTCGCGAACTGGCCAATCTGCAACCCGACTTGGTGATTTGCCACTTTGACATGTCGGACGTGGCCGACGACTACTCGCTGCGTCGATTGACAGTGCTCGGCCGAGGCGGTGAACCATTGGCGTGTCCGCATCCGCTGCTCGAAAAGCCGGTGCGTGGTGTCGGTGAGAAGATCGGCGATCACTTCTTGTCGGCGAGATTCGCTCAACGCAAGCTCGCCGATTTTTGGCGGACCAAGCGCCCCGAGCAATTCACTGACGGCATCGACAGTCCGCTCGGCAGGTACGCCTGGGTGATGGACGACCCGCCGGATTGGGCGCAGCACATCCAACAAGCGTTCTCCGCTTTGTCTGACGTTCACAAAGCGGCATCGAATTCATCCAGCCGTTTGCTGATCACGACTTGTCCGGCCCCGTGGCAAGTTTCGGCGCGAGCCAGTTCCGGTCGAGGTGTACGAGAAGCGTGCGGTATTCCCCACGACACCGTTTATCAAAGCGAACTGCCGTTTCGCGCGCTGGCTGAGTTCGTGAAGGAACGTGGGCTGGTCATCTGCGATTCAGCACCCGCATTTCGAGAGGCAGCCAATTCCGACCAGTTGTTCCTGAACAACGCCCCTCGAATTTCGGCTGCCGGACACAAATTGTACGCCACAACGGTGGCTCGCTTTCTTGCGGAAAACAGCCACACACTTCCTCCACTTACCGCCAGTAGCAACGATTCGCGAGTTATCGAACGGCGTTGACAGTCGGCGTGGATCGCGCCAACGTAGCTGACTCGCTGCCCGCGAGGCAGAGCAATGAATCGTTGATAGCAATGATGCCTCGAATGTGCCGTAAATAGGTAGCCCGCCGGTGTTGGCTCCGCCTCGCAGGAGCGAGGCGGCTGCGTTCACAAAACCGACACGTCTCTACCAATACAATGTCTGACCTCCTGCACTACGCATTAACGACCGCACAAGAAGCTCGCGCTGCTTCACGGGCACTCGTCAGCGTTTCAACTCAACAGAAGAACGCTTGGCTGAGCCGCTCGGCCGAGTTGCTGCGTGCCCGCTCGGCGGAGTTGATCGCGGCGAATCAGCAAGATCTCGACAAGGCTCCGGAGTTCGGCCTCTCGGACGCTGCAATCGATCGGCTGCGATTGAACGAGTCTCGAATCGGCGCAATCGCCAACGCGCTGCGGGATGTCGTCGCTCTGCCCGATCCGATTGGCGAACTGATCGACAGCACCAAGCGACCGAACGGGCTGTTGGTTACTCGCGTGCGGGTGCCGCTAGGAGTGGTCTTTTTCATTTACGAATCTCGGCCGAATGTCACGGTTGATGCAGCAGCGCTGTGTGTGAAGAGCGGCAATGCGGTCATCCTCCGCGGTGGCAAAGAGGCATTTTACAGCAACACCGCGTTGCATCGCGTGCTGTCCGATGCCTTGCGAGAGACTGGCTTGCCGACTGATGCCGTGCAGCTAGTCTCGACGACGAATCGCGAAGTTGTCGGCCATTTCCTGAAGTTGCGTGAGCTGATCGACCTGACGATTCCGCGCGGCGGAAAATCACTGATCGAGCGGGTCGCGGCTGAGGCCACGATGCCGGTGATGAAACATTTCGACGGGGTCTGCCACGTCTTCGTCGATCGCACTGCCGACCTTACGATGGCCGAGAACATCCTGATCAACAGCAAGTGCCAGCGACCCGGAGTCTGCAACGCGGCAGAGACGCTGCTTGTCCATGCGGACGTCGCCAAGACGTTTTTGCCAAGAGCCGCCGAGGCTCTCGGTCAGCGAGGAGTGGAACTGCGTTGCGACAGCCGCTCGTTGCCATTCGTCAAACAGGGCGTGCCTGCCAGCGATCAGGATTTTCGCACCGAGTATCTCGATCTGAAGCTGTCGGTGAAAACGGTTGATTCGCTCGGCGACGCGATCCGGCACATCAACGATTACGGCTCGCACCACACCGACGCGATCGTGACCAAAGACTCAGCCGCTGCCGAGCAGTTCTGCCGCGAAGTCGATTCCGCCGCGACACATGTGAATTGCAGCACCCGTTTCAACGACGGTGGCGAGTACGGACTCGGAGCCGAAATCGGCATCAGCACCGACAAGTTTCATGCGCGCGGCCCGTGCGGGTTGCGCGAATTGACCAGCTACAAGTGGGTCGTCCACGGACAAGGACAAGTGCGAGGATGAAATCCGAAACCCGAAACCCGAAGCCCGAACCTCAACTTCATCACGCCGTTCTGACTCCGTCGGAACTGGCCGCGCTGCTCGGCCCTTGTGCCGCGCATGTTGTCGAGCAAGTGCCGGTTGTGCCTGAAGCATCAACCTCCCGCTGGACTTCGTTCGCCGACGAATTCGCACGCTCCTTGACGGTCCGGTTACGGCCGCTCATTCGAGCTGCCGTTCGAGTGACTTTCAGCGGCAGCTACGCCCTCACCGCTGAAGTTCTGACAACGTCGTCGGAGACCCGCGAAGTTGTGAGCCTCTGGCAATCCGCCCGCTCGATTGAACCGCTGGCGGTGAGGCTATCAGTTCCATTAGTCGCGACGTTCGTCGATCGACTGCTGGGTGGCCGCTCGGCTCCAATCTGCGACGAAGCTGACCTGCATCGCCCGCTGACCGAAGTCGATCAGCGGTTCGCTTTTCGCCTGAGCGATGCCGTCCGCTCGTCGGTGAGCGAGCAAGTCGAGTTGACCGAATTATCGCGCCATGCGGACTCACTGGGCGAGGCGTGGCTTCCCGATTGTTCCTTGCTGCAACTGTCGTTTGATCTGCGCTTCGTACAAGGTGGCGGGACACTCGGCCTCGTGCTGCCAATCGAACTTGCCGAGTCGCTCGCGGACCCGCCGGAGGTTGCTGATTCAATTCAAACGTCGCCGAGTCAGAAGACTTCGGAAGCCTCGAACGGTTTGTCACGACGATCGCTGGTTGTCGCTCAACTCAGCCAGACATCGCTGCCGCGAAGCGAACTGCAATCTCTCGCCGTCGGAGATGTCGTGTTGATGCCGACCAGCGCGGATCAATCAGTGCAAGTACTGGTCGATGGCCTACCAAGATTCGACGGAATCGCCGGGACAATTGATGGGCACAAAGCCATTCGAGTGACGGCGACGCGTTCGGCGAGAGTCTCTTGACTCCAGCGATTGCCGCTCGAAGCGTGAGAATCTCCGAAGAATCTCGCGATTCTTGACGGACCTGCCGACCGCTACTACAAGTTTCCCGCACTTCAGTCTGAGCGGGCGAGTGGTTCGCCAGTTCGGTTGATGGACTCATTTGCCGAGGAACGCAGCAATCGAAAACAAGTCCCAGAGGCTCAACGAGCAGATTCGGATCACGCCCATCCGAGTCGTGGATCAGAACGGTCACATGCACGGCGTGATCCCCACCCTTGATGCGCTGAATTTGGCTCGTGAGGCGGGCCTGGATTTGGTCGAAGTCAGCCCGAACGAGCGGCCTCCCGTCTGCCGCATCATGGACTTCGGCAAGTTCAAATACGAGCAGAAAAAGAAGCACGCCAACAACACCAAGACACACCAGACGCAAATCAAGGAAATTCGCCTGAGGCCCAAGACCGGCGAACACGACATTGAGTTCAAAATTAAGCAGGCTCGCACGTTCCTGGAGCACAAGGACAAGGTGAAGGTCAACGTCCAATTCAAGGGGCGAGAGAACGCTCACCACGAAAAAGGCCGCGAAGTGCTGGACCATTTTGTCTCTGGCTTGGAAGACATCGCTAAAGTCGAACAGTTCGCTAAAATGGACGGGGCCAAGAACATGTCAGTTGTCCTGGCCCCCAAATAACTTCGCCGAACTGGCCTCCAGCGGCCGAAGCGACCTTCACGACGAAATCCACGACGGGATCAGTGGAAACGAATGGGGAGGGTCGCTAGAGTGCCCCGCTCTTTCGACCCCTCTGCGGCCTCGGAAGCTGACTTTGTCTGTCAAAATTTGCAGATCTCGCGACCATCGAGTTCATCATGCCGAAGCAAAAAACCCACAAGGGAATCAAGAAGCGTTTCACGGTGACGGCGAAAGGCAAAGCCAAGCACCGCAACGCCAATCGCGGCCACTTGCTCAGCGGAAAGTCAGGCAAGAGCAAGCGTCAAAACCGCCAGGATGGCGTGCTGGACAACTACCAGGCTGACCGCATCGTCGAGGCGTTGAGGCCGATTCTGTAATTGATTCTTCGTTTGAAATTCCCGGTTTCAAATCGCTGATTGCCATCTGAAAGTTCGCTATGCGTATCAAGTCAGGTTCGATTCGACACCGCAAAAAGAAACGCATCTTCAAGGAAGCCGAAGGCCGAGTCGGTGGCCGTCGCCGTTTGTGGCGAACGGTAATCGATGGAGTCATCAAGGGCCGCGTCTACGCCTACAAAGGCCGTAAGCTCAAGAAGCGTGACGTTCGCGCCCTGTGGATTACCCGTTTGAACGCAGCCTGCATGATGCGCGGCTTGTCGTACTCGAAGTTCATTCATGGCCTGAAGCTGGCGAATGTCGGGTTGAACCGCCGCACGCTTAGCGAGTTAGCGATCCGCGAACCGCAGATTTTTGATGAGATCATCGCCCTGGTGAAGGGAGCGCTCGCGAAAGCGGCCTGAACCTCGGCCGGATCACGGATCGAGAACACTCAAGGGCGAAACCAGCGCTGAGCCGAATTGCTCAACGCCAGTTTCGCCCTTAATCGTTGGATGTCCCATGGACTTGCTGCAGCAGTACGAAGACTTTGCAAACACCGCGCTGGCCGCGCTTGCAGCGGCGCAAGATGCTGCCGCCGTCGAAGCCGCTCGCGTCGAGTTTCTCGGCAAGAAGAGTGGCCGGATCAAGACGCTACAGGAATTGCTTGGCAAGGCGACTCCGGAACAACGGCCAGTATTCGGTGCCAAGTTCAACGAAGTCCGGCAGCGAGTCACCGCCGCTCTGGAAACTCGGCAACTGGAACTCGCCAAGCCGAAAGCCTCGCTGACGGCCATCGACATTTCGCTTCCCGGCGAACCGATTCGTTTGGGACGACGGCATCCGCTCACGCAAACGATGGACGAGTTCCGTGACATCATCGGTCGCATGGGCTTCACGGTTGCGTACGGCCCGGAACTCGAAGACGAATGGCACAACTTCGAGGCACTCAACATCCCGCTGGATCATCCGGCTCGCGATCCACTGGACAATTTTTATCTCGCCGCCGCGAAGACCGTCGCTGGCGGGCCGGTTCTGCTCCGCAGCCAAACCTCGACGGTGCAGATTCGGGTGATGGAAAAGTCCAAGCCGCCGATTCGGATCGTGTCGCTCGGCCGCGTTTACCGGCCGGACACCATCGACGCGACGCACTGCTGCATGTTTCATCAAATGGAAGGCTTGATGGTCGGTGAAGACGTCACGATGGCCCAGCTCAAGACGACCCTGCGGCTGTTCGCGACAACGTATCTCGGCCGAGGGGTTACGATCCGTTTTCGCCCCAGCTTCTTCCCGTTCACGGAACCCTCTGTCGAGGTCGACATGAGTTGGGGCCAAGGCTGGATGGAAATTGGCGGCGCGGGCATGGTCGATCCGAACGTGCTTCGCGCGGTCGGTTTCGATCCAGAGAAAGTCAGCGGCTTCGCGTTTGGTTTCGGCATCGAGCGATTCTGCATGCGCCGGCACAACATCACCGACATCCGCCGCTTCTACGAAAACGACGTGCGGTTCCTCAGCCAGTTTTGAGATTGTGGGACTAAGATGGCCAGTCACATTCAAGTGCAGTCGCTCGATCACGTCACGCTTGTGGTGAAGGATCTCGACAGCTCGCGCCGGTTTTACGTCGATGGGCTGGGAATGCGTGAAGTCGCTCGACCAGCGTTCTCGTTTCCGGGGGCGTGGTTTCAAGCCGGACCGACGCTGATTCACTTGATCGGCGAACATCCTGGCGGTTCTCCGGCCGGAAATCCGCTTGCCGAAGAATTTCGCACGACCCGCTCGAATCACTTCGCGTTTTTGGTGGATGACGTCGAAGCCGCCTACGTTCGGGCACAAGAACTGGAGATGAACATCGTTTCACCGCCAAAGTCGCGTCCGGATGGCTTCGTGCAAGTCTTTTTGAACGACCCTGATGGATTTGTCGTCGAGCTGTGTTCTCCAGGAAAATGACTCGGTTGCCAGCGGTGCGGCACGTTCTGATAATTCGTGCCGCGCTCAATTACTAGTACTTTTTGGAGTTTGAAATGCCTTTGGTTCCGATGCGAGTGGTGCTGGATCATGCCGCCGAAAACAACTACGGCGTGGCCGCGTTGAATGTGAACAACATGGAGCAGATCCAAGCGATCATGGAAGCAGCCAAGGAAACCGACTCCCCTGTGATCGTGCAGGCGTCCCGCGGAGCGAGATCGTACTCACAGGACAACTATCTGCGACACCTGATGCTCGCAGCCGCTGAACTGTATCCCGAAATCCCGGTCGTCATGCACCAGGACCACGGCAACGAACCGGCGACTTGCTACAGCGCGATCCGCAACGGCTTCACGTCGGTGATGATGGACGGCTCGCTGATGCCGGATGCAAAGACTCCCGCGTCCTACGACTACAACGCGAAAGTCACGAAGGAAGTTTGCCTTGTTGCGCACGCGTTGAATGTTTCGGTCGAAGGTGAAGTCGGATGTCTCGGCACCGTCGGTCAAAACAAGGAGCCGCCGAAGTCGGTCGCCGCCGCCATTCACGACAAAGACCTGGAACAAGAACCGGAACCGGAGATGGCGCACCTGACCGACCCGGACGAAGCCGAGCGTTTCGTTGCCGAGACCAACGTGGACGCCTTGGCCGTCGCGATCGGAACCAGCCACGGCGCGTTCAAGTTTGACAAGAAGCCGGATGGCGAAGTGCTCAAGATGGATTTGATCGAAGAGATTCATCGCCGTCTGCCGAACACGCACATCGTCATGCACGGCAGCTCGTCGGTGCCGCAAGAACTGACCGATCTGCTCCGCAAATACGGCGGCGACATGAAGCAATCGTGGGGCGTGCCGGTCGAGGAAATTCAGCGCGGCATCAAGCACGGCGTCCGCAAGATCAACGTCGATACCGACAACCGGATCGCCATGGCCGCCGCCGTTCGCCAAGTAATGATGACGACTCCCGACAAGTTCGACCCACGCGACTTCCTGAAGCCGGCTCGCGAGGCGATGAAGAAAGTCTGCATTGCCCGCATGGTCGCCTTCGGCCAAGCCGGCAACGCCAGCAAGATGCGCGCGGCGGGATTGTTCAAGTAAGTCGAAACGGTCTGAAATTCAAAACTGACGGAGGCCCGGCAGGCAACCCGCTGGGCTTTTTTTTGGTCCGATTCCGAAAGCTGTCAGCCTAAAGCCGGTCGCTGTAATCCCAATTTTGCGCATGTGAATCGGACGCTTTGCTCCTCGTTTCCGGCCAGAAAATGACGATTTCCAGCGACGCCGGTCGTGAGATCGATAAAATCTGCGGGAACTAAACTTAAGGTGGCCACCTCTGGCACTTTCTTTTCCACAATGGTTGTCGGCTCAATCAGCGGAGGTTCCCATGTGTTGGTCTCATTGGCTTCGAGCGGTCAGCGTGGCGTTGGTGGTCGGAATCGGAACGGTCGGGGCCGCGGCGGCTCGCGCCGGAGAGATCAACTTCATAGAGGACTTCGCGTTGGCCCCGGATCGAGCGGTGCCGCTTAAGTCGCTCGTGCCGGGGACCGAGGATTTCTATTACTTCCATTGCCTGCACGCGCAGCAGCAGGAGCAGTTCGACAAGGTTGA
Source organism: Planctomycetota bacterium (assembly GCA_016872645.1). Classification (GTDB taxonomy): domain Bacteria; phylum Planctomycetota; class Planctomycetia; order Planctomycetales; family Planctomycetaceae; genus SXKJ01. The sequence goes on along the minus strand of VGZH01000001.1, from coordinate 77,954 downwards.
ACCGCTGGTCACGCAGTGGATTCAGCGGGTCGGGCACACGCAACGCGTCAACGAGATCCTCGCGCGGCAGGCGTTGCTGACGTATGACAAGAATCCGCAGAAGACGTTGGAGTTCTTGCGGAACAAGCTCGGCGTGAACTTCGGGCATCAGAGGGAAGAGCTTGGCGTCGAGCCGAACTTGCCGACGAAGCTCGATCCCGCGCAGATCGCGCGGGCCACGCTCATGCCGCGAGCGTTTCAGCATCCCAATACGGATGGGTTCGAGGACACGGCGCTCGGATGGTTGATGAATGAAAAGCTGGATGGCGATCGGCGGCGGCATTTGATTTCGCGGTTGGCTCGGCCGGATTACGCGCCACTGACGAAGTTGATTCTTGATGACTTCGGGTATCCGAATTCGGGAGGCTTTGGGCAGTTCAACATTCATCGATTGCTGACTCAGACGCAGCTCGACGAGTTGCTCAAGGCGAAGCCGGATCTCGTCAACAATCATCACTGGGTCGTCGCATCGCTCATCAAGTTGCAACCGGGGCCGGATGAGGATTGGCAGCATGACTCGAAGGCGATGACGGCGTATCTGGATCGGCTGATCGCGTTCAGCCAAAAACTGCCGCCGGTGCAGAATCCGCTCAAGGCGCAGACGCTGTATCACAGGTTGTGGCTCGATCGATCGCAGGGGAAGTTCGACAAGGAGCGGTTCTTCGCGTACCTGCAATTACCTCGGCCGGTCGGGTACTTGTCGAAGGCGCTGGCCGAGTCGCAGGCTCGCAAGCAGTTTCCGGCGGACCTGAATGCCGATTTGCGGCCAGGCACGTTGCTGCCGCCGGTTGGCAATGACGAGCTGCTCGTGCGGAGTTACTTGCAACACTTCTTGCTCGACGCGGCGAACGCGAAGGAGTTTGAGCCGTTCGTCAACGACATCTATCTGAAGCATCTCTTTGCCGAAACGAAAATCCTCAACGGGCTGGGTGAGCCAGAGCAGTGGGCGGCGTTGCTTCCCGCCGAGCAATTTCAGCAGCTCAAGCAGCGGGTCGAGATCGAGTTCGATCCGACGAACCGCACGACGTTCGCGGCAGACGAAGCGGTGGCACTGGATCTGCACGTCAAGAACGTCGGCACGCTGATCGTGAAAGTGTTCGAGATCAACACGCGGAATTACTACTCGCAGCAGCTTCGCGAGGTGGACACGGATGTGAATCTCGACGGTTTGGTCGCCAACAAAGAGGCCACGCACACCTACAACGACACGCCGTTCCGCCGAGTCGGACGCCGCTTCGAGTTCCCGGAGCTGAAGAAGCCGGGCGTGTACGTCGTCGATTTCATCGGCAACGGCCGCAGCAGCCGAGCGTTGATCCGCAAAGGGAAACTGAAAATCCTTGTTCGCACGGCTCCGGCAGGGCAGGTCTTCACAGTGCTCGATGAGAAAAATCAGAAGGTCGATGCCGCGAAGATTCTGTTGGGCGGGCACGAGTACGTCGCGGACAAGTCAGGCGAGATCACTGTGCCGTTCACGCATCAACCGAGTCGGCAGCCGATCGTATTAATGAGCGGCCCGTTCGCGTGTCTCGAACACTTTCAGCATGAGGGGGAAGCATTCGCGCTGTCCGCGGGCATCTTCGTGGATCGCGAATCGTTGCTCAGCCGCAAGAAGGCGACAGTTGTCGTTCGGCCGCAGCTCACGCTCAATGGGACGCCGGTCAGCACCAAGTTGCTCAATCAGGTCAAACTGCAAATCGTTTCGACCGATCACGACGGGGTCGCCTCCTCGACGGAGATTCCGAATTTCAAACTGTTCGAGGACCGGGAATCAACGCACGAGTTCCAAGTCCCGCCACGTACGCAGTCGCTCAGCTTCCAATTGATCGGGCAGGTCAAGGTGCTCAGCACGAACGCGACGGTCAATTTGGCCGCGAGCGAATCGTTCGCGTTCAACGAGATCGACCGGACGGACAAGATCGAAGACTTGCACTTGCTGCGATCGAGTGACGGATACTTCGTCGAACTGCTCGGCAAGACGGGGGAGCCGAAAGCGTCTCGGCCGGTACAGGTGATTTTGAAGCATCGCGACTTCCGCGATCCGGTACATGTCGTGCTCAAGTCGGATAAGTCCGGCCGCGTGACGCTCGGACAGCTTGAGGACATCGTGGCGATCACGGCGGCGGGACCGGAGGGAACTCAGCACGCTTGGCCGATTCGGCCGGATGAGCACACATATTCGCAGTCGTTGCATGGGCGGGTCGGCGATGTGCTGACGCTGCCGTACGTAGGTCAGCCTGGCAAGGCTGACGTACGAAACGATCTCTCGCTGCTCGAACTGCGAGGCGATTCGTTCCTGGCGGATCGGTTTGAAAACCTGACGATCAAAAACGGGCTCATCACGATCAGCGGGTTGAAGGAAGGGGATTACGACCTATTGTTGAAGTCGCTCACTCGGCATGTCCGCATTCGGATCGCTCCGGGTGAGGCGAAGCATGGATATGTGCTCGGCAACGTGCGGCAATTGGAGACTCGGCCGCTGGCGGCGTTGCAGGTGGAGAGCATCAGGGCGGACGACAAAGAGGTTGTCGTGCAGCTTGCGAACGCGAACAAGTTTGCTCGCGTGCATCTTTTTGCGACGCGGTATGCGCCGGCGTTTCCGGCGGGGAATCATCTCGGAAAGATTCCGCAGGTGGAGCCGTATTCGATTCGGACGTCGCCGGCCGAGTCGGTGTTTCTGTCGGGGCGGAACATTGGGGACGAGTACCGGTACATCATCGACCGAAAGTACGCGAAGAAGTTTCCGGGCAACATGCTCGAACGGCCGTCGCTGCTGCTGAATCCTTGGGTGCTCCGTTCGACCGAGACTGGCGAGCAGATCGCCGCGGGGGGCGACGATTTCGCTCCGAAGGGTCCGCCTCCGGCCAGCGCGATGGCGCGCGGCGAAGGGCAGGGGGCCGGCGGAATTGCGAGGGGCGGGGACTTCGCGAATCTGGATTTCCTGTCCGAAGCATCGGCATTGTTCGTGAACCTCGTGCCGGACAAGGACGGCAAGATCGTGTTGAAGCGTGAGTTACTCGGAGCGCATCAGCATCTGCACGTCGTTGCGTGCGATCCTCTAAGCACGACTTGGCGGAGCGTGGTGCTCGACGAGCCGAAGTCGCGGTTTGTTGATCTGCGGTTGGCGAACGGGTTGGACAGCAAGAAACATTTCACGCAGCAGAAGCAGATCAGCCTCGTATCGGCCGGGCAGCCGTTCCATTTGGCGGACATCGCCACGTCGAAGTTCGAGGCGTATGACAGTCTGGCGCGGGTCTATCTGCTGTTCACGACGCTGACGCACGATCCGAAGCTGGCGGAGTTCTCGTTCATCCTGAACTGGCCGAAGCTCAAGCCGGAGGAGCAGAAGGAAAAGTATTCCAAGTTCGCGTGCCATGAACTCAACGTTTTCCTGGCGAAGAAGGATCCAAAATTCTTCAACGCGGTCGTGAAGCCGTATCTGACAAATAAGAAGGACAAGACATTCCTTGATCGCTGGCTGCTGGACGACAAGGTTGATCCGTTCCTGCAACCGTGGTCGCACGGGCAGCTCAACGTGGCCGAGCGGGTGTTCCTCGCTCAGCACATCAACGGCGAGCGGCCGAAGACGGCTCGGCACATCGACGAACTGTTCAAGCTGCAGCCGCCGAACATCGACCGGTTCCTGGTCCTGTTCGACACAGCGGCGAAGGGGAGCGCGCTGGAAACGGATGATGTGCTCGGTTTGAAATCGAATTTGAAAGAACGGCTCAACGAACGCGAAGTGATGTTCGAGCACGCGAAACCAGCCGACATGCCGGCGCCGGCACCGATGGCAGCAGGCGCGGCTGGGGCCGGCGGCAACGCGAATGAGTTGAACAAAAAATTGGGCGAGCTGGGAGGACCCGGAGCAAAAATGTCTGCTGAGAAAGCGCTCGAGACGAAGAGGGAAATGCGAAAACTCACCGAGCAACAGGAGAATTTCAGAAAAGATGCGTCAGCGGATCGCAGCCGGCGCGGGGTTGCGCGGGATGGCAAGTCGCAAGACGCGTTGCGCATGAAAGGCTCGGGTGCAAAGGACGCGAATGGCCTCGTGGAGTTCGATGCGGACGAAGCGAAGGCGGACAAAGAGACCGGGTATTTTGGGATCGCCCTTAGTGGCGAGCAGATGCGGCAGCTCTACCGCAAGATGGATCCGACCAAGGAATGGGCGGAGAACAACTACTACAACCTGCCTATTGCCGAGCAGCATGGCGATCTGGTCACGGTCAACTCGTTCTGGCGCGATTACGCTCAGCACGATCCGGCGGGGGGAAAGCCGTTCCTCAGCACGAACGTCGCGGACGCGAGCCGGAACTTCACGGAGATGCTGCTTGCGCTGGCGGTGCTCGATCTGCCGTTCGAGCCGGCGAAGCATGAAACGAAATTCGATGGCCCGCAGATGACGCTCGCGGCCGGCAGCCCGATGATCGTCTTCCACGAAGAGGTCAAAGCGGCCGAGCCGCGTGCGGACAAGGTGCCGATCCTCGTCAGCCAGAATTTCTTCCGGCACGGCGACCGCCATCGTCAGGAAAACGGCGAGCAGATCGACAAGTACGTTGCCGACGAGTTTGTCATTCACACGGTCTATGGTTGCCAGGTGGTCGTCACGAACCCGACGTCCGCTCGGCAGAAGCTGACGCTGCTGCTGCAAGTGCCGCAAGGAGCGATCGCCGTCGCCAACGGCCAGCCGACGAAGAGCGTCCACGTCGATCTGCAACCGTACCACACGCAAACGCTGGACTACTTCTTCTACTTCCCGGCGGCCGGCCAGTACCCGCATTTCCCGGTGCATGTCGCAAAGAACGGCGAGCTGATCGCGTTCGCGTCGCCGAGCACCTTCAACGTCGTGGACAAGCCGACCAAGATCGATACCGAGAGCTGGGACTACGTCTCGCAATACGCCTCGGCCGACGATTGCCTGAAGTTCTTGAACGGCCACAACGTGCATGGTCTGAACCTCGACCGCATGGCGTGGCGAATGCAAGACGCGAAGTTTTTCGACGCGGCTGTCTCGCTGTTGAGTGCGCGGCATGCGTTCAACATGACGCTGTGGTCTTACGGCCTGAAGCACAATCACGTCGCCGCGATCAACGAGTTTCTGCGGCACAGCGACGGCCTCGCCAACGAATGCGGCGGCCGATTGAGCAGCCCGCTGCTGACGATCAATTTGGTCGAGCGTCGCACCTACGAGCACCTCGACTACAAGCCGCTGGTCAACGCCCGCACGCATCGGCTCGGCCAGCAGCGGCAGATCGTCAACGCGAAGTTCAGCGAGCATTATCACCGAACTTTGCGAGAACTGTCGTACCAACGCAGCCTCACCGACGATGACCTGATGGTCGTCACCTACGACCTGCTGTTGCAGGACCGCATCGAGGAATCGCTGGCGACGTTCGCTCGCGTGAACCCAGAGCGGCTGCCAACGCGACTGCAATACGATTACTTCCAGGCGTACCTCGACTTCTTCACCGATAACCCGAAACTCGCGCAAGCCATCGCTGCCAAGTACACCGAGTACCCCGTCGATCGCTGGCGAAACGCCTTCGCGTCGATCAAGGCTCAGCTCGATGAAATCGACGGAGCCGGACCGAAGAGGATCGACTCCGACGATCGCAACCAAGAACAGTTGCAGCTCGCCGCGACCGATCCAAACTTCGACTTCACCGTCGAAGCCAAGCAACTGACGATCAACCACCAGAACCTCGACGAGGTCAAAGTCAGCTACTACCTGATGGATGTCGAACTCCTCTTCAGCCGCAACCCGTTCGTCCAACAGTTCAAGGGCCAGTTCAGTTTGATCCAACCCAACCGCGTGGACACGGTAGGGCTGCGAGAAAGACAAGTCGCGGCGAACGGCGGATTGGGCGGCGGACCTGAAGCGACTGAAGCGACCAAAAAGACCGAAGTGACTCAGGGGTCAAAAAAGGTCGAATTGCCCAGGGATCTGCACAACAAGAATGTCCTCGTCGAAATCACTGGCGGTGGCCAGACCAAGACGCAGGCGTATTACTCGAACTCGTTGACCGTGCAGTTCATCGAGAACTACGGCCAACTGAAGGTCACGCACGCGACGACCAACAAGCCGATCGCGAAAGCTTACGTGAAGGTCTACGCCCAACGTCCGGATGGCTCATCGCGGTTCTACAAAGACGGCTATACCGACCTGCGCGGCCGCTTCGACTATTCGAGCCTCAATACCAACGACCTCGACGCCGTGGCGAAATTCTCAGTGCTCGTGATGAGCGACGAGCATGGAGCGATCGTGAAGGAGGCGAACCCACCTAAGCAGTAAGATAGCCGACCAATGATTCAACTTGAGAAAGTGCATTGACAATCGAGCACGACGCGCAAGCGAGTGGCTATTCGGGAAAGGTCACTCGCTGGCGAGTGAGGCTATTGTCATTGAAAAGGAACACCATCCGGATGTGATCAGTTCCGTGACGGCGAACAATTCTGTGCCAGTGCAAAGCCGTAAGACGAAGGCCAGTTCTCGATTGGCGAAATTGCCGATATGTGGGAATCTTTCGGTGCGACTGCAAATTGAGATATATGGAAGTTGGTTGAATATCCGAAGCAGGAGCTGAGATGGCGAGTCTTTCTGGTGACGGAACGGCCGTGCTGCAGGCGGGGCGTCCTAGTCATCGGCGCAAGAGTCAGCGGCCTCGCGAGTGCGCTTTGCTTAGCTCAAAAGGAATTCGGGGTCACAGTGATCACAGACCAGTTCGCTCCGCAAGGGACGTCCGTTGTCGCCGCCGCGTTGTAAGAATAGCCGCCTGCAGTGTATGGCCATCATCAATTGCACGGGCATGGGGGCCACGAAAGTGACAGGCTATTTTGTTTACCGCTTTGAGGCGTGCTCATTCGCCTGCGAAATGACGGGAAGACCATACCCAGAGTGACTCAGACGCATTGCGTTTTCCGCGACGGGTCGGGGGAGGGTCGGGGATTCATCTTCAGTATTCCGCGCGGTGAAGACATCCTACATCTGGGGGGGGCTCGCCGAACCCGACGAACGGGACTTGCCAATCGGTCTGCACAACTATGAGCCCATTCGCGAGATGTACGAGCGCTGTTTGGAGTTTCTGCCGGTCTTACGCGGAGCCACGATCGATATTATCGAGCCTGTCCGTGTCGTACTCAGGCCGATCCGCTTTCAAAACGTCCGCCTGGCGTGCGTATTACTTCGGCATCGGCTTTGTGGTATCGCCGCCCGTCACGATACTTTGAAGCGCATCACGTAATTGATCGGCGAGTTTTGGGCCACCACCGACGAAGAGACGCGCGACGTTCCCTTCGCGGTCGATGATGACGGTTTGCGGTATCGCGGTCGCTTGATACTTCGTGGCGGCGACACCGTCCTGGTCGAGGGCTACCGTGACGTTCAACTTGTGCCGTTCCAGAGTCGCGGTGATAGTCTTAGGCGGCTCTTCCAAATTGACGGCGATCAGTCTCACGTCTTGTCCGTCGAATTCGTGAACCACTTTGTCAACCAGCGGCATCGTTTGCAGACATGGGCCGCACCACGTCGCCCAAAAGTCGAGGACCACGACTTTGCCTTTCTGATCGGCCAGATGAAATTTCTTGCCGCCACTGCCGAGCAATTCCAATTGAAAATCGGGGGCTGCCTTGCCGACCAGCGGAGAATCAATGCCCGGCGCGCGTCCATCAGGATTCGGGCCGTCTACATCCTGCGCGATCTTCGGTTCGACGGCGTGGTGCAGCTTCCAGCGATGATAAGCCAGGTCGGCCGCCGATTGTTCAATCGCGGCACCGATCAAGAATTGATCCACTTGATCGACTTCGGCTCGGCAATTACCGAGCACTTCGCTTTTTCCAGACAGAGCATTCTTAGCGAATTCCTCGGGGAAAAACGTCAGCCGAATGCCGTCGCTGCGCATCGCTTGGACGCGGGTCGTGTCCGAAGTCGCGACTGACTTGGGGGCAGCAGTTGCCGATGTGTTCGTCGAAACCAGCTCGTCAGGATGAAACCAAATGATTTGCGAGATGCGGTCGCGCGGGATCTTCTTTGTCTCGATGCGGACTTCGAGGCGGAGTTCCTGGTCGTCCATGTCGATCACTCGGCCACGCAGAAAGTCCCCATTCTTAGAGCGGATCAATTGTGTCGGTGGCGAATCCCGTTGCAGACGCGGCAGCGTCAGGAGTCGCTCGCGCTTTGTCTTGTTGAGTTTGGGTGGGCCGTCCACGATCGTCAGTTCCACCGCCTTGACCTTGTCGTGCGGCACAAACGTCGCGTCGGACAGAGTTGTTTTGAAGTTGATTCCTTCCGCGGAGATCTTGGTCACTTCGCACGGGATCGTATCGCCGCTGCGCAGGTGCATCGTTCGCTTGCCGGCCGTGGCTGATGCAGCAGCGGTTGGGCCGCCGGAAAGAGCTTTCAAAAAAGCATCTACGAAGCCGACTGGCTGTGGCTGATTTTGCGGCTGTGTGACTTTTGGCTGTGGGGGCGGAGGATCGCGATAGACAACTCGACCGGCCGCTCCGGCGCGCAGGGGGCTCCCGTTTGTACTGAAGTCGGGATGCCACACGAGACAACTCGCGCCGGGTTGTTCGCGACCGTTTGTCAGCCGGCCGTGCAGGCGTAAGCCATCCAGTTCCAGTCGCCCTATTCGGCCTTCAACGGATGAGTTCGCTGCCGAGTCGTCGTGCTTAAGAATCGCGAACGAGCGGAGGGCTGACAGCGGCAAACGCAGCGGTTCTTGGATTGCGGGATTCGTCAGCCGCAGGTGATCGTCAGCGATTGTGGTCAAGTCGCCGCTCAGCCGTGTACCGTCAAGGTAAACGGCTCGAAACCCTCGCGCGACTTCGTCGTTGGGAGGCGAGAGAAAAACACTGGAGATTTGATCGGCCGCAACTTTGATTTCTTCCTTGCCGTCGCGCACGGTGAACTGTTTCAAGTCGGGGTCGAATGAGGCGAGCGTGCCATAGGCAATTGAGCCGTCCGTGCGGTGCAACCGCGACTTGTTCGCCTGCACTTCGCGTGGTGGGATTCCGTTCCAACGGCTGATCCGCAAACGCTCCAACCGCACGTCGCCACGTTTGTTTGTCAGCCGCAGTCCTGAATGGACCTGCGGCTTTCGCGGCGTGACGTTGATCTGCCCATGCGGAGTCCCGTTGGGTGAATAGACCAATAATCGGCCCTTCTCTTGGTCTAGGTACGCCAGAAAGTGGGCACGACCAGCGCCAACGGAGGTTTCTTGAACGGAGTCCACGTCGGCCTCTCGTCCCAACTCACAACGGATGACCAATTCGTTATCCCAGACTTCAAAGCGAAATGCTCGTTTGAAGATGGACTCGTCATCGGAGTCGCTGACTCCCAGCGCGAACACAAAGTCCGGTCTGTTCTTCCAGGCAAGTTCAAACTCGATGATCGCCTGCGGGGGAATGCCAAAGTCGCCTCGAATGTTTGCTCCTTCTTGATCCGTCAGCGGTTGCCCCCCTTCTTCTCGCCAGTGCTTCGTGGCCGAGATTTCTTTCCACTCCGTCAATCCGTTCGGGCCGAGATAGATCAAATCAGCACCGCTGTTCCATCGATACAGTCGGCGAATTTGATCGCGTTTGACGTGCACTCGTCCGAATCGGGCGACATCCACCTCGGCCACGTCTGCGGTCAGGCCCAGCAGTTCCCCAAAGAGCACATCACCGGCAGCAAGTTCCAGGCAATACTCACCAATCGGTTTTGGTAGCGTGGAGGGGATGGCAAACTGCACGGCCGCGACGCCACCCAGCGAGAACTCGAATGGCTGGGTAAAACTCTTCGATTGCCAGCGCATGACGGTTGGCTCTTTCGAACTCATCAGCTCGCCAGGCACGAAGCCGCCGTTGGTCAAATACAGGACTGCATCGTCCGCACCGACGGCGGGAACGCATGCCAGTAGAATTGCGATCAACAGCGAGATTGATTTCATGTCGGAGTTCTAGCGTTCGTAAATTGGCAAAAAGCGGAAATTCAGCGCGACGGCCAGCAACGAAAGTGACGTGGAAGTTGCTGGGCCAAATTGGCCTTTGAAACTGCCGTCGGGTAGTTGCTGCGTCTTGAATTGACGAATCAAAAGTTTGTTCCATTTCTCCCAGGTATCGACGTCCCCTTGAAATAGCGCTTGTGCCTGGTAGTAGTGCTGATACTCCATCCAACCGAAACCGGAGGGACCGGTGAATTCCCATTTATTGACAAGATAGCCGAGTGTCGATTTGAACTGCGGAAGATCTTTTCGCCGGGCAATCGCGTAGACAAGTGTTGCGATTGAGATGCGGGCCAGCGATTCATCGAACCCCCCGATGCCTCCGGAGTACGCGACCTGGCCAGATGTGGCGGTCATCTTCGTGTAGTACGAGATCGCTTTGTCGATGACCTCATCGGGAACTTCGATACCGGCATTCCGTGACGCCAGCAAGCCGACCAGAACCGCTCCGCTGACCGAGGTGTCACCATCGGTCGCATCAGGAGAATACCGCCACGCTCCTAACGGATTCTTCTTCTGGGATGTGATCGCTGCACGAACCGCCAACTCCAATGCGGCTCCGATCGAACGCTGATCCTTCGCTTTTCCTTCCGGCCACAGACTTCGGTCATCAACCGCGCCGTAGGCCTCCGCCAGTCCTAACATGCCGAAGCCATGGTGATACATGCTGCCGCCAAAGTATCCCGTGCTTCCATTCTGTTGCGTGATAATGTTGCGGCACGCCCGCCGGACATTATTGCTGTACAACCCAAAGTTGGGGTCTTCTCCCGAGGCGAGAAACACCATCAAGCCCAAGCCGGTGACTCCCGGCCCTTGCTCGCCACCGCCGCCGGTCCAGTCACCATTCTCCGACTGCGTCGTCGCGAGATACTGCAAACCGCGCTCGTACATTTCACGCACATCGCGCGGGACAACTTCGCCCATGCGGGCGTTCGGGGGCTGTGCAGAAGCCGAGGCAACAAATCCCAAGACCGACGTGGCAAATCCCAAAGTCCAAAACCCCATAACCAGGGAATTTCCAAGCCCCAATAACCAATAGCCAACAGCCAATAGCCAATAGCCATTTCTTTGGGACTTGGAGATTGGACATTTCTGGGACAATGTGTTTTGGGCGTTGGTCATTGATCCCCCTCCTCCTCGTTCGTCAGCGCTCCGCTCTGCTTGAGCCACTGCTCCAAGCCACGTACTTGAGCGAATTGCTGATTTAAAACTTTCCATTCCGCGTCTCTGAACAGCGGCCGGAGGGTTTTCTCCGGGATCTTCGAGATGTTCCACATCACGATGTAATAGTCCTGCTGCTGGACGAAGCTTCGAGGCGGTTTGGTTTCATCGACGATCAGAGTGATCAGCTTCTGGCGCTGCTCGTCGCGCAGCGGCATTGCATTTTCGAGCATCGCCACAACTAGCTCGACCTTGGCACGGTACTGAAACTTCCTCCGCTCGCCATCAACCTGCGAGTACTTCGAGAGTTGCTCCCCCTTGAGCATGTTCCGCAGCGTCTTGTGGTACAACGAGTCATCGCCAAATAGCCCGGCCTGAAACTTCACCTGCAGTGGCGAGATGTCCACCCAAATCTCGTTGAACTTCTGCTGGTCCTTGCGCACTAAGAGGAATTTCTTGCGGACGACTTCGACCTTCTCGTAGAAAAGCACCATGTCACCTCGTCCAGCCAGGAGCAGCTTCTTCTTTTGAGACTCCGTGAGCTGACACGCTCGATCCACATCGTCCATTTGCAGCGACAGCATCTGATCCAACTTCTTTCTCGCCGCCGCAGCCGTTGGGAAGTTCTGAAAGATCCACGAGTCGAATTGATCCTCTTGAATCTCGAAGTTTTGGAATTGGACCTGCCCTGGCTGAGCTTCTGCAGGCGGATCGTCGTCATCGTTTTGAGCCAACGCGATCGTGTCCCAGAGAAGCATCCCTGCCAGCATGAGGATCACCGGCGGAATCGCTTGCCACCATCGGATCATAGGGGGGCAGGAAGGCATCATGATTTGATCTGTCTGAAGCATCGCCTAATTATTCTTTCGTCGAGTTGGCCAATCCCTGATCGTCGTCCTCATCCGCTGCACGCACCGGCCATTGACCGGATCTATGGAGCGTCGCTTCGATTTGCTTCGCCTGAATGATTTGTTTCTGAAGGAGTTCCCAAACTTCTTCAGATACGAGCGGCTTCAAGCGGTCCTCCAGCTTACCTGCCTCCACCAGCACGACGTAGTGGATGTAGCTGTTCCGTGTCTCCGGAAGGTCGCCGTGTTCAACAACCACTTCTACGAACTGCCGCCGGTTCTCGCCCGTCAGTATGAATCCATCAGCCATCCGTTGACACTTCAGGAGCGCGGACTCGACTGCCATCCGTTGCCGTTCGCGTTCCAGCGACTGCCACCGAACTCGCTGTTCGTCGGTCAGTGTGTGTCGCAGCGTTTTCCGAAACAGCGAGTTCTCGCCAATGAGGCCAAACTGCTGGGTCATTCGCAGCGGCTGTAATTCCCGCATGAGTACAACGTACTGCTGTTGATCGATCGGCTTCGAGGTCAGCTTCGGACGTAATTCCGCCGCGCGGGTGATGACCTGTTCGACGTCCCCGCGTGCAGCCAGCGTCAGCTTCTTCTTCTGGGCTTCGGTCAGCAACACATGCCGAGCGACCGATTCAATCTCCACGTTCGCATTGGCCTCCATCCGTTTCCGAAAGTCCGCGATCGCAGATTGTGGGACAACGTTACGCACAAGTTCCGCGGCTGGCACCAACTCAATGACCTGCACGCCGTTCACTTGTCGGACCACCTGTGCCCTCGCAACCCCTTGGACTCTCTGCACCACTTGCGGTTGCTGTCCACCAAATACCATCTGGTCGAACTGCTGTTCGCTGATCATATAAGTGCGGCCGCCGACAGCCGGCGCAGCGTCTTCTTCGTCCTCCTGCAAAACCAGCAAGCCAGCGACCGCATTGCCGGACCCGCACAGCACCAGCAGCACCAACACCCTTCGCAACAAGGCCGGCATCCGTCCACCGCTCGGCGCGGCGACATCTGGGGATTGGCTCGCGAGAATGGAATCGCGGCGATCGGTCACGGCGATTCGTCCTTCTTTTCTGGGGCCGCCTTCTCTTGGGCTTCAACTTTGATCTCTGCGTCCGCTTGGGCGGCTGGCTCGGCCACTGCATCCTCGGCTTCCATCACCTGCACGAAACCAAAGCCGGCCCAGCCCCAGATTTGGTTGTGTTGTTTCGGAATGCTGCTCCAGATTTGCTTCTGCCTCTCGGTCAGCGCGGGCAGGACTTGAGCATCGGGGATGACCGGCATGTAGGTGTCGCCGTACATGAAGGTTTCGAGTTGTTGGCCCCAGGCGTCGTTCCAATTCGTGTTTAGAGTCTCGGTCAGTTTGCCACGTTGTTCGGCGGACAGCACCAAATCCTTGTCGAGCTTTGCGATCAAATTGAGCAGTGCGACTCGCTTGCGGGCGGCCGAGCGTTTCTCCAACTCGACTTCGTAGCGTTTCGCCTGATCGGCTGAGAGCGTCGCCTTAGCCGACTCGAGCAGTTCGTCGGAGATGATCTTCCGTGGGTCGGGCCACTGCGGCTCCTGTCCGGGGCGGACTCCTTGCTGCATCTTTTTTTGAATTTCGGAAAACTTCTTGACGGCCGTTTTCAAACCGACGTTGCCGGCCTCTTTGAGCTTCTTGGATTGCTCGGCGTTCGGCTGGCAGACCGCGTCGATGAAGTTCAATTCCCCTTTTTTGAGCTGGCGAAACTGCTGACGGAATTGCTGCTCGAGCGGATCACCGCCGGCCGCCGCAGCATCGCCATCTACGGGGACGTCGACCGCCATTTCTCCAGCGACCACGGCCTCAATTGCGATGGCCTCTTCAGCTACGATCGCACGACCACCCAATGCGGCTCCGAAAACCTCGAACACTTTGCCCAGCGCTTCGATTGTCTTCATCGCCTGCTTGGCTTTCGCCTTCGGATCGGCGGCGGCCTCAGGTTCCGCCTTCTGCTCAACGGCCGGCTTATCATCGTCCGCGAAGGCGACGGTGGTCAGCAATAACATCCCGAACAACAGCGGCTTCATAGGCACATCTCAGAGTAGTTCCAATTGTCTGCCTTTCATTTTCCACCAGCCGCAGGAGCTCAAAAGAAGCTGGCAGAAAATGAAGGGCGAAAAATGGAGGACAGACGGGGTTATTTGTTGGCGTTCTTTTCGAGTCGGTTGAAGTACTCATCCAAGCCGGTGCGGAATTCTTCGGGTAGCTTCGGTCCCGAATCTCCTGTGGCTTGCGAGACACCGTGATCCTCGCGGTTTTCCTTTTCGTTGACGCCGGTGCCGATGAGCGTCAGGGCCGAGTCGTTGGTCGTGCCGCTACCCCCGCCGCCGGGATTCGCACCGCCACCGCCGCCTCCTTTGGGATTGATCCGTTTGGATTGCAGCAGCAATTCGATCGCTTCCGTCTCGGCCGCGACCGCCGGCTTGCCGGTGTCTGCTTTGCTCAGAATCGTCTTGGCATCGAACATGACCGAGGCGACTTGTCTCAACAAAGCGATTTCCTTGCCAAATTCTTCCTCACCGTTTTCGAGCGCACGAATGCGATCGACGACGATCTCCGTCCGCTCGCCGAGCTTGTGCTGCACTTCAGCGAGTTGCTCGGCCTGCCTGGCGTGCTCTTCAACTTTGATGGCCGGTTTGGCTTGTTCGGCGACGCGAGTTTCTTCACGCAGATTCACTTCGCCTTCGAGGATTTGCAGAACTTCCAGCACGATGGATGGCGGCAAACTGCCGCGCGATTTGCCGCCGGGTCAGGTGCCTCCTTTGGTCGGATCGACCAAATCCTCCGCCCACCGGTCCATCGCGTCCGACCAGTACTCGCATTGGGCTATTGACAGGCCGTTCTCCTTCTTGAGGTCATCGCCGAGCGCTCGCAGTCCGCCGATGACATCCTGTGCTCGCATGTCGTCGAGCACCGCTTTGAAGGACATCATCCGACGCCGCTCGAAGTACGCCTGCAGGTCGTCCATGATGTTGGAGATCGATTGGCTGCTCTTCGCTTCCTGAGCCACCAGTTCCGTGAAGAGCTTCGTCGCCGATTCCTTGGCCGCATTCGGAGGCAGGCCAAACGCATCGCTGACCTGATCGCCGATGCGGCCTCCGATTTTGTACTGCAGGCGAGACTCCGCCTTGAGCCGCTTGACCAGCGTGCTTCCTTCAAGATTCGCCAACACCTTGTTGAGTTCATCGGTGAGCTTCTCAAACTCGGCGAGCAAGTCTTGTTGCTCTTTCACCGCTTCCTCGACCTTCTGATCGGCGGGGCACTTGTCGTCCCCTTTCTTCGGCGGGCCAATCAGCGTTGTGGTGGCCAGTCCCAAACTGGGCTTTCCGGATTTGCTGGGTGCTTCCGCCGATCCGTTCTTGTCGTCCTTCTTCGCGAAGCCGTGAGTCGATTCGACATCGTTGACCGACGGGACTTTGGTCGGCGGTTGCTTTTTGGCGTTTGGATCTGGTTCCGTCGGCTGGCCGGCGGCGGACGCTCGCGTCTCGCCCGCCTTTGGAGACTTGTTGCTTGGTGACTCAGAATTCGACGCGGTCTTGGGAGCCTGCGACGCCTGCTTGAGCAGATCAGCAACGGATGGCATCCGATTGCCGGAGATGTCCTTCAGGATGTTGAGCATCTCGGCCCATTTTTCGAGATGGCCCACGCCGATCTCGGGATTGCGCATCGCCTGCTTGACCAAGTCTTCACCGTTGAGCGCGAGGTTCGACAGGCGTCGTCCGTTAGCCCGTTCGGCGGCGGCTTGCCCTTCGATCTTTTTGCGATTCTCGGGTTGATCCAAATCGCTGGGGGACATTTCGCGCAGAGCCTTATTCGTTTCGTGCAGCGCCATCTCTTTGTCGCGGACTTCCAGCGACTGGCGATGCCACTTGCTGAGCATCTCCGTCACCCAGATCGCGTGCTGTTCCGCGTTGAGTACATAGAACGTGTAAGTCGGCGAATAAATTCGCTCGCGACCGGGGAAGTAATCTTCGGCGAACAGCCGCACTTGGATCGGCTGCGGTTCGATCCCCAGCGAGGTGGCCGAGAACGTACCGGCGAGTTCGAGTTGTTCCTTGTCCGCTCCGCCTGCCGCGAGGATGCGCTCCCCTTTGGCCGGATTCTTGAAATTCGTCGTGTCGATTCCCCGCCAGTCGATGCCGACTTGTTTGACTCCGAAATCGTCCTGAGCACGAATCTTGAAGTTCAGCGCCTCCGAATCGAGGACCACTTTTTGTCTTGGCAAATCCTCGGCCGAAAGGGACGGAGCTTCGTCCTCGCGGCTATTAATCGTCAGTACGAACGGTTCTTTGCCGGAGAGCTTGTGCTCGTCGCACCAGGTGAATTCCACCTTGCGAGTCTCCGAGACACTGATGCTGGGACTTGTCACCTGCTTGCCACCCGGTGCCAGCGGCTTTCCGTCCAACTCTGCCGAAGTCAACGCCCGGCTGGCTGTCGCGGTGAAGGTCGCACTGCTCCCTTGCACGAGCGAGATCGTTCCACCACGCACATCTTTATGTTGCGACTGAGTGCGGCCGAGGTACTCCGGCAAAGCCACATCCGCTCCGATCGAGGCCAGTTCGGGCCGCATCATCGGCTGCACGCGAACTCGCTGCGAAAGATCGCCAATGCGAACAATCAACCAGCCATCGTCGATCTGGCCTGGAACTTCAAACTCGTACCGCCCCTCGCGCAGCTTGGCCGCGATTGGCCGCTGTCCACCGAGTTGCACTTCACCCTGGTCCGGCTGCCAGACCGATTCCTTCGCCAACGTGACGGCAACGGTGAACGGCTCGCCGTGAGCAACCACCAGACGATTCGAGACGGGTTCAATGGACGCAAACGTGTACCGCGGCGTGTCGCCCCACGGCATGAGGAACCGCGCCCATGCATTCGTCGCGGCAGCGGGGACAATCGCCAGCAGCGCGACGGCGATGGTCAACGCGATGCCCGCCATGACTCCCCGACTGCGATGCTTCGGGTTCGGCACCGAATCGCTGAAGTCCCGCTTCGTCGCAACCTCGGCCACTTGTTTCACGGCCGCTTCGCACAAGGCCAGCGACCGAGCCTGCTCGCTCTCGCTATGCACCAGTTCGATGATGCCCAGCAACTGATCCCCCACGCTGGGATGCTTCCGGGCCAGCAACCGCGCGAGTTGTTCCAACTTCCGCTGCTGCCAAATCCAGCGATGCAGCGCCAGCGGAATCAATCCGCAGCCAACCATCGCCGCCACAAAGATGCCCAACCGCACCTCCCATGGCGTGTCGAACACTCGGTCCAGCAAGAAGGTCGCCAAAAACGCGACCAAGATGCCGACGACCGAGCCACAAACGGCCTCGACTAACTTGACCGTCCACACGCGCCGACGAAAGTCGAGCAATTGCGTCTGCAACGACTCCGGCAACGTCAATCGATGGTGAGCAAGACTCATGGCTCCGATCTCCTTCATGGACACGAGCACCCGTCAGACGCATGCGGATCATATCAACCCAATCACCTTTCGACCCACCCAAAATACGCCCAGCAACAGCACCAAAAGTCCGGCATAAACCGGGTGGCTCCAGAGTTGGACGCGGCGGATGGACGGTAAAGGTTCCGGAAGATTGGCTAATGATTGCACGATTTCTTGGACTTTCGACGGTTCCAGCACTTTGCCCCGCGTGACGCGAGCGATTTCCTCAAGCACCTCTGGCCGAGCCGGTTTGCCGACTCTTTCGGCAGCGACTCCTTGCACGAAGAACGAGGTTTCCAGTGTGGAGTTCGTTTGCTTGCAGAGCAGCGTGACTTCGTGCTTGCCCGGTTCTTCGGCGGCGAAGCGGCTGTGGAAGACGCCCCATTCGTCACCGGCGGAGATAAACCGAACTGTCTCGGCTTTTCCAGACGGAGCCACGATGCGGGCGGTGACGTCTCCCTTCGCGAGCGGCTCGCCGCTTCGTTCCATCACGTTCGCGTGCAGGGCCAACGTCTGTCGCATCTGCGGCTGATCGGGGGAGTAATACAGTCGCATGGTTTCCCCTTTGGCCATGTTGCGTTGGTAGGCCATCCAGCGGACGACCTGGCCCCAGAAGCGATAGTGGTATTTGTCTTCGACTCCCTTTCGCCAACGCCATGCACCGTCGGTCCCCATGAACAAGACCTTGCCCGCTCCGAACGTGCGAGTCACCAGCAACGGCAATCGACCGTACTCGTTGGTGATGTCCTTGTGGACCGCGAGCACTTCGCTGCCGGCCTTCGCTTTGACGACCGGCGCGTACCACTGGAAGCCGGGGAGGTCTTCCCAGACTTCCATGTTGTCGTCGGTCGTGTCAGCCAGCTTGGTGAGCAAGCTGCGGCGTCCAAGTTCCATCAGCTCAAAATGTCCCGGCGTGCGCGAACCCCAACCGCTCGGCTGGCCCTCATCGAGCACCACCGGGTTGAGGTCGTCTAATTCCGTGTCGAGCAAACTGAACTGACGACCTTGCATTCCCGGCATGAAGACGAGACCGCTCGCTTGATGCTCCACCAAACCTTTGAGCAACCGGCATTGCTCTTGTGTGAGTTGCCCGTCGTCGATACCGACATCGCCCAAGAACACAACGTCAAACTTCGACAGCTCATCAAGCCCGCTCGGAAACTGTTTGATGTAGTCCTTGTTGCCGCCGCCAACTTTGCTCAGCCCCGGATGAAACAGCAGGCATGAAACCTCGACTCCCGGATCGCGCGACAGCGCGTTGCGGAGATAGCGGTACTCCCACCGCGGATAGGATTCGACAACCAGCACTTTGAGTTTCTCTTCGCGAATCACGATCGGAGCGGTCAGTTTGTTGTTGTCGATCAGTGTCTCGTCGCTGTGCTTGGGGACGTCGAGCGTCAGCGTAAAGTCGCCGGTCGTCTTTGGTTTCCAGGTGATCGATTCGCTCGTACGACCCATCGCGGCGATGCGAACTTCCTTCGTGACCTCGTCGCCGTCCGACGTCTTGAGCGTCACGGTCGTCGTCGTCTCGCGCGGCAAAGAGCTTTCGATCGCGAACGGAATCCGCACCGACTTCCCCGCGATGCCGAACGTCGGCGCGTCGAGGCTGAGCAATTCCAAATCCGGCAACCGAATCGGACTCCCCACCGGTACGGTGAAGACCGGTACCCCCTTCAATCTCAACCGCGATGCCGCCTGCACCGGCGGCAGACCTTCGTTCCAATCGCCGTCAGAGATCAGCACGACGCCCAGCAAGTTCTTGAACTTCTCCGGAGCTTCCGCGAGCGGCTCATGCAGATCGGTCCCGCGTCCCGGCTGAGGTGACGCGAATGGCTGAATCACGACATTCATCTTCTCATTGAGCTTCACCCATACCGCCGCCTCGGTCATCCCGGCAATCGCTTCCTTTCGAGTCATCAACGACGAATTCGGCGTCCCCGGCGAACTACTCGGTGAGATGTCCTTCGTCCCCATGCTGGTTGAGTCATCCCACAGCACTGCGATCGACGGCTTTTCGTCGGGGCGAAATTCCTCGACCCATTCCGGCTGATTGAACATCACCGCCGCCAGCACGACGATCACCAGCCGAAGGACTTCGAGCATCCCCAACGACGGCCGATACCCCGATCGTCGCCAAGCCGCCCAACAGAAGCCGGTCGCGACCAACACCGCAATCACTGACACAGCCAGCGATCCAGGGGTCCATAAGAACGTGAGTGAACGGGTGGAGTTCATAACAACCAAAAAGGAGATAAAGGCGATCGGCATTCGGAGTTCGGCCGAATGCTGTCAGCCGATTGCCATTACGCGTTTTTAAGCGGACACAACCTGAGTCACTTTCTTTGGCAAACATAACGCCGCCTCGACGATCAGGGCGATGATCATGGCGACGAGGAACAGACGCCAAATCTCTTGAATCAGCGCGGCGAGGTTGCCGGCTTTGTCATCGACACGAGCGAAGTCCAGCCCTTGAAACAACTCGGCGATTCGCCCATCGGCCAGCACTGCCGCTTGATCTTCGGCACTCGCGCGGTTGAGCGCCAGCAAGCGTTCGCCTCCCGAATAGACTCCGCCATGAAACGCGAATTCGGTGGAGAGCGCGTCTGGCGGCCCAGCGAGTTGTTGCCACGCAGTCGGTTGCTCGCCAGAGACATCCCCTGCCACCAGTTGCCGAGTATTCCCCAGTACTGCCGCGCCTAGCCCAAGCGCTCGTTGTACGAGCACGTACAAGACGACGCCGTTCTCGGCCAGCGACGAGTCAGCCGCAGCCGGAGTCGTCGCGCAGAAATACACGCCGCCACGATTCGTCGTCACTCGAGCCAGCAACGGCGCACCCCCTTTGAGCGTCGCCAGCGGAGTGTGTTCTCCCGATAAACCGCAGTGCTTGCGGACCTGCAATTGTCCGACGGGCAACGCGGCTCCGCTTTGAGTATTCGCCAGCAAGTCTTGATCGACGCGCCACGTCTCGATCGCGATGCCGTCCGGAGATTCATTCCACGATTGCCAGGACATGCCAGCGAACGAGGTACTCGTCACACCCTGCGTCGGAAAGAAGATGACTTGTCCGCCGCGATCGACGAGCATTTGAATCGCATCGGCCGTTGGACCATCGGGCAGCGCCGCTTGCCACAGCACCAGCGAGACTTGATCCCACTCGACGGTCGGCAGTTGATCGACCGTGAGCACTTCCGCCGCGAGTTTCATGGCCGGATCGGGTGAAATTCCCGCCGACAGTTGCAGTGGTCGAGCGGCATTCGCGTCATCGGCCACGATAATCGTCTGCCGCACCGCCGGTCGATCGAACACGAAATAGAAATCGTTGTCCGCCGAGTTCGCATCCGCCGGGATCGAGACTTTTCCCCATCCTCGATCTTTCGAGCGTTCAATCGGAATGCGATGATCCTTCATCTCGAACGTTGAGCCGCTTATTTCAAAGGTCGCTTCTGAGCGTGCCCCTTCGATCTCGAACGAGACCGGCACCGAAACTTTCTCGGCATCATCCGCGACCCCTTCGCGGCTCAGTTTGAGCGACACAAGTAACTCGGCCCCGTCGCTGCTCTGTTGTCGTCGGACATTTGTGACGCGCAGTGACACGTTGCCTGTCGCTGACTGCGCGTAAGCCAGCAAGTGAAATCGCACCCCCTGCGTCAGTTCGAGAAACGCATCACGCAGCGTCGCCCAGCGGCCGCTTTCCGAGTTCCAATCGTTCGCGCGGATGTCTGAGCAGATCCAAATCTCCGTGCGCCCCGACTTATTCGCCTTCACATAATCGTGAGCCGCTTGCAGCATTACCGGCAGGTCGGCCGACGCGCTGGACGGTTCAGTCGCGGGCAGATTCAGTAAAACTTCGGGTGATTCGATCTCGCGCGGCGTATTCGTCGTGCTCTCGATTAACACCCATTTAGCCGAGCCGAGCAGGCCCAGCGATCGGGCCAACTGATACCGCCCCGTATCGAGTTTTGTTCCGACTTGCCCTTCGCCTTGCTGTCTCATGCTCGGCGACCGGTCGAGCAAAATAATTGTCGTATCGGGCCGACCTCCGGCTGTCAGCCCCAGCCAACCGCTCGCCAGCGGCCGAGCAACGCCGAAGATCAACCCTGCAATCGCCAAGGTGCGAAAAACCAGGATCAGCCATTGTCGCAGCTTGGCATACCCGCGCGACATCCGATTCGCCGCGAGCAGAAACATCATCGCTCCCCAGCGAATCGTCTGAAACCGACGCTGGTTGATGAGGTGAATCAGAATCGGCAGCGAGATGAGCGGCAGACCGGCGAGAAGAAGCGGTTGAAGGAAGCTCATCGCACCCCCTTCGTCCGAGTACGGCCGACGAGGAATCGCATCAGCACTTGCTCGAAGTTTTCGTCGAGCGTGACCGGATGAAAGTCGACCGCCGACTCCAGCACGACCGCCAGCAATTCGTCGGCATATTTCTGTAACGCTTTTTGGTAGCGGTCGGCGATCTCGTTCGGTTCCGCGAAGATCGACGGACCACCTTCCATGTCGATAAAACGCATCGGCCGACGAAAATTGAAGTTGATTTCCAGCGGGTCGAGCAACTGAAACATCGAAACGTCGTGTTTGCGAAACCGCAGATGCTGCAAGCAGCCGCGCAGCAAGTCCGGTTCGACGAAGAAGTCGGACAGAATCACGATCAAGGCTCGCTGCCGAATTGTCTCAGCCAGTTCATGCAGTACCCCAATCAGCTGCGTCTCGCCGCTCGGCTGAGCTTGTTCGAGGATGTCGAACACGTTCATCAGATGCGCGGGTCCGCGCTTCGGCGGGATGTTGCGGACGATCGTATTCGCCACGCACGACAGCCCGACCGCGTCCCCTTGTTGACTCGCCAAATAGGCCAAAGATCCGGCCAACTTGCGGGCATATTCGATCTTCGTGATGCCGGTCGAACCAAAGTCCATCGACCCGCTTGTGTCGAGTACCGCGCACAGCCGCAGGTTGGTATCCGCCTCGAACTCTTTGACGTAGAAGCGATCGGAGCGTCCGTAGGCTCGCCAATCAAGCCGCCGCAGATCATCGCCGGGAACGTATTTGCGATACTCGGCGAATTCGACGCTGGCTCCACGATGCGGACTGGTATGCCGCCCCGACACGCTTCCCAGCATCGGTCGCCGCGAATTCAAGGGCACGGCCGCCAGTCGCGACAGCGCGCCGGTATCCAAAAAGCTGCGAGGCTGACGATCAGCAAACATCCGTGGGCTTTCGGGAATCGAATTGTGGGGCACGCGGCTCGCGTGCCGAAGTTGTGATTGTCTTTGTTGGACGGAAAAGCCTGTGCACGCGAGCCGCGTGCGCCACATCACGCCTCCGCGTTCGTTTCTTCGAGCAGGCGCCGCACGATCTTCTTGGCGTCGATACCTTCAGCCTGCGCGGCGAAGGTGGTAATGATGCGATGCGTCAGCACGGGGACGGCGACCACTTGGATGTCTTCCAGCCGGACCATGTAACTCCCCATCAACGCCGCGCGGGCTTTCGCGCCGAGGATCAAATTCTGCACTGCTCGCGGACCGGCTCCCCAGGCGACGAGTGGCTTGAGCCAGCCGGGAGCCGTCTCGCCGTTCGGGCGAGTCTTCCGGACTAACCGCGCCGCAAATTGATAGATGTGATCCGGCACGGGCACGCGACGGACCAGATGCTGATGGCGAATGATGTCTTCGGCGTGCAGTAGATGACTCAACTCCGGAAGATCATCTCCCGTCGTCGTACGAGCGATTCGTACCTCTTCGTCTTCGTTGGGATAGTCCAGCTCGATCAAGAACATGAACCGGTCAAGCTGTGCTTCCGGAAGCGGGTACGTCCCTTCCTGCTCGACCGGGTTTTGCGTGGCCAACACCAGAAACGGAGCTTCGAGCTTGAACGCCTTGCCGACGACGGTGACCTTCCGCTCCTGCATCGCTTCGAGCATCGCTGCCTGCGTCTTTGGGGGCGCACGGTTGATTTCATCTGCCAGCACGATGTTCGCGAAGATCGGCCCGTGAACGAACTCGAAATCACGTTTGCCACCTGCTGTGTCTTGCAGGATGTCGGTGCCAGTGATGTCCATCGGCATCAAGTCGGGAGTGAACTGGATGCGGCTGAACTTCAGCGACATGGTCTCGGCCAGCTTGCTGACCAGCAGCGTCTTGGCCAGCCCCGGCACCCCCATCAACAGCGCGTGCCCACGAGCAAACAGGCAAATCGCCAACCGCTCGATCGTGTCATTCTGGCCGACGATGACTCGGGCGAGTTCTTTTTGCAGCTTCGCGTAAACTTCGCGAAGGTGGTCAATCGCCTGGACATCGGTTTCTGACAGCTTTTCCGAAACGGTCGTTGCCGCGGGCTGAGACATGGATGCATTCCCCAGTTGTTGGATCAGAGAGGTCTGTCGAGCGGATCGAAGAATTGCCCGAGCGTCTCGGTTAGTTCCTGGCGGATTATTCCCGGTCATTCGACGAATATCCACGCAGTCAGGTTCCGGCAGAATTTTCAACGAACGGCCAGCGATCGTCTTGGCAAGTTCTGCGTGATTCGCTGAACTCGTCCGTCGGGTCCGTGCGGCTCCAGTCTTACCACGGCACCGTGTGGCCGCGATCGTGACTTGGTTCACTGAATGGCGGACGGAAGTTGCTGCGTCCTCGATCGCCGTTGCGACCGTGCGGCGGAACAAAATCACCACGATCACGACTCGAGCCTCGCTGCTGCGAACCAAAGCCACCGCGCGGATCACCGGGAGGCGGACCGAATCCACCACGTCCACCTGTCAGCGGTTGTGAGTCCCATCGTCGATCATCCGATCGGTGGGACTGGGAACTCGGTCCTCGATCCAAATTCGGATCAGCGTTGTCGCGCTGGTCATTGCGATCGTTATTGTCAGTCCGCCGGCTCGGCTCGCGGTCTTATGGATTGGGATCCTCAGCGAACGAGAATGAGTCGGCTGGGATCAAGTTGACGAAAGTTCGCTCCCCGCTCGTCTCCTCAGCTGACAGGGGACTGTTTGCAAGCGATGCAGCGGCAATGGCCGTTGTCAGACTTCAAATCGCGAGACGCGTACGCGAATTCCGGATAAATTAAATTGGGTTGAGCGTGTGTCAGACATACGCTGCGTTCATGATCATCCACGAAGAATAAAAATTAGTTTGACAGGCGGACGCGTCACGATCGTTATTTCGCATCCGCCGTGAGTTCAGCAGGTTGCCCAAATTGAGGGTGTTGAACGACCGATCCAAGGAGTTTTGCAATGCTCTCTGCAACGCGTCCAACACGTTGGCGGCGAGCGATTCTGTTCCGAGCAGCCGCCATATTGCTGGGTTTGCTGCCGTTTGTCCTGGCGGAATTGACGCTGCGAGCATTTGGTTTCGGACATCCAAGTTGGCACGACGACCCGTTCGTCGGCTTTAGCGCGGTGCGGCCGTTGTTTGACCTGAACGAGGCGGGAGAGCGCTACGAGATCGCTCGGTCGAAGCGAGTCTATTTTTATCCGGAATCGTTTGCCGTCCGAAAAACGCCGCGCGAGTTTCGCATTTTTTGCATCGGCGACTCGACGGTGCAGGGGAACCCGTGGACGACTGAGACATCGTTCACGACTTGGTTGGAGATCTGCCTCAACACGGCCGATCCGTCGCGCGAGTGGAACGTCATCAACTGTGGCGGCGTGTCGTACGCCAGCTATCGCATGGTCCCGATTCTCGAAGAGGTGCTGCGGTATCACCCCGACTTGGTCATCGTCCATTGCAGCCACAACGAGTTCCTGGAAGACCGCACCTACAGCGAACTCAAACGAACGCCTTACTGGCTCTGGCGACTGCACGAGCAGACCTTGCAGCTACGGATTTACAACGTGCTGCGATCGGCGATGCAGTTGGGAGGACGAGACTCCCGCCGAGCGGTTGCCTCGACGGATGACTCACAAGGGCAGCAACTAGGTGGGAGCCTCGCCCTCGAGGAGGAAACTCTTTCGCCGGAGGTCGAAGCGTTGCTCGACTACCGTGGCGGGTTGGAGTTCTATCACCGGGACGAGGAGTGGCACCGCGGCGTCATCGCGCACTACGAATTCAATCTGCGGCGAATGACCTCAATTGCTCGGCAAGCCGGCCTCCCATTGATCTTGATGAACCCCGCGTGCAACTTGCGTGACTCGCCACCATTTAAGGCCGAGCATCGCGCGGGTCTGGCCGACTACGAACGACAGCAGTGGGACGATCTGCGGGAACAGGCTCGTCAACACTACGCTGATCAACCCGTCGAGGCCTTGCGTTTGTTGCGTGAGGCTCTGGCAATTGACAATCAACATGCGGGAATTCGGTACGACTTGGCTAAGGTCTACGACTCACTCAGCCAATTCGACGCCGCGCGGGCCGAGTACGTTCGGGCCAAAGAATTGGATGTCTGTCCGCTGCGAATTCTCGAACCGATGAACGAACTCGTAACTCAAGTCGGGCTCGATTCGGGCACACCGGTGGTCGACGTTCGAGCGTTGTTCGATCGGCTCAGCCGCAACGGGATTCCTGGCAACGATTGGTTCGCCGATCATGTGCATCCGACGATCGCGGGCTATCAGCAAATCGCCGACGAGTTTGCCGAGGAACTCGAACGGCAAGGGATCGTTCACCTGCAACACGAGTGGGGCGCCGAACGACAGCGAGTTTACGACCAGCATCTTCAATCGC
Organism: Planctomycetota bacterium; assembly: GCA_016872645.1. Lineage (GTDB taxonomy): Bacteria > Planctomycetota > Planctomycetia > Planctomycetales > Planctomycetaceae > SXKJ01. The sequence continues at coordinate 51,804 of VGZH01000001.1, read as the reverse complement.
TGCCGCCGAGTTATTTGATCGAAGGCCAGCGGCGGCTGAAATCTCTGATGCTTTGGGCTCAGGGCCGAGTGATGAGGGTGTCGCCGCGCCATTCACGTTAGGGTGAGGCCAGCGCAGTGCCGGCACTCCGCTGGTCCCATCCTGCGGCTTGCGAAGTGTTCACCGCCGATTAAGGTAGTCGCGACGGGAGAACTTCGATGCGTCGTCGCGAGTGGTTGAGCTTAACGAGCGGTTCCGGCCTCGCCTTTTTAGGTGAGGTGCTGCGGCAGCGGTCTGCTGGTGCGGATGAAGGATCGCGAGGAGTCGGGTTCGGTCGTGCGAAGTCGGTTTTGTTGGTCCTTGCCAGCGGTGGGCAGAGTCAGCTCGAAACATTCGACCCGCGCCCCGATGCGCCGCTGGAAGTGCGCGGTCAGTTCGGTGCGATCGAGTCGTCTGTGTTTGGCACGTTTCTGTGCGAGCATCTACCTCGAATGGCGCGGCTCGCGCATCGGTACGCGATCGTAAAGTCGATGTCGCACGACGACCTCGATCATGGCTCGGCGCTGTATCTGACATTGACCGGGCAGTATCACCAGCGGATCAGCTCGAATCCGCCGCCGCGCGAGACGGATCATCCGTTCTTCGGTTCGGTGCTCGAGCAGGTGCGGCCGAGATCGAAGTTCCTGCGGACGTCGGTGATGGTGAATGGTCCGGCGCTGGTGCCGTTTGAGCCGGGGCCGGGTCAATTTGCGGGACTGCTCGGCAGGCGATTCGATTCGCTCGTCATTGGTGATTTGACGACCGACCAGCCAGCGATACCGGGATTGGAACGTCTGGAAGAAGTGAACTCTGAGCGACAAGCGGTTCGACGCCGATTGCTCGAGCAATTAGAGCCGATCAGACCGCAATCCACTCAGCCGACGATCGACATGCAGACTCTCTACCAGCAAGCCTACGAGATGCTTGACCGTCCGACTGCACGACAGGCGCTGGACCTGGACGCGGAACCCGCCGCGCTCCGTGACCGTTACGGTCGGCATCGTCCGGGGCAGGCGTGCCTGCTCGCGCGACGGCTGATCGAGGCCGAAGTGCCACTGGTCACGGTTGTTTGGAATCACTCGAACCGCGGCCAAGACAAGTACCCCGACGAAGAGGAACAATTCGGTTGGGACACGCACAACGACATCTTCGATGTGATGGGCCGCAGCCTGCTGCCGCGCTTCGATCAGAGTTTTTCGGCGCTGTTGGAAGATCTCGATCAGCGCGGGCTTCTGGAGACAACGCTCGTCGTGTGTCTCGGCGAGTTTGGCCGCGCACCGCTGGTCGCGCTCGAATCGAAATTCCAGGGAGCCTCCCCCGGCCGCAAGCACTGGGCGGCGGCGTACTCGATCGTTGTGGCCGGAGCCGGAGTGCGCGGCGGAACAACCGTTGGGGTGACCGACCGCCAAGCTGCGTATCCGATCAGCACGAAATACGGCCCGTGGGATGTCACCGCCACGATCTTCCATGCACTGGGGATCGATCCGGCCAGTCACTTCTACGACAGTTCCAACCGTCCCTACCCGATCAGCAGCGGCCAACCGATCGCGGCTCTGTATTCGTGAGTTGGTCGATCAGCCCTTGGCCTGCACTCGAGGCAGGACAGCAGCTCCTGATCGCGAAGAAACAGTCGGCCGCCGAAGACGATTGGTGGTGTCCAGATGCCGCCTCACGGTCGTCATTGTTTGGTTTGTTGCGGGATACGGAAGCGGCCCGACTCTTTCCAACCCTTGGTGCTGGTCTCGATGAGGACCGTCGTGCCGTCGCTTTCGTCGCAGCAGTACAGGCGACCGTCAGTGCAAGTGACGGAACCGGCCTGCGGTTTCTGTCACTCCGACCAAACGAGCTCCCCCGACGAAAAGTTTTGGCAGAGCCGACCGTGATTCTCCCCGAAGCCGAAGTGATGCTCACCAAACCGCACGACTTTGCCGTGATGGTTTGATAAGTTTTTGCTGACGTAGACCCGCTCGGCTTTGAACGACTCGCCCCTCGTCCTGAGGTGAATCAACTCGCAACCGTGACTGGCCCCGACGATGACGTACATCCGCAAGCCATGAATGATCGGCGAGTTGACGACCTCGATCCCGTGATCGGTTGCAGCGACTCCGACGATGCTGCGGTTAGTGAGCACGACATATTTCCGGACGGCGTAAATCTACGCGGCCATTGGCGATGTGTGTGTGTGGCCTGATCCGTGATCTCGCTGCTGTGCCAGACGACATCGCCGGTTTTCTTGTTGAGCGCCGCGAGCGTACCCCGCGGTCTGCCGGGGACACAGACCAACTGCTCGCCATCCACGAGCGGCGACCAGGTGAAGCCCCAGCCCAGTTTTTTCGGACCACCCCGCATCGGATTCACTTCAGCCTCCAATTCCGTCGGCAGATCCTTGCGCCAGATTTCTTTGCCGGAGATAGTCTCGGAGCAAATCAGGTTGCCGTTGCTCCCCAGCGCGAAGACCAAGTCGCCGTCAACCATCGGCGCGGAATTCAGGCCTGCATTCCAGGAGTTCCCCTTGAAATCAAATGTTGGACCAAAACGCGTCGCCCAGGCTTAAGCCACGCTCTGGTCTTTGACCTCATTCAAGTTGAGCAAGATCAGAAATTTGTCATCGTTGCGGCCGCCGATCGTGAAGAGTCGCTCGCCCACGATGGCTGATCCGGAGCATCCCAACTGAGGACAAATCTGTAGCGAAAATAGATGCCGACAAAAAAGAAACAAACACGAGCAAGCGGCGTTGAGTTTGCATGCAGCGCCAACTTTCCTCGCCGCATATCGTAGCCAAGACTCCCGGCTGAAATGTCAGCGACGAGAACTACTCGCCGGCGAGTGGCCTCGCAAGCAGACTGACGATACCGTGGTATCGGTTTGTCATAGCGATGTGACTATGGGGACTCCTTCCGCCTTCAAGTTTTGGTTGATCCATGAGTTTTCGCAGGCAGTTCGTTCGACGGAATTGGTTCTGGCCGCGTGTCGCCATCTACGCCATTTGTGGGTGGCTGCTTTTGGCAGGCCACGTTGAGTCCGAAGAGATCAAAGGGCGGGTCGGCTATTCGATTGCGATGGTGTCGCCGTATGGCGTGGATGCCTATGTGCCGAACAAATGGGGCAGCTTGAACGTCCAATTGGTCAACCCGACCCGCGAACCGTTGGAGTTATTATCGACAACGTATTTTGAAGAAGAACCAACGTTGCAGTTCGGTCGCCGTGTTTGGATTCCTGCGCGGTCGCGAATGGAAACGTGGCATCCGATTTTGATGCCCAACATTGCCGCAGATGCAAAGCGGTTCAACCTGCGGTCGCTGGTGATGGATGCCCAAAAAGCTCGCGAAGTGCTTATCCGAAGTGATTCCGGGTATTTGCAACTCGATGCCGTTTTGCGGCGCGCTGAGGCTCTGCCGGTGACCGCGTTGATCGACTCGCTGGAAGAGTCGCCAACGGCAGAGTCTGAGGCTGCCTATGAGTTGGTTGTCGCTTCGCGTTTGCAGTCCAATTTAAATCAGCAGGTCAAATTACTTTCCGATCGGATGCTTCCCACGGGTGAAGAGAGCTTGCAAGCGATCGATCAACTGGTCATTGCTGATAGCCGAATCGTGGATGATGGAGCGGGCCTTTCGGCCATTCGCCGTTGGCTGTATGGGGGTGGGCGAGTGTGGGTCATGCTCAATCGCGTCGACCCGCTTGTGCTGGAGCGTTTGCTGGGGGACGAGTTTTCTGGAGAGGTCGTCGACCGCACTGGTCTGACAACCGTTCGGATGGAATCCTCTTCAGCGTCGGGTGGTGAGCGATGGAGCCAGGAGTACGAACAACCTGTGGACTTCGTACGCATGGTCATCTCGGAAGTGGATGTGGCGTACTCCATTGATGGCTGGCCTGCTGCATTTTGGAAGAACTGCGGCGAAGGTCGTTTGCTGGTGACCACGTTGGGACCGCAGGGTTGGATGCGTCGGCGAGCGGCGTCGGAAACGAGTGCTCCGGATCAGGGGAAGTACGCGCTTTTGGCTCCGTTGCAGGATTTGATCCCAGCCCTCTTTATGCCGCGTCCCGGGCCGTTGCTGTCGGAAGAAATGCTGGAACCACAAATGCGCGAATATGTGGGCTATTCAATTCCGTCGCGCTGGTTGGTTGGCAGCCTGTTGATCGGTCTGTGTGTTCTTTTGGCGGTCTTTGGATTTTGTCTGTGGCGGGCGCACCGTTTGGAACTGATGGGCATGATTGGTCCGGGGCTTGGCCTGTCTGTGAGCCTTGCGCTGGTGCTGGCCGGCCAGCATCAGCGAAGTGCGGTCCCGGCCTCGGTGACAAGTCTGCAGTTTGTGCAGGCAGTCCCGGGGACGGATGACATCCGCGCCCAAGGAGTCGTTGGGTTATTTGCTCCAGAGGCCGGGACCGCCAACTTGGCCGGAGAGCGCGGTGGCTGGCTGATGCCTGAAATGACTGGTCTGAAAGGAACGACTCGGCGGATGGTCTGGACGGACCTCGGAACATGGCATTGGGAGAATCTGCTGGAAACAGCCGGTTTGCGCAGCGCGACGTTGCAACAATCCGGAACGACATCCGAACGGATTGAGGCCCGCGCGACTTTTGGGCCCACAGGAGTCGTCGGTCGCCTGCACGGTGCAGCGGGACATGCACCTTCTGACGTGGTGCTGGCAACGCGTGACGGTCGGATTGGCGTCAATATTCACAACGATCTGACGTTTGTCGCGCCTACGGACAGCGTTTTCACTGCGGAACAGTACTTATCTGCCGGGCTGTTGACGGACGAGCAAATTCGACGACGACGGACGCTACTGCAGTTGCTGACAAATCCGCAGCGTCGCGACTACCCCGGCTCGGCTCAGTTGCTCTTCTGGTCCGATCCATGGGACCTTGGATTTCGATTTAGTGAAAGCTCCCAATCATTCGGAGCGACTTTGGTTGCAGTGCCGGTGCAATGGGAACGTCCACCTTTGGGAACCGAGGTGGCAATCTCCGCCCCGTTGCTGCCGTATCGAGCCACAAAAGGACCCGACGGCGAAATCCCTTCTGCGCTGTGGGATGCCAAGCAACACACTTGGCAGGAAAAGGCCGCTCCCTCTGCCACGTGGCTGCGATTTCAAATTCCGTCAGTGTTACTGCCGCTGCAAGTTCAGCGGGCGCGGCTGACGATCCAAGTGGCTGGTCCAGTCGGTAAGCTGGAGATCGCCGCCTATCGTGAGCCGGACGTCGTGACTTTGAAAACGTGGATTGATCCGGTTGGCACGTTGGAGCTGGACATCACTGACCCTGGATTTTTGAACGTGTCAGCGGACGGGGGATTGCTGTTGCGTGTCTCCGGCGGCGACTCGGACCGACCCGAACTGACGGATGCCGACTTGAAGCTGGAAGAGAAGCGGAGCTTCTGGCAGATTGAGGTATTGACGCTAGATCTACATGGCAAGACCGCCGCATATCCAAAACCGGAGTGACGTATGCGTTTCCTGGTTTGTTTACTGCTGGTGTTGAGCACCTCGCTGACGATGCTCGCAGCAGATGAAATTCGTCCCGACTTCGCGATGGAATCCGATCCCGTTTTGAAAATTCCCGAGCCGGTGGTCGGATTCAGCAAGAAATTGAAACCGTTGTGGCTCAGCGCGCTGGCTCGTCCTGAAGCGGACTTGCAACGTCTGTCTGCGGACACGATTGCTCAGGCGCACTCTTTCGGAGTTCCGGAATTGATCGAGGCCGCTCCGCTCCTGAAAAAGATCGTCACTGCCGATTCGACGCAGCCCGTTGCTCGTTTTGCGGCTGCGCGAGCGTTAATCGTCCTGGATGCGAAGGAGGCCGCGTCCGACCTGTTCGATGTTTCTCAACAGCACGGGGCCGACTTACGGCAACTGATTGAACCGACACTCGCAAAGTGGGATTTCAAGCCGATTCGCAGCGTATGGCAGCGACGGCTCAACGCCAAAGAGACGCGGCATCGTGAGCTGCTCTTGGCAATACATGGATTGGGAGCAACTGCGGATGACTCCGCCGTACCGTTGTTGTTGTCGCTCACGCAGGATGTTCAGCAAACGTCCGCGACTCGATTAGCGGCAGCTCGGTCGGTGGGAAGAATTCGGGCTGCGGAGCTGGAAGCGGACGCCGAGCGATTGTCGCAAACAAAATCCGCAACGATTGTGGATCGACTCTGCGCTGTGGCTCTTTTGGATCGGCACACGACTGAACCGGCGCAGCGGGTGTTGCTGCGATTGGCACGTGATCTTGAACCGAGTGTGGCGGCCGCCGCTCTGACACGACTCAATGCCATCGATCATGATTTGGTAGTGCCGCTTGCTGAGAAAGCGATGCAGAATGACGACGCGCCGGTCCGGCAGCAGGGAGTCGAAGCTTTTGCGGCTCGCCCGACGCCAGAACGAGTCGCGGTCCTCGCCAGGCTGCTTGACGATCCGCATCCCAAACTGCGAGGTCGCGTGCGCGATGCGTTGTTTGATTTGGCGAAGAAACCCGATTTGGAATCGGCAGTGCGAGAGTCGGCGACCTTGACGCTGGCCGGGGAGCAATGGCGTGGCCAGGAACAAGCCACGTTGTTGCTCGGAGCGCTTAATCACAAGCCGGCGGCTCCCCGTTTCGTAAACCTTCTCGAATCCGATCGCGGCGAAGTGATGATCGCGGCTGCTTGGGGGCTGCGGAAACTCGCTGTCCGCGAAACTCTGCCGGCGATCTTCAGCAAGGCCACACAACAAACGGAAGCTCTGCTAAAGAATGCTAATTCCACAGAGATCGAACTGCAGGTGGCCCATTTGTTCGAGGCCCTGGGTTTGATGCAGCACCTTCCTGCCGATGTATTGCTTCGCAGGTACTTGCCGAAAGATTCCAGGCTCGGCGAGTTCTCTCGCAGCGCGGCGATTTGGGGTCTGGGACACATGCACGCCGGCCGGGCTGATGAACCGTTGGCAGTGTTGATGGTCGAGCGTCTGACAGAATCCCCGGCGGCGATCCCGTTCGAGTTCACACGTGTGCGCTGGGCGAGTGCCGTATCGCTCGGCCGATTGCGAGCAACCTCCCAAGTTCCCAGGATGCGCGAGTTTCTGGGACCAGCGGTCTCGCCGGTCGTGACATCACTCGCGATTCGCTGGGCGATCAACGAAATCACCGGTGAGCTCTTGCCCAATGCCAAACCGATGGTCATCTCAAAAACTGGTTGGTTTTTGGAATCGCTCGACAACGACGACTAGATCTGGTGACCTCCACCTGGGACACCTCCGTGAGCACCGAGACGACGCCTCAACCGAACTCTGATGACTCCGGCGACGTCGCACGAGGTCCGCAGTTCTGTCGACCGACTCCGGCGGAGAGCGGTGTGCTGTGGACGCTTTGGCTGACTTATGGAGCGTTCTACTTTTGTCGCACAAATCTCTCAGCGGCCGTGCCTGGAATGAACTCGCCTGTGAGCGAGCGAGGATTGGGACTCAGCGGCGAAGAAACAGGTTGGATTCTGGCATCTTTGAAGATCGCCTACGGCTTGGGTCAGTTGCTCAATGGGCAGTTGTCCGAGCGGATTTCGCCGCGCGTGTTGTTGGCCGTCGGGATGTTCTGCTCGGCGGGCTTGAACGTGCTGTTTGGGCTCAGTGAAGGATTTTTCTTTCTGGTGTTTGTCTGGGCGACGAACGGCTTCTGTCAGTCGCTGGGCTGGACACCTTGCGTGCGCGTGATGGCGAATTGGGTTCCGGTACCGCGACGCGGTCATGCGGTTGGTTTGATCGGCACCGGGTATCAAATCACGCAAGGCCTGACCTACCTGATTGCCGGACAGGCCGCCGAGCATTTCGGCTGGCGAGGTGCGTTGTACGTTCCTGCTATTTTGTTGACGCTGACAGGCGTGTTCATGTTGGTCTTTCTGCGCGACGCTCCTCCTGAAGACCAGGGGACTTCACCGGGTGACCCGGTCGTGGTTGCTCCGGTGTCGCGACCAAGAATGCCGCTGGCGGAGAGTCTCTACTGGACACTCTACAACCCGTCGCTGTGGCTGTTGGGGTTGGCGTTGGGATTACTCAACGCCTGCCGCTACGGATTCACCGATTGGGGAGTCAAGCATCTCGTGGATACGCAAAAGATCGGTGTTGGCAAAGCGACACTTCAATTCTTCGTGATTGCGATCGGAGCGACGGCTGGGTCTTATCTGGCCGGCTGGGCGACCGATCGTTTTTTCGGAAGCCGGCGAGCTCCCGTGGTCTGTCTGTTGATGGTGCTGCTGGGTGTTCTGTCACCGGTCTACGGATTCCTCGCCGGGCACAGCGAGATCGGCACGATGGTCGTGTTGGTGGTGATCGGCTTTTGCATATTTGGTCCGCAAGTGCTGCTCGTTGGTACTGCCCCGTCGGATTTGGCTCATCGCGGCACTTCGGCGGCAGCGGCCGGATTCGTGAATTTTCTCGGCTACATGGGGGCTGCCACGGGAGATGTTGTCACCGGACATTACTCCTCTGCCGCACAGGGAGGCTGGCGGAGTGTCATTTGCATTTGGGCGGGCTGGGCATTTCTTGGAGCCTTCATCACCGGCTTTCTCTGGAACACGTCGGCTCAAAAGGCGAGAGAAGTCGTGATGCCCAGCTTTGCCCCAAAGCTTGCCTCACTGGTGGCGCTGGGCATCGCGTGTATCGCTATTCATCGAGGTCAACAACCTGCTGAGTTACAGTGGGCAACGTATTTCGGTTTGGTCGCACTGGCCGCGACGTTCGGCAACCGTTGGTTCGCCGTACTGGGGATCATCGTCTCTGGTGCCGGCGTGGTGACGGTCTTCGTTGGCTATCTGCGGAAGTCGGGAATCACTTGGGATCAAACTGCGGCGATGGTCGCCTTCGGGCTGACCATTGTGGCCGCACTGATGGTGCTGATCGCACCGAAGGGCCATCCATGCGAGTCATTGTCATCGCCGCCGGACGGGGCCGACGCTTGATGCCCACGACGGCCGACGCACCCAAATGCTTCGCCGAAGTTGAGGGCCAACGCCTGCTGGATTGGGCACTGGACGCATTTCGCGCGAACGGTCTGAACGACATTTGCTTTATCGGCGGATATCAAATCGACAAGGTGCGAGCGGACTATCCTCAGTTCACGTTTCGCCACAACGCCGATTGGGAGCACAACAACATACTGCTCTCTTTGTTTCACGCCGAAGACCTGATGGACCAGCCGTTTCTCTGCTGCTACAGCGATGTGCTGTTCAACGCCGACATCATCGCTCGACTGGCTGCCGCGTGCGGAGACATGGCGTTGGGTGTCGATACCGAATGGCTGACGCGCTACGAACACCGCACCGAACATCCTCCCGATGACGCCGAGAAAGTGACCGTCGCCAACGGCTGCGTCACGCGAGTCCATCGTGCGATTGATCCCGCCGCAGCTCATGGCGAGTACATCGGCGTTGCCAAATTCTCAGCTGCAGGAGCCGCGAGATTAAAGCAACACTTCCATCGTTGCCGAGAACAATTCGCCGGCCACCCGTGGCGTGAAGCCGCCGTCTTCGAGAAGGCTTACAAGATTTTGCTGTTCCAAGAGATGATCGAAGCGGGCGAACGCTTCACGCACGTCGATACGCCAGGCGGTTACATCGAGGTCGATACGCAGCAAGACTTCGAGTACGCGCGACGAAACTGGACCAGCAAGCATTTGGGCAAACGAGCATGAGCAAGTCACTTCTTTTTCCCACGTCGGTCATCGGCTCCTTGCCGCGCCCGCAATTTGTCAAAGACCTGATCGCCGACGATTGTCTGATTGTTGGCGATGAGTACCGCCGCCTGATGGGTGCGGCGATTCGCACTGCCGTTGCGTTGCAGGAGACGGCCGGCCTGGATGTTGTCACCGACGGCGAATGGTGGCGAAAGTCGTACATCGGCGTGATCGCGGAGCTCGCGCACGGCTTTGAACTCAGCCGCAATCCGGCGGACGGCCGGCCGTGGACGGTCGTTGTGGATAAGCTCAGCCCGAAGCAACCGGGCTTCATTGCGCAAGAGATCAAGTTCCTGAACCAACTGACCAACAAGCGAATCAAAGCCACGCTGCCAGCTCCTGCGCTGCTCGGCGAACGCATGTGGGATCCGGTCAAGTCGTCGAAGGCCTATCCGACTCGCGACGCCTTCGTGCGGGACTGCGTGCCGATTCTCCGACGAGAAGCCGAACTGCTGCGCGACGAGGGAGTGTCGATTCTGCAAGTCGACGATCCGCACTTGTGCCTGTTCGTTGATCCCGACGTTCGCCAACAGTACACCGACCCTGATCGAGCCGCTGACTTCGCGGCGGACATGGACAACCAGGTCGTCGATGGCATCGACGGTCTCAAGCTGGCCGTCCATCTCTGCCGCCGAGCTGGCGCACGAGCACGCGGCGAGGCCGATCATCGCGGTGGCTACGATCCGATCTTGAAACAGCTCGGCCGCCTGAAGGTGGGCCACATCACGATGGAGTTCACCTCCCCCGGAGCCGGGGACATGTCGGTGTTTCAGCGACTACCCGAACACATCGAGATTGGCCTCGGATGCGTCAGTTGTCAGCCCGGTCAGATCGACTCCGCCGACACCATCGTCGAGCGTGTTGAGATGGCGCTGAAGTATCTCAAGCCGGAGCGGATCACGCTCAATCCCGACTGCGGCTTCGCTCCTGGTTCGGCAGCCAATGTGAGCCTCGACGAGGTCTACACGAAACTCCAAAACGAAGTCGCCGCCGCTCGTCGCTTGCGTGAGAAGTACGGATGATCCAAACGCGAGAAGCCCGGCTTTCGGAAAAGCCGGGCTTCTGTGGCGATTTCAAATTTGGTTCTTGCTGAGTTAGCTCTCGGTCGATGCGTCGGCGGCGGACCCTTCCGACTTCTCTTCCTGTTTGGCCTCTTCTTTCTTGGCGTCGTCCTCTTTCTTCTTCTCTTCCTCGGCCTTCTTTTTCTTGTCTTCGGAGTCGAGCGCTGCTGTCAGTTTCTTCTGTGCTTCGACGAGCTCATCGGCCGACTTCTTGGCGGCGGCGATAGCGGTTTCTTTGTCCGTGAGGGCTTTCTTCGCGGCGTCTTGAGCGGCGGCCACTTGCTTTGCGGCATCGTCTTTCACCTTGGCGAGTTCCGCATTGGCCTTGGCTTGTTCGTCCTTCGCCGTCTTTGCCGCAGCTTCGGCAACTTGTTTAGCCTTTTCGGCGGCCGCGGCTTTGTCCTGTGACTGCTTCGCATTCTTGGCAGACGCTGCTGCGTCAGCACGAGCCTTGTCGCGTTCAGCAACGGCAGCTGTTTGCTCGGTGCGAGCTTTGTCGCGATCGGCCACGGCGGCCTTGAGGTCTGATTGCAGTTTGGCGAGCTGAGCTTGGAGGTCTTGGTTCTGCTGCGTCATGTGAGCCAGTGCGGTTTCCGCTTTGGTCGCGTCATCGGCTCGCTTCAGGGCGACGTGGTATGGCAGCAGCGTTCCCTGGCAGCATTGCGTCTGAATCTGTTGCAGGTTGGGATCGACGCAGCAGAACTTGTCTTTGGCGAACGTATTCGCCGAAAAACTCGTCACAATCAGCAAGCCAAAAACAATCGCGTAATTCTTCATGGCGGAACCTTTCAAAGCTTTTCAAAAAACGTAGGCGGGCTGCACCCTCACGGGGGCACAGTGGGTGTTACCTGTCATTCCAGACCGAACAGGCAAGATACGCAGAGTTTTTCACGGTCAGATCATCGGCTGCCGATGGTTTCCCGCCAAAGGCCCACTCTGCGCAACGTGGGAAACTCACGAAGACAGATTCGAAGATAACCACTGTTCCGGATTTACGAATTGGACTGTCTCAGCGGCAGAGGTCAAGCAACTTGGCTGCGGAGGTTGCCAAAATCAATTGTTTCGGTGACTTATCACGCGCGGAACCCTCTGGTTCCATAATGTAGGAACGTGGTTTCACCCGATCCAGCGACGATGTTCGTCAGCGTTTCGCTGTGACGGTGGGCGGTTTCTCGTCTCGAGCCGTCGGTTCCGAAAGTCACACCCATTGCAAACTGTCTTGTGTCCCGCCAACTTAAAATCTCGTTGCCCCACAATCTGGCATTGAGCACACGGGAGACTCGCTTGGCCGACGCGAAACGCGAACAACTGAAAGTCCAGGAGCAGAAGGCGATTCTTGTCGCCGTGCTCGAAACCGGCAGTCGCATCGACAAGGACTCCGCGCTCGATGAGCTTCACGGATTGGTCAAGTCGGCTCGTGCGGAAGTGGTCGGCGAGTTGGTACAGAAGACCAATCAGCCCAGCGGGGCGACGCTGCTCGGCAAAGGCAAAGTCGAAGAAGTGAAGCAACTGATCGCGGCGACCGGAGCCGAGGTCGTCATCTTCGACAACAATCTCTCGCCTTCGCAGGGACGGAACCTTGAGGCGGAATTGAACTGTGTCATTGTCGATCGCAGCGAAGTGATTCTCGACATTTTTGCGCGACGGGCGCAGACCTACGAAGCGCGGTTGCAAGTCGAGTTGGCTCAACTGTTGTACTACCGCCCGCGGCTGAAGCGGATGTGGACGCACTTGGAGCGCATTGAAGGAGGCGTCGGTGCTGGGCGCGGGCCTGGTGAGAAGCAGATTGAAACCGACCGCCGATTGATCGACCAGCGCGTCGATGAATTGAAGGCGAAACTCAAAGATGTTTCCAAACGCCGCGAGCGGATCGTTGCTACACGCCGCGATCAACCGACCGTCTCGCTGGTCGGATACACGAACGCTGGCAAAAGCACGCTGCTACGGACGTTGACCGGCGCGGACGTGTATGTCGCCGATCAGTTGTTTGCAACGCTCGATACACGCACGAAACGCTGGCATGTGCCGCACTGGGGCGAAGTGTTGCTCAGCGACACTGTCGGGTTTGTTCGCGATCTGCCGCACCATCTGGTCGCGTCATTTAAATCCACGCTCGAAGAGGCTCGACAAGCGGATCTGCTGTTGCATGTCGTTGATGCCAGCCATCCGGAAGCCGAACGGCAAATCAACACGGTCGATGAGGTGCTGGAAGAGATCGGCGTGGATCGGACTAACATGCTGCTGGTGCTCAACAAAGTCGATGCGGTCACGGATCGCAGCATTGTTGATGTATTGCGAGTGAAACATCTCGACTGCGTCAGCGTTTCGGCTCGCGATCGATTGGGGCTCGAGAAGTTGGAGTCAGCCATCGTTGCCCGGTTGGGTGATGGGATCGTCGTCGCGGAAGTCGAGACCAGCGTGTCCAACGGCAAGCTGTTTGCGTTCCTGTCGCAATGTGCCGAGGTGACCGAACGCGTTTACGACGAATCGAACTGCGTGCGGCTGAAATGCCGCATCGATCGTCGCTACCTGGCGAAGCTGCGAGCCGAGGGGGACGTCGTCACGCTGCGGGATACTTTCGGCCGAGCCATCGTGAGTAGTACCGACGATTGAATTCGTTCCGGGCCTCGAGTTCGCCAAGCTTGGTTTTTCTTGGGTGGAATACCGGGGCTATCCGAAGGTGGGATTGGCTGGGACCGTGGGAACATTGGGCACGGTGCAGATGGCTCACACACTAAATCGGATCACGATTTCGTCGCCGTCGCGGATGACAGCTTCCTTGCCTTCGGTACGGAACAGGCCGTGGGCTTTGACTTCTTTCTCCGAACCGAGCCGCAAGAGGTCATCGGTGGACATGACCTCGGCGCGGATGAATCCGCGAGCGAGATCGGTGTGGATCGTGCCGGCGGCTTCGAGGGCGCTGCTGCCGCGCTTCAGCAACCAGGCGTGCACCTCTTTTTCATCGCAGGTGTAGAAGGTGATGTGCTCGGTGATCTCGAAGATCGCGCGCAGCAGTTTGCTGCGGCAGGATTCGGTCAGCCCCATTTCAGAGGCGAAAAGCTCACGGTCTTCTTCGGGCAGCGATGCGACTTCCAGTTCGAGTCCGACAGGTCCCGCAATTGCGGTGATGCCGATGGCGTGCAGATCGGCGAGTGGCTTGGCATCGACGGACGAGTCGGCCGTGTTGAGTACCACCATCTTCGGTTTGCGAGTCAACAGCGCGAACGATTTCGTCGCCTTGTCTTGGACGTCGGTGAACGGGATTCCGCGGAGCGTCTGGCCATCGCTGAGCTTCGCGCTGACAAATTCGAGCGCCCCAAGTTCGGCGGTCAGCTCGTCTTTTTCGGTGGCGGGACGGGGCTTGAGCAGATCTTTTTTCAGCTTTTCGATGCGATTGCCGACGACTTGCAGGTCGGCCAGAATCATGTCGTCTTCAAAAGCTCGCGCTTCGGACAGCGAATCGATTCCGTTGAAGACTCCGATCACTTGGACCAGTGCGGACGACTCGCGGATGATTCCCAGCCGCTGGGCATTGTGGACGTTGTCCCCTTTCATCAAGCCGGGCGTGTCGAAGAGGTCGATCTTCGCAGGTGAGATTTTCTTCGGCTTGTGGAATGCAACCAGCTTGTCAAATCGCTCGTCCGGCACGGTCGTCATTCCGACCTGGCCGAGATGCGATTTCGAGACATCGGGCTTGTGCCCGGTGAGCAACTCAAACAGTGTGCTCTTGCCGCTGCCTTGGTATCCGACCAGTCCGATTTTCATGGCGCACTTCCAATGAACCTTGCTGAACTCGCCAGAGTTCAGTCAATTGGCGAAACCGTGTGAATTCTGGCGAATCCCGTTACGAAAACATCTGCCACTTGCCGGTCGGCTCAAAGGCGTTGCGGAGATGGCGGATTTCGTCTGGTTCACGAGCACCGTCCGACCAAACGATGGCGACGACGTCAAAGCGGGCCGAGTGCTCCAGCAGTTTGTGTTTTTTCAAATAGACCAAAGCCATCTTCGTCAGCTTCTTTTGTTTGTCGGGCGTGACCGCTTCTTCAGGCCGACCCGCCACGAGCGATGAGCGAGTTTTGACTTCAACGAAAACGATCGTCGTGCCATCGAGAGCCACAATGTCAATCTCGCCCAGTGGTGTCGAGTAGTTCCGCTCGACGATCCGGAGGCCTTGCCGTCGGAGAAATCTGGCGGCTGCCCGCTCACCGCGATTACCAAACAGCTTGTTCCACAGGCCCGGCATCGCGCTGGTCCCGAAAACCTTTGGAGTGCGACGACCAGAGTCGTCACCTTTCAAAACGCGATCGACAATGAGAGGTCAGTTCGTCTGTCAATCAACGTGTCTTGAGCGGCAGAGACGCCGGACTCCGCATTCCAAATTGTGATTACTCGGAGGAAGGAACCTCGACCTTGTCTTCCCGGGCTCGGCGTTGGACCAGCTTGGTGGCTTTGCCGACTCGCTTGCGGAGGTAGTACAGCTTGGCCCGTCGCGTCTTGCCGTGGCGGACGACTTCCAGCTTGGCGATCTTCGGCGAGTTGACCGGGAAGATTCGCTCGACCCCTTCACCGCCAACAATGCGGCGGACGGTAAACGTCTCGCGAGTGCCGGCTCCACGGCGAGCGAGGACGATACCCGTAAAAACCTGGATGCGCTCTTTAGTCCCCTCCAGGATTCGGCAGTGGACATCGACGGTGTCGCCGACTTCGAACTTCAGCGGGTCAGGTCGCAGGAACTTGGTTTCGACTTCTTGGATCAACTTGTTAATCATGATTCAGGACTCCCTGGATCGCGACGCATTTTCGATCGTCGCTGGCGTTTCGGTTTCTTGTCTTTGTCGTCGACGACTGGCGGGACCAGGTCGCCGCGACGCTCTTGGGTTCGTTGCAAACTTTGTTGGTCTTGCCAACGTTGGATTTCGGCGTGATTTCCGTTGAGCAGAACTTCGGGAACCGTCATGCCGCGGAACTCGCGGGGGCGCGTGAACTGCGGGTATTCCAGAAGACCACTTTCGGAAAACGATTCGTACTTGTGTGAGGTCTCGTCACCGAGCACTCCGGGAATCAACCGGATGATCGCGTCGATCATCAGCATCGCCGGCACTTCGCCGCCGTTGCAGATGAAATCGCCGACCGAGACCTCCAATGGCTGCAACCCTTGTCGGATTCGATCGTCGAACCCTTCGTATCTGCCGCACAGCAACAACAGCCGTTTGTGCTGAGCGAGTTCTTCCACCAACTTCTGATCGAGTTTGCGCCCTTGCGGGGTGAGCATCACCAACTGACCCGGTTGTTCCGCATCGGGTTGGATCGCTTCGATTGCATCGAACACGGGCGGGCACATGATCAACATGCCCGGTCCGCCCCCATACGGTTTGTCGTCCACTGACTTTCGTTTGCCGGTCGCCCAGTCTCGGAAGTTCCAGAGCTTGACGCTCACCAGCCCGCGTTGGATTGCCAACTTGAGCAGGCTCTGCGAGAGGTAGCTCTCGAACAAATCCGGGAAGAGCGTGAGGACGTCGAACCGCATGAGTTGCTCGGCTTAGCTGGCCTCGCCACTTTCAGCCGGTGCTTCCTCAGCCGGGGCTTCCGCGGGAGCCGGAGCGGGAGGAGGCTTCTGGGGAGTCAGCGCCGGAGCGGCCACTTGGTCCGTCCAGCGATTAGTCTTTACCTTCTTGATGAGCGTGGCGACTCGATCCGACGGCAGCGCGCCGACCGATTGCCAATACTCAATCCGCTCCATTTTCAACTTCACGCGAGCGGCTTTGTCTTTGACCATCGGGTCGTAGGTGCCGACCTCTTCGATGGCCTTGCCCTCGCGAGCCTTCTGACGATCGATGACCACGATCCGGTAGAACGGCCGATGCTTGCGACCAATTCTCGTCATTCGAATGCGAACCGACACAAGATTCTCCTTGGTTAGCAAGAGGAGAAGCGTGACGCAGTGTCACGTCTCGAAAACAGTGATGGCAAACTCCAGCCGTGCTACCAAGGATGCTGAATCGACAAACGATCCAGATCCTGAACTCAGGCGAGTTCAGCGACATCACTCGGCTTACACGGGCCGGCCGGCCAGAAAGGGACGTAGTGTGACGGGATCGCCCCGCCGACTCAACCGACTTCAGCCCGAAAAATCACCAGTTTGGGGCCTGAACGCGAGGCATCAAGGGGCTGGGCCGGGGCGTTTCGTGCGAACGCTCAGCAGCCGATCGCCGCAGGTGATCAATAGCGTCCGCCGATCGTTGCCGCCAAACGTGCAATTCGTCAGCGTGTCAGTCGGAGTCCCGAGAAAAGCCAGCAGCTTGCCTTGCGGCGAGATCACATGAATGCCTGGCTTGGTGTCGAGCGTCTCGTGAGTGCCGCGCGTCTTGTGCAAGCCGGCCGCGACGTACAAGGTCCCGTCCACGTCCACGCACAAACCGTCACCACCTCGGCCGGGGTAGAAGTCGATGATTCGCCGTGTGTTCGTGACTGCGCCCTCCTCCTTCAAGTCGTAGGCGAAGAGGCAGCGGTTGCGATTCTCGCGGCCATCGGATTCGATCAAGTACAGCGTGCGACCGTCGGGGGAGATTTCGACGCCGTTGGGCATATGGATGTCCGGTTCATGCAGGACTCGCGCGACTTTGCCGTCGGGGTCGATGCGATAGACCGAGTTGACGTTGTTCTTCTTCGGGTCATCGTTCGGCAGTCGTGAGGTGAAGTAAATCCGTCCCTTCGAGTCGATCGTCAGATCGTTCGGTGCTCCGAGCGGTTGCTTATTGAACTGATCGACGAGGACTGTGATCTCACCGGACTTCAAGTTGGTGCGAGTTACTCGGCCGGACTTCCCTTCGCAGGCCAGCAGCCGGCCGGAGTGATCGAACAACAGCCCATTCGCCTCGCCACTGTTTTCGCGAAAGGTTGAGAGTTCGCCAGCCTTCGGGTTCCAAATCAGGATCTTCGCGGCAGTCGCGTTCGTGAAGAAGACTCGACCATCAGGCGCGACGGCCGGACCTTCGGTGAAGACTTTTTGATCGACGACTTTGACCTCTTCCTTGAGCGGTCCGTCGAAGAAGTCGTCAGACTTCAAGCCGGAGTACAACTCTGAAATGCCGGCCGCTCGTGCGGACGTGGCGACCAGCGTTATTCCAGCGACAACATTCTTTGCCAGAAACTCGCGTCGCGTGACCAATCGGGATTTCATGGTCAGGTCCTTTCTGGTTCTTTCGACGGTGCTCCGCGCCGTGACGATGGGCGCGATCGGGCTTATTCTGGAGCAAACCGGTCCACGAACGCCACTCGTTGGAGAGCACGATGAAGCCCCTGCCACTGTTCACGCTGTTGATTGCACTCGAAGGATTGATCGTCTTTGGGGCGGAGCCGCTCACGTTCAACGTCTGGCCGGGCAAGCCCCCCGGTGAGACGAAAGAACTGCCTCCCGAAGCAGACCAAACCAAGCCGCAAGACAGGCTCATCGCTGGTCGCCGGATCATCAAGCTCGGAAACGTTTCGACGCCGCAACTGGCGGTCTATCGACCCGAGAAGGAGAAGGACACCGGGGCCGCCGTTGTGATTTGCCCCGGCGGTGGGCATCACATCCTGGCTTATGACCTGGAAGGGACGGAGGTCGCTGAATGGCTCAACGAGATTGGAGTCACTGGGATCGTGCTGAAGTATCGAGTGCCATTCCGAGATCCGGAGAAGCGTTGGCTCGCCGCCGTTCAGGACGCGCAGCGGGCGATGAGCTTCGTGCGCAGCAAAGCGTCAGAATGGAAACTCGATCCGAAACGAATTGGCATCTTGGGATTCTCGGCCGGCGGACAAGTCGCCGGGCTGACCTCGATCTTCGACGACAAGCGTCAGTACGAACCGCTCGACGACGTCGACAAGGTTCCCTGTCGGCCCGACTTCGCTGCCCTGATCTACCCAGGAGGCTTTGAGGTTCAAGGTCAATCAAAGCTGCGTGACGAAGTCCAGGTCACAAAGCAATCGCCGCCGATGTTTTTCGTGCATGCCTATGACGACGGCGTGACTGTCCTCAACACGCTGCTGCTCGCGACGGAACTGAAGAAAGTCGGCGTGCCGACGGAAGTGCATGTCTACGCGACCGGCGGTCACGGCTACGGCCTGCGACACGTCGATGGTCAGCCAGTCACCGACTGGCCGAAACCGTGCCAGGCGTGGCTAAGGACGACGGGTGTCCTCAAGTGAAACAACATCCCCGCGAGTGTCGTTGCCCGATATGCTTCCCTGCCCAGCGGACTGACCGTAACTTACTCCGGACGACGCCGAAGGATTCGGCAAGGGGATTTCATGAAGACAAACGCGATTCGTGCCCTGCGTCGCAAGCTGGCCGCTGATCAGCCGACGTTTGGTTTGTGGGTCACGCTCGAATCTCCCAGCATCACGGAGATGGCTGTCGCGCTCGGGCTCGATTGGGTTGTGATTGACGCTGAGCATGGGCATCTCGACTGGAAGGACATCGTCGAGCACTTGCGAGCGACCGTGCGCAGCGAGACCGTTGCCCTCGTGCGCATCGCGGAACTCAACAGCGGGTTGATCAAGCGGGCGCTCGACATCGGGGCGGATGGCATCGTCATCCCCTGGATCGAAACGGTCGAGCAGCTCAAGCAGGCGATCGCGTACTCGCGGTATCCGCTCGAAGGCTCGCGCGGCATCGGAGCCGAACGAGCGACCTGTTGGGGACAATGCTTCGTCGAACACACCTCCGAGGCAAACGAACATGTGCTCGTCGTGCCGATCCTCGAAACCGTGCGAACCGTGAAGCATGTCCCGCTGATGTGCCAAGTCGAAGGGTCCGAGTTGTTCTTCTTTGGACCGGCTGATTTTTCCTCGACGGCCGGTGCTCGTGGACAGTGGGAAGGTCCGGGGGTCGCCGAGTCGATCCTGCAAATGAAGGACACCATCCGCCGGGCGGGCAAAAACTGCGGAGTCATCGCGATCAGCCACGACAATTTGCTTGAACGCCGACAGCAAGGCTTTCGGATGATCGGCGTCGGAATCGACTCCGGTCTTCTGCTCCGTTCGCTGCGAGGTGCGCTCAATGTTGTCGGGCGGGATCAACAGATTCAGGCCTCGTTAACGCCGGAGTCGGCGACGAAAGTTGCACCGCTGGCCAAGCCGCCGGAGTCGATGCGGCCGGATCGGCCCGAAGTGATGAACCCGATCGGCGCAGGGCTGAAGGTCGAGCTGGCTCGCGGCGTGATCTTTGAATGTCTGGTTGGGAGTCACAATCAAGCTCGGCGATTGACGACCGGCATCGTCACGTTCGCTCCCGGAGCAACCTTGCCCTATCACAGTCACACGTTCTCCGAGTCGATCACGCTGCTCAGCGGCTCGGCGGTCGTGGAAGTCGAAGGTCGCAGCTACTCGCTGAAAAAGTTGGACAACGTCGTCGTGCCGACTGGCCGAGTGCACGCGGCGCGAAATGCTTCAACGACGGAACCGGCAGTCTTCCACATCGCTCTTGCGTCTGATACGCCGACTCGGACGCTGGTCGAAAAGTTCTTCCCACGTCGCGCGATGCCCGACGACTCGGCCGGCTTCCCCGGGGCCGAACGCGTCAACCGCTTCGCGACCGTGAAACGCTTCGCCGCCGGGCCGAATACCGAGTTCATCGACTTCTTCAATTCCGAACTGATCCCCGGCCTCGAAATGAGCGGCGGCTACGGACTGTTTCACCCGACCGGTCGCCTGCCCGCGCACGTGCATGATTTCGACGAGTCGATCTGCATCATCGCCGGCCAAGCCACCTGCGTCGTCGAAGGCCGCCGCTACTCGATGCGCGACAGTGCCACCGCGTTGCAACCGCGCGGCCGAGTGCATTACTTCATCAACGAAACTCAAGGCACCATGGAAATGCTGTGGGTCTACGCCGGCCCGAAACCTGAACGGATCGTCGTCGAAGAGCGTTGCGCGACCGAGGAGGGGAATCCGTGGAAATAAGCGACGCCGGGCGATTTAGTGTGGTTTTGACAAACGACTTCTACGACGCCGAAGGCCGGCTGAAGTACCGTGATATCGGCCTCAACTTGCTGGAGTCGACGGCCGGCATCGAAGTCAGTCGCTTCGCCGAACATCGCGCCGAGATCTCGCCGGGGCAACTTGCCGCCGCCAACGGCGCGATCGTGCTCTCGTCGCGTGTGACAGCAGCGAGTCTTTCCCAAAGCGATGACTTGTTGGCGATTGGTCGCTTTGGCGTCGGCTACGACAGTGTGGACGTCGCGGCCTGCACGGCGGCGGATGTGGTGTTGTTCATCACGGCGGGAGCGGTCGATTACTCAGTCGCCGAGGCGACTGTCGGCTGGATGATGGCGTTGACGCATCATGTGCGCGTCAAAGATCGGCTGGTGCGCGAGGGGCAGTGGGATGCTCGCAGCCGGTACATGGGGAGCGAACTTCGCAATCGGACGCTGGGGATCATCGGCTTCGGTGGCATCGGGCGGAGCGTCGTGAAGCTGCTGTCGAGCTTTGGCATGAACACGCCGCTAGTTTTCGATCCGTTCGTGCCGCCGGCCGTCGTGAGTGAGTCCGGTGCGAAAGCGGTGTCGCTCGACGAACTGCTGACACAATCCGATTTCGTGTCGCTGCACTGTCCGCTTAACGAGCACACGCGGAACTTGTTGTCGGCTCGCGAGCTGTCGCTGATGAAACCGACTGCGTACCTGCTCAACACGGCTCGCGGCGGCATTGCCGAGGAAGACGCGCTGTTCGCGGCGTTGTCCGAACACCGTATCGCCGGAGCCGCGCTCGATTGTTTTGTGGATGAACCGATCGTGTCGCCGCCGCGCTGGGCCGAGTTGGACAATGTGCTACTCGCGCCGCATTCGATCGCGTGGACCGACGAGCTGTTCCGCGACATCGGCCGAGCGGCCTGCCAGGGGATGCTCGACTTGGCGTCCGGACGTCGCCCGCGTGGCGTCGTGAATCCGGAAGTCTTCGAGCGTTCGGGCTTCCGAGCGAAGTGGGATCGTCTGCGGCGAACGTAGCCGTCGTCGCTCTGCGAAATGAGCCCTCGAAGTTTGACCGGGAGTTTTCGAAAGCCTTCGTAGCGATGACTCGGCAGGCTCATCACGCGGAGCGACTGTAGCTACATTGTCTCGGAACTCATACACCACCCTACGAATTGCAATTCACAAGGAGACAGCGATGTTGACGATCTGCGGCGCTCGATGGTGGCGATTCTTTTTGGCTTTGGCGGTGACCTTGATGGGGCTTGATGCGCTGCACGCTCAAACCCCGATCGTGCCGGCGGATGCGAAGCTCGAAAAGTTGTTCGAGTCGCGTGTGCTGACGGAAGGGGCGGCGGTCGCGCCGGATGGGTCGGTCTATTTCAGCGAGATCACGTTTTCGCATATCGCTCGTGACGAGAATGGGGCGATTGAGGCGGGGCATATCTGGCGGTTTGATCCGACGACCGGCAAGACGGCGATCTTTCGCTCGCCCAGCGGCATGTCGAACGGCATCAAGTTCGACGCGGCCGGAAACTTGATCGTTGCGGAAGGGGCGGACTTCGGCGGGCGGCGAGTCACTCGCACCGATCTGAAGACCGGCAAGACGCACATCATCGCCGGGTTGTTCGAGGGGCGGCCGTTCAACTCCCCCAACGACATCACGATCGACGAGAAGGGCCGCATCTATTTCAGCGACCCGCGGTATCTCGGCCACGAACCGATCGATCAGCCGGTCGTCGGCGTGTACCGCATTGATCCGAACGGCTCGATTCATCGCATCATCACCGACGCGGGCAAAGCCAACGGCGTGTGCGTCTCGCCCGATCAGAAGTCGCTGTACGTCGTCAGCAACGACAACGGCGGAACCGCGATTGATCGGCTCAGCAAACCGGGAGGCTCCGACAATCCGGCGAGTGTCTCTGCGCCGCTGCGCAAAGGGCTGATGGCACTGCTGGCCTACGATCTCGCGGCCGACGGAACGGCCAAGTTCCGCAAGGTGCTCGTCGATTACGCGCCGTTCGATGGCCCGGACGGCCTAGTTTGCGACAAAGAGGGGAATCTCTACGTTGCCGTCCGCGCCGAAGATCGTCCGGGCATCTGCGTCTATTCGCCCGAAGGGAAAGAGCTGGCCTTCATCAAGACCGAGATCCCGACCAACGTCGGCTTCGGCCGAGGCAAAGACGCGAATCTGCTTTACATCACTGCTGGCAAGAGCCTGTATCGCATTCGTCTCAACCGCGAGGGATATCAATTGCCGGCAAAAAAGTGACGGAGTTGGTCCCGCCCTGCGGCGAAGGAAGAGACAGATGCGAGTGACCGACGTTTCCGTAACGATTGTTGAGGTGCCGCAGACGGCACCGTTGGCTCCGTATCGGTCGCACATTCGGAGCAGCTCGACGACGCAAAGCGGCATCGTGCGGGTTGAAACCGATGAGGGGCTGATCGGCTGGGGTGAGCACAATGTCAACTTCCTGCCGGACCTCAGCGGACGGCGCGCCGAGCAACAGGCGCGCGAGTGGTTGATCGGTCGTGATCCACAGAACATCGCGGCGTTTCATCGAGACTGTCCGCTCGAAACGCGGTTGAAGTCGGGGATCGAGCTCGCGCTGTGGGACATCTGCGGCAAGGCGGCCGATCTGCCGGTCGCGCAGCTCTTAGGAGGGGTGATCCGTCCTCGCGTCGAAGTGGCCGCGTGCATGGGGATTCAGTCCTACGAACGGTCCGGCGAGTTCGCCCGCTGGTACGTCGAGATGGGTTTCGGCACGTTGAAGACGAAGGCCGGTTCCGACATGCGCGAAGACCTCGAAATGGTGCGCGGCATTCGCGACGCCGTCGGCGATCGGCTCAAGCTGCGGATTGATCCGAACCGGGCGTACTCGCCGGAGCAAGCGGCCGAACTCTGCCAGCATCTCGAGCAGTACAACTTGCAGTACCTCGAACAACCGATCCCGGCAGAGCCTCTTTCCGACGCGACGAAATTGCGGCGCGGGACGAACGTGCCGATCGCGCTCAATGAAAGCGTCACCGACCCGGCCAGCGTGATGGCGATCCTGCGCGAAGACGCCGCCGAGTTCATTCTGCCCGACACACACATCGCGGGCGGCATCTTTCCCTGTGTAAAGATCGGCCACGTCTGCGAGGCGGCGGGAGTACCGTGCATCATGCACTGCGGACATGATCTCGGCCCGAAGACGGCGGCGATGCTGCACGTCGCGGCCTCGGGACCGGCGTACTCGTTGGCGAATGACACGACCTACTACGGTCTCGTCGAAGACATCATCACTGAGCCGTTTCAAATCCAAGCGGGAACGATCGCCGTGCCGACCAAACCGGGACTTGGCATTGAGGTCGATCTCGACAAATTGCGGAAGTACCGCATGGAATCTTGAATCTCCCAGACCAAAACCCCAATGTCCAAAGAATGTCCAAATCCAAATGACCAATCCTGAGAGGCCGGAAATCAGGGGTCGATGGTCTTTGGAAATTGGAGCTTGGGATTTCTTTGGACATTGGTGCTTGGGTGTTGGGATGTCATCACATGTCTGTCGCAGAATCCGAACCTGAGACCGACGCAACCAACGTTCGTTGGAGTGTGTTTTCGTTGGCGTTCGCGATCTCGGCGTTGCTGTATTTGCACCGCTACGTCTTCGCATTCATCAAGCCGACGCTGGCGAATGAGTGGAAGCTGACCAACACGCAGCTTGGTCAGCTCGATTCGGCGTTCTCCTTCTGTTACGCGGGCTTTCAGTTTCCGCTGGGGATCGCGGCGGATGTCTGGGGCGTCCATCTGGTGCTGACCGGCTTGATGGTGTTGTGGTGCGCCGCGATGGGATTGATGGCCTGGGCGCCGTCGGTGAGCTGGCTGTGGTTTTCGCGAGCGGCATTGGGGACCGGCCAGTCGGCGGTGTATGCCTGCCTGAGCCGAGTCGCTCGGACGTGGTATCCGCCAGCCGTCCGCACGACGTTGCAAGGAAGTGTCGGCGTGCTGGCCGGACGGCTGGGGGCACTGAGTTCCTCGGTCGTCTTCACGACGTTACTGCTGGGAGTGTGGGGACTCGATTGGCGTAGCGCGGTTTGGATTCTCGTGGCGGTTGGCGCTGTGAATGCGCTGCTGTTTGTGGTTGTGTTCCGCAACTCGCCGCGCGAACATCCGAGCGTCAACGAAGCGGAAGCTCAGCTGATCGACGGCAATGTGGTCGTGAGTAGCGCAACTCCAGCTTTGGGCTTTCGAGCGACGCTGCGTTCGATGACTCCCCGCTCGCTGATGAATCTGATCTGGCTGAGCCTGCAGAATGTGCTCAGCACGTTTGCCGACAACATTTACTCGAATTGGATTCCGTTGTTCCTTTCGCAAGTGCATGGGCTGAAGTTCAAAGAGATGGGGATTTACTCGGCCTTGCCGCTGCTGGGGGGGGCGGTCGCCGGAGTGACCGGCGGGATGCTGAACGATTTTCTGATTGTTCGCACGGGGAATCGCCGCTGGTCGCGGGCCAGCGTGGCGTTCGTCGGCAAAGGACTGGCTGCCGTGCTGATGTTCGTCGCGCTGATTTTTTTCGACCGGCCGTATGCGTTCTGCTCGATCTTGTTCTTCGTGAAGCTGTTCGGCGATTGGAGTCTGACCACCAACTTGGGAGTCATCACCGACATCGGCGGCAAAGCAACAGCGTCCGTCTACGCGTTCAGCAATTCGATCGCCGGCATCGCACTGGTCGCCGCTCCGTTGGTCTTCGGCCCCGTCTCCGAACACTATGGCTGGCGGCCGGTGTTCGTCATCGTCGGCGTGACGTACGCGCTGTGTGCACTGTCGTGGCTGGTGATCGACTGCACGATTTCCGTCATTCAGGAAACGCCGCCTGATCATTAGCGGGACGAGGCTGCGATCTTTGTCGCTATCCAGATGAACTCGGTGGTGTCACGTCACAGACACTTCGGGTGAGTGTGCTCACGAGGTTGTTCCGGTCATGGCGGTTGCCGATGATGGCTCCTGAGTCTGAGGCCAATTCCACGTTCCGCTCGCGACAAGGCAGGTGCAGCAGACGACGCTACGATTTCGAATGGCGTGGGTGGCTTGTGGATTGTTGGTGGCCGGATTCGTCACGAACAAATTCAGCGAATGTGAAGTCGGCTTGGGGGACGAGAAGGCCGTACCGAAGGTTGTCGTTCGCGAAGTGGATGGGAGAAGGAGAGCAACGACTTTCGTGCCGCGATCGGTGTGGCAGCAGGTTACGATTTGGTGGCTCTTGATTGGGGAGCACTGTGGACTCCGCCGGGAGTCGATATGGCCGAAGCTCGAGCGTATGCTTCACCGACGAAGCATGTCGCCAAGACGTCGAAGCCATTACAGATTCTGCGTTCCGGCAACGACAAGTCGGTGCCGATCGGGAACGCTCTGACGATGATCGAGGTGCTGCAAAAAGCAGAGGCACAGCACAAAGTTCACCATTACCCAGAAATGGGCCACGTGGGTATCAACGACGAAGTCATTGCTCGAACGCGGGAGTTCATTCAGGAGAATTCCGCCAAACCCGGTGCCGCGAAATAAGCCTTTACCGCATGGTCCGCAGTTCAAAGAAAGAAATCGTGATGGACGAATTGAAGGCAGCTCACAACATGATCGCGACCGGCAGCGCAACGGCGATCTTGCCGGCTCGAAATTCGACCACGAAGCCGATCACGGTCATTGGGACCGAAACGATTCGAAATGGGTTTGATGCGGGGTGCATCGAGCAGGCGTTGAATTCGCGCGGGGCACCGGGGGTCACTGAACTGGTTCTGAACCCGGATGCGCATCGGGGTTACGGTGCTCCGGTGGGCTGCGTGATGGTTTCGCCGACGCACATTTATCCGGGACCAGTTGGAGTCGACATCAAGTGCTCGATGAGCTTGTTGCAGATGGACTTGCCGATCGAGCAGGTTGCCGAACAGCGTGTGCGGAGGGCACTCATCGACGCGATTGTCGAGCGGATTCCGACGGGAGCAGGTCGCGGCCAACGGTCGGTGAAGAAATCTCGGCGAGTCAGCGGTTCGCTGGGCCGAAAGATCGTGATCGAAGGGGCGTCGCGCGCGGTGTGCGAGGCGCTGGGCATTCCTCCGCATTGGGTCGAGTGCTGCGAAGACTCGTTTCATCTCGGCCACGATGGATCGAACGGCTCGCTGGAGAAACGAGTCGATCGGTTGGTGGGCGATCTCGCCAGCGACGAGGGTCTGCGGTTCGTCAAGAACGTCGAACAGCTTGGCTCGTACGGGGGTGGGAACCACTTCGGCGAGTGTGAAGCGGTGGAACTGGTGGAGGGGCGGCAGGAGAGCCCGTCGTCGGTCGCAGACGTCTTCGGTCTCAAGCACGGCTGCGTGGCATTCTTATCGCACTGCGGTTCGCGCGGCTGGGGACATCGGTTGGCGACGGCGCAGTTCAAGGCCATTCAAGAGAAATTCAAGCAGTGGGACATCCCGCTGCCGGGAGGCGATCGTGAGCTGGTGTATGCTCCGCTGGGAACCGCCGAGGCCGATGCGTACTTGGATGACATGGCCTTGGGCGCGAACTTTGCGACGGTCAATCATCTGCTGATCAACGCGCTCGTTCTGGATGCCTTTCAGGAGGTGTTCGGCAGCGTGAAGGGAGAGCTGGTGTACTTCATCAGCCACAACATCGCACGGCGTGAGATCGTGAATGACGAAGTCGCTTGGGTGCATCGCAAAGGGGCAACGCGAGCATTCCCGGCGGGGCATCACGGTCTGAAAGGAACAAAATACGAAGCGACCGGGCACCCGATTCTGCTTCCGGGCAACCCGCGCGATGGCAGTGTGGTGATGGTCGCTGAACCAGGAGCCGCCAAGAGCTGCTACAGCGTCAACCACGGTGCTGGCCGAGCACTCGGACGCAAGCGGGCGATTCGCGAACTCGACCAGCGCGAGATCGACCACGAACTCGCCACGCACGACATCCTCAGCAACTGCCGCCTGTATCCGAAAGACGAAGCTCCCGCAGCGTACAAGAACTTCGGCGAGGTCTTGCGATCCGTCGAGCAGGCCGGCCTGGCTCGTACAGTCGCCAAACTGAAAGCTCGGTTCGTGATCAAGGACTCGTCAGAAGCGGACGATTAGAGCAGATTCGAACCAATTACAGCGGAACTCGTGAGAGCTCCGGCCTGAAGTCTCACGACTTCGGTTCCCTTTTGCCGCTGCAATAGTGCTGACCGCGCGGGCATGACATCAATCGATGCCCGACCCGAACGAATCGCCGTCGTTGTCCTGGCTCAGGCGAACTGATGCTTTCGCCGGTTCGGACTGCGGCATCTTCAAGACGTGAGGTTCCGTGGGACCGACGCTGTGCTGCGGTTGGTCGAAACGGATTGTCCCCTCACGGCTGGGAGCTTCGCGGCGAGCGAACGTCGCGGCGATTGGTTCGTCGTCGTAGTCGTCTTCGCCGTAGTCGTCGTAGCGGCAAATGTAGCCCTCTTGTTGAGCCAGGATTTTCTCTTGCTCGAAGGCTTCCATGACTTTGATTTGGATCTTTTCGCGGCAGTCGCAGTTAATCGGGTGCGCGATGTCGGCGTAGAGCTTGGCTCGGCCGTCCAGGTCTTTGGCGGAGCGGTCTTCGCGGAGTGGACCGCCGCAGTGGTTACAGAAGCGTGAGCGGAGGTGGTTCTTGGTGTGACAGCGCGAGCAGCGGTCCATCAGGCGGCGGCTGGGCATCGCCACGAAACAGCCTTTGCCTCCTTGGATGATCTTCAGATCCCGGATGACAAAGCTGCTGTCGAGCGTGATCGAGCAGAAGCCCATCAGGCGGTCGTTGGGGTCACTCATCAATTTGACGCGCACTTCGGTGATTTCCACGGCAGCACTCCTTCACTGATGAAAACCATGCTCACAAATCAGGGTTGAGTCGAGGCCACAAACACATCATCGCAACCGGCCGAGCGGACTTGGGCCGCCAGTGCCCTCGCCTGATCCAGCTGCGAACAAAGTCCGAAATACGAAGTGCCGCTGCCGCTCATCTGGTGTCCCAGAAATGGCAGTCGGGAGAACGCGCGACGTAAACGAACGACGTCGGCGTTGAGTTGCTCGGCCGGCGGTTGCAGAGCGTTGTGCAGTTGCCGAGCGGCGATCGAAAATCGTCCGGCACACAGCGAATCGACCAGCGGTTGAGCCGAGCGAGGTGACGCGGCGGGACGACACTGCCGGAACACGGCGGCGGTCGAAAGGCCGCTAGCGGGTTTGGCGATCACGAAGTGCAATCTCATGGGTGCGGCCACTGGTTCGATGATTTCGCCCCGGCCGCGACAGACGGCGGCCGAAGTCCGCGTCAGAAAAAATGCAATGTCACTCCCCAGCCGAGCTGCCAGCTCCAGCAATCGCTGGTCGGGCAGACCCAACTTCCACAATCGGTTCAAGGCAAACAGCGTCGCGGCACAGTCGCTCGATCCTCCTGCCAACCCCGCGGCCATCGGAATGCGTTTGGTCAATTCGATCGACGCTCCGCGCCGAGTCCCTGTGACCTCCCGCAACAACTCCGCTGCCCGAACCACCAAATTGTCTCGGCCCGTTGGGATTGGTGCAGGAGAAAACTCCGGAGACCCAGTCCACTGGCATGACAGGTGAATATCGGACGGCAGATCCGCCGCAGACGTTGCCGACGCAGATCGCGACGGCGAAGCAGAAGAGTCGTCCTCCGTGAACCGCAATGTGTCGTACAGGCCAATGGTGACCATGAGCGTTTCCAGCTCGTGGAAACCGTCGGGCCGTTTCCCCAGAATCTCCAGAAACAAATTGAGCTTGGCAGGGGTGTGAACGACGAGCGCTGAGTCTTGTTGCTGGACAAGCATCGGCGTCACATCCCGTGAGCCTAAGTGATCGTGATCGAGTCGATCCCGAGCGGGAGGGGAGAACAGCCTCTGCCGAATGTGCTGTGTTCCGGTTGCGGACAGTTGGCAGCAAGCTTGATGCTCAGACGGCATCGTGAAGAAAAGGCCCCTCGAAACCCAAGACTGGAAGGAGGATGCTAGAAGTCAAGCGTGCGACCGTCAAGATGGCTTGATGCCGATCGGCTCGTCTTCTCCGAAAGAACGGCTACTCTGAGAACAGACTTTGACATGCTCGGAGCACACATGCTCGAACTCGGTCCCGACAATTTGATCGACTATCTGCGCGACACGGGCAGGCTGACTGCTGCCGTTGCCGCGCGCTCGAGCGCCGAGGTGCTCAGCGGCGGAGTCTCGAATGTCGTGATGCGCGTCACTGTACCCGGTGAGGAGGACTTCGTTGTCAAACAGTCGCGGGCACAACTCCGCACGCAAACAGCTTGGTTCAGCCAACTGGAACGAATCTGGCGCGAACGGCAGGTTCTCGAAGCGCTGTCGCGAGTCACACCCGCGGGCCTTGTCCCCAAGCTGCTGTTCGAGGATCGCGACAACTTCCTGTTCGCGATGGAAGCGATCCCCCGCGAGCATCTCGTCTGGAAGACTTGTTTGTTGGACGGCGAGGCTGACCCGACGATCGCGCGGCGGCTTGGCGAATTCTTGGCGACAATCCATGCGACAACTGTTGGCGACACGGACCTGCGTGAGCGGCTCGGCGATCGTACGATCTTTGACGAACTGCGACTCGATCCGTTCTACCGCTTCGTCGCCGAACGCGAACCAGAACTGCGCCCGCCGCTCGCACGGCTGATCGATGAAACCTGGGCGACGCAGGTCTGCCTGGTGCTCGGAGACTTCAGCCCGAAGAACATTTTGCTCGACCCGTCCGAGGTCGGACTCTACGGCGAACGACCGCGACTCGTGCTCGTCGATTTCGAGACCGGCCACTTTGGAGATCCAGCCTTTGACCTCGGTTTCTTTCTCAGCCACGTGTTGCTCAAGACGATCAAACACGCTCGGCGATTGGACGAGTTCCTGGATTTGGCCTTCGGGTTCTGGTCATCGTACAGCGTGACGTTGGCCAAGGGTCGAATGCCGGTGCCGCCCCAAACACAACTTGAACGTCGGGCCTTGTGTCATCTCGCCGCGTGCATGAAGGCTCGCGTGGATGGCAAGAGCACGGTGGACTATTTGACGTCCGAAGCTCAAAACCTCGTGCGAGAATTGACGTGCGAGTGGTTACTGTCGCCGCCAAGCTCGCTCGTGGCGCTGTTGACTAACTTGCGACGTCGCTTGCAAGCCGTTTGTTCGTGCTGACTCCATTCAAGGAATATCGCCGATGCTTCGATTCTGTTGGTTTGCTCTCGTGGTTTTGGTCGTCGCCGTACCAAGCTTGGCGGACGATCCATCAAACGCCCGGAAACCGAAAGCCGACTCTGAATTGCGGTACTGGCTGGAAAACATGATCTGGCAGCATCGGTTCTCGTCCGAAGAGATCACCGCGGCGACGGGCCTGGCTGCTGAAGAGATCAACGCTGCGAGAAAAAAGTTCAATATTCGGGACGACAACCGTCCGGCTCGCGCGGCGAACGCGCCGTTGCGAGTGTTGCCGTATCCGGGTGGACGTCATCCGCGCATCGGATTTCTCGACGGAGCGGTTAATCCGCAGCGCGAAACCAAAGTCAGCGTCTTCACGCCGTGGGACGATAAAAGCTATGTCGTCGTCGATGTACCGGAGGCGTTGTGGTCGAATCTTGGCCTGACGTATCTGGCTCACACGCACGTCCCGACGATCTGGTCCAAGCAAGGGATCGAACTGGAACGTCTCGAATGGAACCGCCGCCAGGACGGCTCCTTCGATCTTCAACGCCGGCTGCCAAACGGCATCGAGTTTGGCACGCTGGTCGTCCCGCAGCGCGACGCCGTCCGAATGGAACTGTGGCTGAAGAATGGCACGAACGAAAAACTCTCTGACCTGCGTGTGCAGAACTGCGTGATGCTGAAAGGTGCCGCTGGCTTCGCGGCGCAGACGAACGACAACAAACTCTTCCGTAAGCCGTTTGTCGCTGTGCATGACGAATCGAAGAAGCGTTGGATCATCACTGCTTGGGAACCGTGCCATCGACCGTGGGGCAATCCGCCCTGCCCATGCCTGCACTCCGACCCGAAGTTCCCAGACTGTGCTCCGAGTGAAATACAAACTCTGCGCGGCTGGCTTTCGTTCTATGAAGGGAGCGACATCGACGCCGAATTGAAACGGATCGAATCCCTCGGCTGGCAGAAGGAATCGCTGTGGAAGTAATCCGCCGCTGGCAACCAAATGATTCGCGAGCTACGGTCGACCACTAAGACTGAAGCCGCAAAATAAAACTCTTCGTGCCTTTAAGCCTTTGTGATTTTCCTATCGGTTTGTTCGGAAGCGAGATCGGCATGATGACTCGACGACGGAGTTCTTGGTTGTGGATTTCTTCGTTGGTCATGATGGCCTTGCCCATCGGAGTGACGGCCGACGATCAACTGCCGAAGCCGTTGGCTCGAAGAATCGACTTCGTCAAAGAGGTGCAGCCGATCTTTGAGGCGAAATGTCTCGGCTGTCACGGAGCCAAGAAGCAGGAGTCGGCGTTTCGGCTCGATTGACCTCCACGCCACGATCCTGCACCTCCTGGGCTTCGACCACACCCAATTGACCTACCGCTTCCAAGGCCGCGATTTTCGTTTGACCGACGTGCATGGAAATGTGGTAACGAAGCTGCTGGCTTAAAGAGTGGGAATTGCTGCGCGTTGCCTGTTACGGCCTTCGCGTGCTGACATCCACCTATTCAGGGTGCACCTGTTTGACGAGGGGAATTTGGAACGAAGCGGAGCAGGATTAGTCATTCGGCGATCCTGCAAATGCTGGATGTCGAGTAAACCAAATCGGCTGCTCCAGGCTATTCCCGTGGTAGTCGTTTGCTGGGAGAGAGGCAACGACGATTGCCGTTAATTCTTCGGGAGCAGCCGCGCCTGCCGCAGGTCCATCACCGCCACGTTTGGTTTCTTGATCGCCTTGACGCGCAGTTCGTAGCGTCCGGGTTTGTCGATCGTCACGTCGCCGAGCATCGTTGGCACGAAGTTTTGGAAGCCGCCGGTCTCTTTCACGACGTACGACAGCGTTTGTGGTTCGGAGTCTTGACCCGATGGAGCGACCTCGAATCGAACCTCGCTGCCGCCGCTGCCATTACCGCAGCCGATGAGTCCTTCTAACTCGAATCTGCCGGGCTTCGTGACGGTGAACTCGAAGCGGGCCCAGTCTTCGACGCGAACCCAAAAGCCAATCGTATTTTTGTGCGGCATTGGTTCGTACCGCAGCATCGTTCCTCGCACGTCGGCCGTGCGAGCGGGAATGATGATCTCACCGTTATTAGCTTGCGGGTTCGGGATGTAGTCCGGATTCGGTTCCGGCATCAACGCGCCGACTTCTTTTCGCCACGCGGCGAGCTTTTCGGACATCTCACGCACACGAGCGGGTTCTTGCTCGGCAAGGTTTCGCGACTCGCTGGCGTCCTTCGCGACGTGAAACAGTTCGCGGCGACCCTCTTCGTAGAACTCGACCAACTTCCATTCGCCGGAGCGGACGACTGCGCCCGGCTTGCCTCCTTGATTGGCGTAGTGCGGATAATGCCAGAAAAGTGAGTCGCGTTCGATTGTCCCTGATTGCTTGAGCAACGGCAGCAGGCTGACGCCGTCGATCTTGAGTGACTCAGTTTGTTCAAGGACACAGATGTCACGAATGGTCGGCAACAGGTCGATTCCGCAAACCGGCACATCGCTGGTGCTGTTGGTTTTGATCGAACCCGGCCACTTCACCAGCAGCGGAGTACGGATGCCCCCTTCGTACAGCCAACCTTTCCCCTCGCGCAACGGAGCGTTCGAGGTTGCCGGAGTGTTCGGCCCTTCGGTTGTCGCGAGTCCTCCGTTGTCCGACGTGAAGAGCACGATCGTGCGATCGGAGAGTTTCAGTTCGTCCAGCTTTGCAATGATGCGCCCCACCGAATCGTCGAGGCTTTCGAGCATCGCCGCGTAAATCGGATTGTTCTGCTGGCCTCGGAATGTGCCGGCGGCTGGATACTTTTTGACGACGTCGTCTTTCGCCTTCAGCGGCGTGTGCGGCGTGAAGTGGGGCAGGTACAAAAAGAACGGCCGCTCGCGGTTCGCGTCGATGAACTTCACCGCTTCGGTTGTCAGCCGATCTGGGAGGTATTCGCCGGCGGCCGCGTCATTCAATCCCGGCATCACTTTGCCGTTCGGCTTGCTGAAAGGAGCGAAGTAACTTTGCGGCGAACCGGCCGCGTCGCCGGCGATGTTGACTTCGAAGCCCTGTTTGGTCGGCTCGAAGCCTTCGCCGCCGAGATGCCATTTGCCGATGCTCGCGCAGACGTAACCGGCCGGCTTGAGCGATTCAGCGATCGTCGTTGCTTCGAGCGGCAGATGATTCCGCAGCGTCGGTCGCTTGAGCCGTTGATCGGGACGGTCGCCGCGTCCCGGCAGCCAGTCGGTCAATTGAAATCGCGGCGGGTATTGCCCGGTCATGATGGCCGCTCGCGACGGCGAGCAAACCGGACAGGCCGAATACGACTGCGTGAACCGCATCCCGTCCGCCGCCAGCTTGTCGAGATGCGGCGTCCGATGAAACTTACTGCCGTAGCAGCCGAGATCCATCGCTCCGAGATCATCGGCGACGATCAGCACCACGTTTGGCGGGGCTGCCGCAGAGAGGTTTGTCAAAGCCAGCAACAGCAAAACAGTCACGGCAAGTCGGTTCATGGAGTTCTCCTTGGCAAGAGATCATGTCGAACCGTCGATTCCGCCGCTAGTTTCTTCGCGTTTCTCGCGGTAGCGTTCGCGAGCGTTGACACCACGCCGTAGCTAAACTTCCAATTCAACGATGATCGACCTCAACATCCTCCCGTCCGAAGCGATTTCCAATGCGGCCGCCGTCGTGGCGAAGCGACGTTTGCCGAGCTGGCTGAAACGGCCGATGCCACAGCCAGGCATGGTTTACACGAGCAACGTGATTTCGGACCTCCGCCTGGAGACCGTTTGCGAAAGCGCGAAGTGCCCGAATCGCACCGAGTGCTGGTCGCGACAGACAGCCACGTTCATGGTGCTCGGCAACGTTTGCACGCGGCCCTGCGGATTCTGCTCGGTCCCGAAAGGAAAGACCGAGACGCTGCAAGCGGACGAACCGGAACGTGTCGCCGAAGCGGCCGAGCGGTTGGGATTGCGGTACGTCGTCATCACGTCGGTGACTCGCGACGACTTGGCCGACGGCGGTGCCGACCACTTCGCTCGTTGCGTGTTGGCTGTGCGCGAGCGGACCGGAGCGCAGGTGGAAGTCCTGACTCCCGACTTTCTCGGCAACCGAGCGGCGATTTCGCGTGTGATTGAATCTCGGCCCGACGTTTTTAACCACAACACCGAGACGGTCCCCCGGCTGTACCACCGCGTCCGACGCAACGCCGAGTATCAGCGAACACTCGACCTGCTGCAGCAAGTCAAAGACGAAGCTCCCGACATGCCGACCAAGAGCGGGCTGATGTTGGGACTTGGTGAGACGCTCGACGAACTGCTCGATGTCTTTGCCGATCTGCGATCGGTCGGTTGCGATATGCTGACGCTGGGGCAATACCTGCAACCGACGCCCGATCATCTGCCAGTCGAGCGTTTCGTTCCGCCGGAGGAGTTCGACGAAATTGGCGATCTGGCGAGGCGACTTGGTTTCGGCATGGTGGCCAGCGGCCCGTTCGTGCGGTCGAGCTACCATGCTGGCGAGATGGCGGCGGAGATCACGAGATGACGCTCAACACCACCGGCTGGCAACCGATCACCCTGCCGGAACTCGGCGCGGAGGGACAACAGGTTCGGGTCAGCACTTGGCTGACTCAGATCGGCGAAGAGGTCGTCGCGAGCGATCCGGTTGTCGAAGTGTTGCTGCGCGGAATGACGTTTGACGTCGAAGCTCCCAGCAGCGGCCGGTTGCGGAGGATCGGATGTTTTGAGAACGACGTCATCGCAACCGGCGATACGTTGGGATGGATTGAGTTGGATGATGTCGTTTCAAAGTCGTAGCCACGTTCGCCAAAACGTGGATCTCTTTCGTGATTATCCACGTTCTGGTGAACGTGGCTACGAGGGAAAGTCAGCCGCATGAACTGGGATGCGATTCGGGGACATGGCGAACGTGTCGAGTGGTTTCGGCGAACCTTGCGTCGCGGCCGACTCTCGCACGCGTACGTTTTCGCGGGCCCGGATGGAGTCGGCAAACGGCTGTTCGCACGGACGCTGGCCCAGTGCTTGTTGTGTCAGAGGCACTCGAACGAGGAATTGCTGGCGTGCGGCGAATGCTCCGCCTGCAAGCAAGTCGTCAAGGGCTTGCATCCGGACTTGCACGAGGTCAGCCGGAAATCGGGCAAATCGGAGTTCACGATCGATCTGTTTCTCGGCCCGCCCGAGAATCGAGGCCGCGAGGGGTTGTGCTACGATCTGTCGCGTTTGCCAATGTCGGGCGATCGAAAAATTGCGATCATCGACAACGCGGCGGAGATGAATGTCGAGGCGGCGAATGCTTTTCTCAAGACGCTGGAAGAGCCCTCGCCAAAGGCGTTGATCCTGCTCATCGCCGACACCCTTGACGCGCTGTTGCCGACGATTCGTTCGCGCTGCCAGACCGTGCGATTTGATCCGTTGTCGTCCCGCGACATCGCCGAACTGCTCGTGCAGCAAGAGTTGGTGACTGAACCCGCCGAGGCCGTTGCCTTGGCCGAACTTAGCGGTGGCAGCTTGGCGGTCGCGACACAATTACTGGACCCCGCGTTGCGTGAGTTGCGGGACGCGCTGTACCTGCAACTCGCCAGCGACCAGTTTCAATCATTCGCACTCGCCGAAAAGTTGACATCGGGAATCGAAGCGATCGGCGGCGACACAGCAACGCAACGACGAAACACGCTGTGGCTGGTTCGTTTCGGCCTCGAATTCTTTCGAGCCGCTGCGCTGCATCTGTCCGATCAGCCGCAAGGAGCGATCATCCCGGCGGCAGTGTCATTCGCGCGGCGCTTCGAAGCTCGTTCGCCGGAGGACTTTGAATTCGTGATGAGCCTGTTCGAGCGTGTCGCTGAAACCGAACAACACATCGAATCAAACGTCTCCGTTTCGCGTTGTCTGGAGGTTCTGTGCGAAGACCTCGGCCGCAAGTTGAGTCCGACGCGACGCTGAAACGAGTTCGTGTAAATCACTATCGTGAAATGGAAAAAGCCGGGATCGCTCCCGGCTTTTTCTCTGATGTTTCGAATTGTCATGCCGCGTCTTTGTTGGGCGTCGCGGACACCGTCGGGGTTAACGATCTCCGTATCCGCCACGACCGCCACGGCCACCACCACCGTATCCACCGCCTCCACCCGGGCGGGGAGCGCGTTCTTGCGCTTCGTTCACCTTGATAGTCCGGCCGTCGAGTTGTCCGCCGTCCATTTCTTGCATGGCAGCACTGCCTTGAGCGTCATCATTGAAGCTCACGAAACCGAAACCGCGAGACCGGCCCGTTTCACGATCCATGATGACTTTGGCTTCTGCCACTTGTCCAAAACGCTCGAACGCCTGACGGAGCCCATCGTCCGTCGTCGCCCAAGCCAAACCACCCACGAAAAGTTTCTTAGCCATTCACGCACTTCCTCGAACTGTCGCCGTTTTCCAGACGGCGCGACTCTGAGACCTAGGCTTCGCAGGAGCACTCGTTGACGCTTGCGAATGGCTGGGAAACTTCTCATCACGCGATGAGCTTTTTGTTTCGCTCTGCCCACAAGCCGGGAACCACCTACAAGACCCAGACAGGATGCCCCGACAGCATCCATCTGAGGCAGCACCATATCTACGGCTTCGGATTGCCGCAATGCCCAGTTCGGAAAACCCCGCTTGACGAAATCCGCGGTTCCTGCTGGGAGCTCATTTGGATCTGTTTCGATCCGGATTGGGCCGAGCGGGGGCCTGAAGCGGGAACAACTGCCACGTCACGAAAACCGTCGCACCATTGAATGACCTCTTCAATTCTGGGGCCCACTCTTCCACCTCGCGCTGTTCGTCCAGCTTGCGAAGCTCGTGTGTTCGCAGTGATTCGAACTGGCGGGCTCCCATTCGGAACTCTTCCGGATTGCCGAGCAAGCCTTGCCCCTGCAGCCACGCAAACCGTTGTGGAGTGACGAATTCGGAATAGCCATACGTCATCCGATATCTCAGCAGCTCCTGCCAGTTGACCAATACGTGAGTGATCTTTTGCGACTGGAACTGCTGGCGAACTTCATCGATTGGTCGTAGAGGCCAGTCTTGGTCAGGAACGTCTCCGGGCGGCCGTTCCGCCAGCCAATCGCGAAAGATTGGTTGATCGAACACGGTATTGTAAATCACTCGCGGCCGAGCATCGAAGACCTGCGCCTCGCCAACACACAGCACCGTGGCGTCGCTTGGCAGCTTGCCGGCATCCGACAATTGGTTGAGGTAGTGAATTGCCTCGGCCGTGCTTTCAGATCCCGTGCGGGCTTGATTGAGGTTCGATAGATACGCGTTGAACCCACACAACGGCGTCGTCACGAACCCCAAATTGAACAGTATCGACAAGGCCACAAACGCGCCACACGCGCGACGCCACAGTTTGCTCGACGACCACAAACACCCCGCTGCCGCCAATAACGAAACGACGGGAATCAGCGGCACCCAAAACCGGTCGATCCGATGCGTCAGCAGCCACCACTGAAGAAACAGGTAAGCGACATACAGCGAAAGCCAACGGATCAAGTTCCGAGTTCCGAGTTCCGAGTTCCGAGTGGAGGTGCAGTCCTTCAACTCTGTCTCCCTGGAAACTCCCCACTGCCGATTGCCTGCTGCCAACAGCGCCAGCGGCGCGAGACCAAACAGCAATGGACTCAGCCAATCGGCTTTCGCGGTGACGTCGATGAACTTCTCGGCCAGATCGCTGAGCGCGTAGGTCTTCGGACT
The DNA here is from genome assembly GCA_016872645.1 of Planctomycetota bacterium. GTDB lineage: Bacteria > Planctomycetota > Planctomycetia > Planctomycetales > Planctomycetaceae > SXKJ01. The sequence goes on along the minus strand of VGZH01000001.1, from coordinate 13,209 downwards.
GTGCCCCGCATTCCACTTCGCGTGAGACATCGCATCCCAATCGCGTCCGCCAAACAATCCATAGGCCAATGGGTAGACCGGATTGCCGGTCGCCGCCAGGTTCTTCAGCAGCCACGGTCCCACCGAGACTGCTGTGCCCATCAAATACATCAACGCGCCCCACAACCACTCCGGCCGAAAGCCGATAGCCGAAAGCTGATGGCCGTGATCCTTTTTTCGAACCCCCCAGAGACTCACCAACCCCAACGGAATCACCACCGACACCAACCCCGGATACTTGCACGCCATCGCACTGCCCGCGAACAAACCTGCCAACAAGAACAACCGATTGGACGCCGCCCCGCTTCCTTCGCGACGCAAGGTTTCCACCGCCAGCAGCACGGCGAATAACGCCAAAAACAAGTAACACGACAACGCTCCTTCGACATACGCGATGATCGCCAGCCGGTACGTCCACGGTGTCGAAAGATAAATCACGGCCGCCAGCCAGCCGACAGTTTCGCCAAACCATTTCCGTCCCGCACAGAACAACGCCAGCGCAGTCAGTGGAGCGAACCCCATCAACACCGCTTGCCCCGCGAGCGCGCCTCGATACCAATCCTGCCTCAGCACCATTCCTAGCAAGCACAGCATCTCGGTCAGGAACGGGAAGTTCGTGTAGACGTTGTGTTCCAAGAACGTGATCTGGCCGTTGAGGAAATACTCCTTCGGCCCCGTCAGGTGATACGCCTTCACGTCGAAATCCGTCGGCGGGAGGACGGAACCGAGCAGCATCGCCAGCTGAAAAAACCCGATGAACACGACGGCGAGGCTTTTCGCGATCATTGGATACGGAAGCTGCTCCCCGCGCGATACGAACCCCACGAACGATGTCCAGGCGGAATGCCTGGCTTGGCTGATCTCCGCCTTCAGCCTTTCGCCTTCATTCTTGTCGTGACAACACAACCAGACCTCGTAGACCGTAGCCGCTCCCAACGCTCCGCCAAGCAACCACGGCGACAGCCAACCCACCAAGCCGCAACCCAGCGTCAGCAGCGAAACCGCCGACAGACCGACGCCGCACGCGCTCACGAAACGCTCCGCCGAACGCGCTGGAAGCGGAATTCGCAACGCTCGCAGCAGCAAACCACCGACCGCCCAACTGCCGAGCCAGATCACCGCAGCCACCGCGAACAGATCGAAGCGTTGCGAAAGATTTTTCCAACTCGACGCCGCTGCTTTCGGCGGCGCGACCACGTTCGACCACAACAATTCTGGCAGATCAATCCAGAGGTCGACACGACTGACGGGCGGATTGCTATTCGGCAACGTGAAATGAAAAAAGAAGACCGCGTACCCAACGATCCACGCCACCGCGATCCACTCGCTCACTCTGGCCCGTCGGCCACGTTCTGATTCCGACGGTGATTCTGACAGCACGTTCGCCATGAGCGGATCGTAACATCCTGTTGAAATTCACCCCACCGGGCTTACCCCAAGGGCTCGCGGGCCTGCACGCCACTCAGGAGTTTGTTGATTTTGAGTGGTGCAGAATCCCGCGAACGGGGTAGCGATTTTAAACAGGCGGGTAACGCACGTTCCGTCCAACGGGCGAGTGGCAGAACATCAAATTTGCCACACTCATTGGGGGGGAGCAGACCGCGTCGAGTGCCGGCCCACCTCATACTATGCCAGATTTGAGTGGGCCGGCGCGGCGATGCGATGCGCCGCTGGTCCCGCCCGACGGTCCAACTACTTGATGCGTTGTTGAGCCATCACCAGCTTCCTCCAGTCGAACGATCCGGTTCCCTGGTCGCTGGCTTCCAAGGCGACCGAGCGATCCACGATGTACGCTTTGCGGTAGGTGACGGGAGTCGTGCCGTTGAGCAGCGGGCCTCCGATGCGTGTCACCGGCTCGGTCGTTCCGGGAGGCGTGAACTGCACGCACTCGAACATACCAATGGTCACGAACACCACGAAGCAGTTGCTCCGAGTCGTCGTGTTCCCCACCATTTTCGACAGCAACCGATGCTGTATCAGCGGCGAAACCGCCGTGGCTCCACTGGTCGGGAAGGTGAATTCCGACTGGTTGGTGAGTTCAAACAGTCGTCGGCGATCGGCTGGGATAGTCTGCGGAATCCGCCGCAGAATCGAGTCCTCTAAGGACACGTTAGAAGTGGTGCTGTTGCCATTCGGCGTTAATCCGAAGTCACGGAAGGGTCGCGAGGTTCCCGACAGCGGCAGGAACATCTGGCTGGTTGGATCCAAGCCGTCACGCGACAACAGGAAATTGCCCCACCAATCGCGTCTCGCATCGCTGCCAGTGACGTCGGCCAGAGTCCGGTCCCATCGCCCATTTCCGTTGATGTCCTCGTTCGGGTCGGGTGGGACCGCGTCCAGCGTACCATTGCCGTTGAGATCCTCGCCGACGTCAAGCACGCCATTGAGATTTTTGTCTTCCGTATAACCCGGGTTCGGACCACCGAGATCACGTTCGGGAATGCCGTGGACTTGCAGGTCGTCAATCAGTCCCGCCAACACGCGCGGATCGCGCACGCCATTCAGATTGATCCGTGCTGGCACGCGATGCTGCTGCAACGGATCACCCAATTGCCGATGGGTCCGCGTCGGAACTTCCGCGAAGGCAAAGAACCGATGAAAGTGATACGGGTGCGAATCGAGCACTCCGTTTTTGTTGAGATCGTCACCGTAATCCAGCCAGCCATTGCTGTTGGTGTCCTCCATCGGATCGAGGAGGCCATTGCCGTTCGCGTCTTCCGATGCCTCGAGCATGCCGTCGTGGTCGCGATCCTCCGATTGAAGGAACACAGCAGCTCCGAACGACAGCGGGCCGCTGTAGGTTTTATTGGCGGCAGTGGGGTCAATCGTCGCGCCGACTTGTCCCAAATCATTTCCCGCCCCTCCCGGATCGAGTTCTGGTGGCAGCCACATCGCCTGGGCGTCGCGTGTCAGCGTACCGGGTCCAAACAGCGGAATGTGAAGTAGCTCAACGATCGACGAGTAATCCCGATCAAAGTGCGGCAGAAACGAGTAACGATGATTGAATTGCGCTGGGCTTTTGGAATTGTTGAGGGTAAACGTCGTCTTCATCATGCCAGGAGTGACATTCCCGCTGAGTTCGAGGTCATCCGTATCTCCGGCGACTTTGATGTTCTTCAGAGGTTGACCGCGCTCCGTAGAACGCAATTCATCATTTTCCAAACGCGCAAGTGCCGTCGTTTGATCGGTCACAGAACCATCAAAATTCAAATCCATCATCTTGACCCCCATCTTTCCCGGTGCGACGCGGCCATCGCGATCGAACGCATCGACCGTCACATACGGATTGTTCACAAGAGAGAGCTGGGGCAATCGTGGGTTTAATCGTCTCTGTAATGCAAAGACGGTGTGAGTGAGATGGTTCTCGAAATAAGCCGGAGCCGCTTGGGTATTGAGCGTCGGGTTATTGTTTCGGCTAAGGAAGTCTCCAGCGATGCCAAATGCCAGCGTGAACTTGGGGGTGTCGTTGGGATGTAGCAGATCCAAATTCACGATACCGTTCGCTGGCTGCGCCGCTCCCGTGTACGCTCCAGCGGTGGCCACGTTCGGACAGACCATCTCAAAGTCCGTGGTGGCTCCGGCGTGGTCGATGTAAATCAACGAGGACTGGAAGCCGCCAGGGCCTAACGATCCCGCATCTGAGCTTGCGATCGTATACAGGCCACCGGGAGCGATCGATCCGGCCGGATTCAAAAAGACAACTGCATTCTCTCGCTCATTGGGAACCATCGCAGTGTTGTCGTCGAGTATCCCATTGTTATTGTCGTCTCGAAGAATTCGCCAGATTCCCGTTGCCGCAGTGGTCGAGAGTCGGTCCGCGAGCTGTACCGTCTCTGGGAAGATCGAACGCAGTTCCAACTGCACGAAGTTGAACTCTCCGACAGTGTCATCGTACGGCGTCTGTGAATTATTCGATGCCTGTTGAGACTGCCGGTACCAAGCCGCCTCGCTGAAAGTGAGCTGCGGCGTTTCCACCCCATAGACCACTTCACGCTCGCCAGTCAGCACGTTGGTCGTATCGGTCGTGGCGGGATCATCATCCAGATCCCAGCCATCCTGCAGATTATGGTCGAACTCAAACGCCGTGATCACATTGTCGGTGTCCAGCGCATCCACAAAGTTGACGGCGAACTGAGCCATCTGCCGACGCACGTTGCCGGGATGAACCTCAAGCCCGGAATTCGTCGTCAGGTTGCCGGTGGTCGGAACGGCAGCGCCACCACCGAGAGGCGAGACGTTGACGGAATCATTTCCGCCGCAGAACGTGTAGAGCAGCACATAAATATCGCGAGCCATTTGCTGTCGGTCGCGGCGTGCCCAGAACTCTTTGACCTCTTCGATCGAGTGCATGCCGGTCGCGGCCGGAGGAAACGCCGGCAACGTGTACGGTTCCTTGAACGCCTGATTGATTGTGTTCGCCGTGGGAGTCGGCAGGTTCTGAACCGCGCTATCGGTCGAGTGCGGTGTCAGTTGCCGGTACTGCAACTGCGAAGTATAGGAACTGGGCGTTGTTCCCGGACGACGTTCGACATCGAGAAATTCATTAATGCTCAACCGCTTCGGAGTCGCTGCGTCTGTGGTCGATCCAGACTCGAAGGACAACAACCGGCGCAACTGCGGACGGAACGGATCGCGTGGACCATAGGCGTTCTCCGGCAGGTACGTCGCCGCACTCGGATCAATCGCCGGCACATAAGGGGTGCCGCCTGCGCCCGGCAGCACCGGATTGAATTGCGGTGGGAATTCCAGATTTCCGTCGCCGTCGAAATCGACGTTGAATTCCCAAACGCGATCACTCCCAGTCCCGGAATGACGTCGCAACCCGAAGTGCTTCAAGTCCCAACTGAGGGATGTGAACCGCTGACCGACTTCCACTTGATTCGGGCTGCTGGCTCCGGTGGGGATCACCAGGTTGGCCGGCATCGTGTCGGCCAGGCGTGACGTCAGTCCCGTCGAGTTGCGATCTGCGTTTGTCATCTGCAAGTACAACGTGTCAATCGCCTCGAACGGTTCATCGTACGGCCGCTGTTCGGACTTCGGATCGACCGTCACTTCCATCGAGTCATCGACGAGGTAGTAGTCATTCACGCTGGCCGGATTCGGGAAGGGTGCCCCCCCGATCGGCACGCCGAAGTTGGCGCCGTAAATCGGGAGTGTTGCGGGATTCGTGTACGTCATCAGCGGATTGCTGGGGGGTGCGCCGAACGGAGTGAGACCGAACCACTGCGGAGTTCCCGTCAACGCCGTACCGGAATTCAGCGCGTCAAATCCATTGAAGACATCCTGATATTGCAAGAACGTCAGTGGACTGGTCGCGACCGAGTACAGCATCGGCGACTTGGGGCCGGTCGCTCCTGTCGTCCAATAGCGGCCACGTCCGCCAAAGAGCAGCGGATGCCGGAACGATTGAATCTGGCCGACGGCGGTGCCCCCCATCCAATTCCGGTGACCTTCGTTCGCGTCGCGATTGTCGTCGAGGTCGAACTGGCCGGGGTACGGGAAGAGGTTGCTGTTGACGCTGTTCTGCACTCCGATCGGAGCACCCGCACCGGCCGCTTGCAGGACACTCCACATCCGGTTGGCTTCACCGAATCGTCCCGCGTAAATCTGATTGGGTGTCGAGAACCGGACATGTCCTTTCAGCGACGTCCAGAACTCCATGTTGGCCATGTCGAGCCGAATCGCGCTGGCGCCAGGAGTGGGCGCGTAACCAAAGTACGACGTGAGATCGGTCTGAGCGGCGCTGCTGGCCTCCGCGTAGGTCGTGTCAAGCGCATACAGCGGATTGATTTCCGCTGGCGAGGACAGCCCCTGAGCCGAAACGCTGATCGGGCCGCCGTTGCCGAAGTTCGAAGTGTTGTTCGTGCGCGTGTCGCCAAACGTGTTGCCGACCATGTTCGCGTTCAACAGCGAATCCAGGTCGTAGATCGCGGTCGAGATCAGCGGAATGTACGGCCGGTTGTCTGATGGGCGGACCAGGATTGGCATATCAAAGTCCATCCAGATGCCGTCCATCACGCCGTCGCCATCGTTATCGACGTCGTACTCGTACTGGTTCCACGCCGTGACATTACCAGCACCCGGAATCGGGTGCATATTGCCGTCCGCGCTGAAGACACCTTGTTCGCTTCGAAAAGCATCCGGCGTTCCCGTGACCGGGTCATTCAAATTGACCAGGAATGGAAAGGCCGACGACACCTGATTCGTGACGGACGCTCCAATCAGAGCCGCGTCGGCCGCTACGAAACCCGCCAGAGTTGGATCGGCCGCAGGATTCGAACTGGCATCAATGATGAACCGCCGCTGAGGAGTCCCCGACGTGTCCTGCCGCCAAACGTAGGAATGAAACGGATGCGGTCGAAACGACCGACGGGAAGTGGATTGTGAGATCGCCCAATCCGCGACCGGCTGACCAGAACCATTTCGGAACAACTCCGGGCGATGGAAGGCTGGCTTGATGACCAATCGCTGGGCCGGTGGATTCAAACGATAGTCCCAAGTGTAACCCTTGTACCCCAGGAACATGTTGTTGATGTCGGGATAGGTGTAGTCCACATCGGGAGCCGGCATCGCCAGGACGTTCCGCTGGAACTGAAAGTGCGCTGCCGGCGAATCATTGACGTTGCGCAGATCGTCATTCGGCCCAGGCACATCGTCAGAGCCGTCGTAGTTTTGATCTACCACCAAACCACCGCTGCCGTCGAGAATCAAATGCACGCCGGTGCCTGTGTGTGGTTGCACATCCCAGCCGATGAGGTTGTAGAGCATCGAATGGCGACGGCCCCACATCACGCTGTTCGGCTGAGTCGGCTCTGCCCCGATCGTGATCTGCTTGATCGCCTCGCCGAAGATACGCTCGATGTCGTCTTCCTGATATGTCCCCTTGGCCGCTTCAGCGAAATAGGTCGCGTTCTGCTGCTCCTGATTGGCGAATGAGAAGTAGATCAGCCCCAGCAATGACAACATGCCGAGCAGTCCCAACACGACCAGCAACGTGCTCCCGCGCCGTCCCCGCTTCAACGGGCGCTGGGCGTGGGGTTCCTGCCCCCGCCGCGATGGCGACCGAAGGCCTCCTTCGCTCGACCACGCCCACATTCCCGACGCTCCATGCGTCGCTCGGCGCGAAGCCCGCATCTCCCGCTGATGCACCATTTCCGACAAACCAAGCTGACGTTTCATGATTCAATTCTCCGGTCAACTTCCAGCGACAGTCAGTCACGCCTGCCCCGGTTGTGACCCACCTTATCTTCACTCCCCTCAAATCTTTGCTGAGAGAGGTTCGGCCGTTTCACAAAACAGTAGGATGGGACCAGCGGCGCTTCACCGCGCCGGCCCACCAGATTCTGGTGTGATTTTGCTAGCGGGCCGCCGCTCGCTGCGAGCTTGCCCCACCCTACCCCTAGTCCCTTTCTCACGGCACCGTGGTCGTGTCGCGTAGCGAATGCACGATCGTCACTTGTTTCATTTGCTGACTGGTGGGGTGCTCGAACCGCACCGTTATCCGAATGGCTCGCAACGGCCGAGCGTTATAGACCACCATCCAATCGGGTTCGCGATCGATGGCTCCATCGCCGTCCACGTCTTCGCCGGGATTGAGCACGTTGTTTCCGTTCGTGTCTTCCGTCCAGCCCTTGATAATGAACCCGGGCGTTGTGGACCAGGCTCCGACTCCGGGCTCATCGAGGATCGAAGCCGTTCCACCATTCGTAACCGTTCGTGCGGACGATGTTCCCGCCCGCACACAGACAAAGCGATAGGTCAATCCCGTTGGAAACAGAGGACGACGAAGTTGGAATCGTTGAGGATTCAAAAAGGTGTCTGCCGGCAGATTGAAGGCCCCGTCTTCACCATTATTAGAAATTCCGTTTTGGTTGATATCTTCAAAAATTTGACCGGCAGGAGATGGCGAATCAAGAACCATGTTCCCATTGAGATCCTCACCCGCATCCAGAATGCCGTTGCCGTTGACGTCTTCGAGAAAGACCTGCTTGTTTTCTTGCAGAACGCCATCGCTCGGAAAACCGTTCGATCCATCCTCGCCCGCGTCGAGAACGCCGTTGCCGTTCAAATCTTCGCGACGCGGAAAGACCACGTCTCCCGGTTGATAGACCGTGTTTGGAGTCCACCAGATTGGCGCTCCGCTGGGGTTTGTGTAGGTCGGGCCGGAGACCCCGGTGGGATCAATGGTCAGCGGACGGAATGGCGGTCGATCAGGGCCGTCTCCCAAGACGCTGTTCACGTTGCGATTGAACAGCGGATGCCAGGTGTCGAACACGTTCGGTGCGACAGTTCCTGTCGCTATCAGCGGACCATACCTCGGCTGGTTCGTGGCGGGATCACGATTCAGGTAACGCACACCCGCGTAGTCTCCCGCGATGCCACCCACTCCCAGCGAGTGACCGATCTGGGCGAAGTCTTGCAGTCGCTCGTCCCAAACCTCAACGCGAAACTCATGCACGTTACTCAGCAGCAGATCGACACCAGCTCGCGAGCCACCGGCATAGGTATCGATCACACCATCTCCCGTCGCATCAGCGTAGTTCGTCGCCGCAGCGTCCATCGGATTGCCGCCACCTGGCATCACCTGCGGATACTGGAACGTCGTATTTGAGGTCTCTTCTTGGGTGAACCGCCCGATGAAAAAGTTCGGAGCTGCCAAGCCGCTGAACTCGCGCGGCAGTCCGTTGAAGTTATTCGCTCCCGTGAACGCCGAATTGAAGCCGAAGCGATTCCAAGTTTGACCGAGCGAGTAGCAGTAAGGCGTGCCGGGGAAGGCCACCTCTTTTTTGTTTTCAAGGAACGGCTTGGCTCCGACAAACCTCGCTCCGGCCGGCATGACTCCGCTGGCCGAGAAAATCGGCGATCTTTGAAACGCAGAGTAATCGTACAGACTCCAAAAATTCGCGAACGCTCCGGCATTCGCGAAGTAATCGAACCGAGAATCCAGGGCCATGTTGGCATTCAAATCTTCGCCGGGGTCCAAAGTGCCATTGAGGTTGACGTCCTCGGAGACGACGGGCTGCCCAGGGTTGGTGGGATCGACGCTGGCCTGTTTGATCGGATCGCGAATCAACATCACTCGCCGATACAGCCGAGTGCCGCGCATGAAGTAGCACACTTCGGCCTTGGTCGAAGAGCCGGCACCATTCGACAGGATTTCGCCGTCGTCACCATCTGGCTGATTCGGGTTCCGCAGGAAGTGATAGACCCTGGTTGCCGGATTCGCGGTCCACACGGCTGGCGGTGGATATGGCAATTGCGCCGCCGAACCGTAGAACCTGGACTCCCCGATCTTCTTCACGTTGATGGTCGAGTCCATCGTGAATTGCAGGACGTCGTCGGTGAAGTCGCCGAGGTAGTTATTCGAGAGATAGAAGTAACCGTTGTCGGTTCCCGCATCGGACCGAGTAATCCCGATCGGCTCATTGGCGTAGAACGGAACCAGCGAGCGAAACGTCCGTTGATCGAGGTCACGCTTCAGAATCGTGACGAGCGTGCGAGAATTCTGATCGTTATCCGCCAGTGTTCGCTGCTTCGTGACCGAGCCGCCGGCCAGTTGGAACACCTCGGCGAACATCGTCATCATGATCAACACCAGCGTCACCGCCATCAACATCTCGATAAGCGTGAAGCCGGTGCGTCGAGTTGTCGATCGAATTGTTCGCGAGCGATTCATGATCTTGCTTTCACACAACGATATCCTGCAAACCTACAGAGTCATTGGCTGCCCTGATTCAAATTCCTATCTCACTGAAAACACATTGACGACTGTCGGATTCCAATAGATGCCGCCGATATCGAGCACTCTGTTGCCGTTCGTGTCTTCACCGGGATCGAGCGTCGGGGTGTACGGGTACGGCAACGGCACGGGGTAGATCCGATCTTCCGTGCCGTCTTGCTGGACGAACTTGTCCAAAACCAACTCGATGGTCGTATCGGTCTCGTTCTGTAATCCCTGGATGCGATACCACAGACCGTTCTTGGTATCGCACACGAAGCCGCCTCGACGAAACGCGGGACGATCTGTTCCCGACGGCAGGCTCGCGAAATCGACTCGAACGATGGAGGTTGGCTGATCGTCGCTTTGCTGGGCCGTGGGAAGCGAAAGATTTTTGGGATATCCGATCTCGGCAATGTCATCCGCACCAGAGATGCCGTTGTCATCGAAGTTCGCAGCCCCCGGAGCCGCCACACCACTGCCGTTGGGTGCTCCGAGATCGAACTGACGAAATGCTGCCGGGTAAACGTACTCGTGCTCCGGGTTGAAGCTCCGTTTGAAGAAGACCACTACGTCGATGTTCGAGTCGCCCGATGGCAACCGGCGCACCGTCAAGGCCCAGGTATAGACTTCGTCGAGTTGCTCGATGCGAACTTTGCCGATGTTGCCATTCTCGAACCGCGTCGAAAGCGGAGTCGTCCAAGTCACTGTCGGCGGCGACGCGCTGGAGGCGGTGAGGTATCGAATCTCACTGCGTCGGCCACCGAGATCTCCCTGCTGGTCGAAAATCACCGCGCGATAAACAACCGAGATGAATGAGGGAGCCGGAGGAAAAGACGTCGGGACCGAGGACAGATCCACGTCGTTGTCCAATGTCAGCGACGTGATGTTGGTAGTCGCACTGACCGAGGTATCAACTGTCCCCTCGGCGACCACCTTCCAGTTGTCTGGTTGACCAACCAACTGCACAGCCCGCGCGATGGCTGAATCGCTTTCTTGATCGTTGGTGGGGTAAGCTCGGATCGAGGCCCCAGGTGTCGTCCCCGGATTGGACGGGAACAAGCTGGCTCCTGTATATCGACGTGGCAACGGCACATTCACGGTGGAGTCAGTCGGCAACTTTCCCCAAGTATCCCGCAACAGAGTCGTCTCAGTCGTGGGAATTGCCCCCGCACCCCTTCTTGCCGCCAGCGACGCATCGCGATGAAACGTCTGATAGCCATAAGGGTCCACAAAGTATACCGGCGTTTGATAGCCTGAGCTGTTTGCTCCCGCGACTCCATCCGGGTTGTTCACAAAAGCCTGATCCACATCGAGCAAGGCTTCGGCCGAGAACCGTGTGATTGTCGAATTCGTCTGGCGGCTGGCCTCCAGGACTCGCAATGTCGAGAGCGGAAACACCGTCGCCACCATCACGACACCAATGGTCATAATCGCACACGACATGAGCACTTCCATCAGCGTCATACCGGTCCGCGGAGTCGATATGGTATCTGGCCCCGCAAGCATCGTCTGACGAAGCGACGCGAGCCAACGATTTTTCATCCGCGTCGTTTTCATTGGTTGGTCACCTCGCCAACGTAGCTACTTCGGAACGGCCTGTCTGCATAACCATCGCTGCCGCTCAATCCCGTGGCGTTGATCAACACATCGGTTGCATCCACAGGATACGACGAAACTTTTCCGGTCAGCGTGAAGATGGAAATGATTGCCTGTTGTCCCAGCGGACTCGCTTCGTCGAGCACACCATTGCCGTTGAAATCCTCGCCGGCGTCGAGAGTGCCGTTCTCGTTCAGGTCCTCACGAAATTGATTCTGACCCGGCAACAATGGTCCCGCTGAGTTGGAGTTCACCGGCGGCCGAGCTAACAGATCGACGGTCTTCTGCACATCCTTCCGCTCGGCAACGTAAAGGTGGACCAAGCCCATCGCCGCCGCGGAACCGGTTACGACCCCACGCGGAGAAAACAGGATGTCCATGCGCGAGGAATACCGCGCATTCTGCGGCGACCCCGGAGCAGGTCGCCACGACGACGGAACTAGCGAGCCATCCAGGTCGATGCACACCGTCTCGGGCAACAAAATCGGCTGAGACTCCGGCAACACGCGCGGCTGCAATTCCAGTCGGTAGGTGCTCGGCCCTGTTCCCTGGAACGCAATCACCTCGTTATCCAATGTCGTCGTGGATTCTTGAAATGGTGTCGCCAACTCCAAAACTTGATTCACGGCCGTCAGGCGATGCGTCAGCACGGGATACCAAACGCCGCTATCCTTTGGGATTTCAATCCGCGCAGCATCAATGTCTAACAGCCCGTTGCCATTTTGATCTTCACCGGAATCCAGCACGCCATTGAGGTTCCTGTCTTCAAACAGGCCGAGCAACCCGCGTTCTTTGAGTGCGTACCAAGCCGTTCCTGCATCGCCACGCACGATCTTGACCGCCGACTCCAGAATGCCGTCGTTGTTGATATCCACAACGAGATCAGCAACTCCATCGCCGTTATTGTCGATTCGCTCCAAGCGAATCTGACCTCGATCCCAAGGCTTAGCCGGAACACCAACATTGACGCCGACGTAGATCATGCTGGTAATTTGACGTGGATCCGTTTCATCGGTCAGGAATCGAATCCCGACCCTCGCTTGCGGATTGATCTTTCCAGCAAAAATGGCCCGGTCACGAGCACCCTCCAAGGCCGACTGTACCTGCCGAGCACCCGCCTTCAATCGCTCTTGAGTGAACGCGAAGTCCACCGCCTGCACCGTCATCACAATTAAGATCAACATCACCGCGACGACGATCAACAACTCGACCAGTGTGAAACCACCAACTCCACGCCACGACCGAGTCGCGTGAGTTTGTGCAGAACTCACAGACCGGCGAAACGCTATCAGGGAAGTGACTCGAACACGATTCATCTCACTTCCCCTTTCCCGCGCGCCGATTGCGATTCGTGATGTTGTCCGTCAGCGCCGAGATCACTGAGTTTCCAAGCGGTGTGCGGGCGAGGTCGCTGAAATCATACGGTCCGCCAGGGCCGTGAATCGGTTGTGCCAAGATTCCAAGATCTGTATCGAGCACATCCGCTCCACTCGCCCCCGACGCTGTTCCTTGATGCGGCTCGAAAAGTCCCAGATCTCCATCCGCGCCTGCCGAAACGATCAGCGGCGTGTGGTAGGTGTCGAGCGTCGGATAATTCATCTCGTTAAAGCCCTTTGTACCCAAAGTCACATTGGTCATCCCATTGCTCTGAAGATAAAGCCGTTTGATCTCCGTCGATACGAGACCATAGGGATCATCGGTATCATCGCTCAGCGAATCCCATTGGCCGGCAAGCACCGGTCCGGAGGGCAATCCGTAGATCAGATAGCCCACAATGGCCCGCTGAGCCGCAGAAACGGTGATGTCATCCGTACTGACTTTCCCGAACTCCGTGAAGTTGTCAGTAGTTGAAT